>CAYNBB010000067.1:0-1751 GCA_964395655.1 uncultured Azospirillaceae bacterium | reverse complement strand
CCGCTCAACATGCTGCCTGCGTATCCTCTCTCTCTTATTTACTATCTGATATAACCGCTAACTCTCAGAACTTGCATCCTCAGCGTCAGCGAGGTGGTTTATAGGACATCAGCTCTCCCTTGTCAACACAAAAAAGCAAAAATTTTTGATTTTTTTTACACTTTTTTACAATCCTTTGAAAAACTGTATTTTTTTATGCATCAAAATCGGATGCGGAAACTTCGCTTTGTTTCCTTTTTTTTAACCATAATGCGCTATTATGAGTTTAATATACCATATTTGAGAAACTTAACAAGGCAACAATTATGTTAAAAAACAAAATATTAGCATTAACTTTAGTCGTAATCCTTTCGGCTTGCGCGAGTGAACGTCCGAGTCTCAGCGCTGTTGACGGCTCCGCGATTCCGCCGGCGTTTGCACATTTTCCGGACATTCCGTTTCCGACAGATTCCTTTATTGACCTTGACGAGACCAAGGCTCTCGGCAGCGGCGAGAACTGGATCGGCAGCCTTGTTTACACGACTCCGTACAATCCGAGCAGCGTTTTTGACTTTTATGTCCTTGAAATGCCGAAATTAAAGTGGATTGAAGTTGCCACCGTGCGCGCCAAAATCAGCCATATGACCTATGTCAGAGACAAGCGGGCGATTCAGATTCTGATTGAGATGGACGGCAGCGACAAAGCCATTGTAACGATTACGGCCATTCCCAACACCAACGGAATCGGCAAACTTTAGGAGAAAATAAATGCTGGGCGGTTTTTATACCATGGGCGGCGGCCATTTTTGGGAAGACGTGTTCTTTTATCAGAAATGGCGAATCCAGCGCAACTACATCAACAAACACTGCCGGTTGCTCGACAACTGGGACATCTGCCGGACGGAAGGAAGCTTTGACGAATGCCGCAAGGCCTTTATCAAATATATAGAAGCCTTTGAGATCGCGCGGCAAAAAGGGCATATGATTATCATGCTACCGGGTTTGGGCGAATCGAAAAACATTTTTAAACCGCTGTGGCGCGCCGCCCTCAAGGAAGGATATCTGGCAGCTGCAATCAATTATCCGTCGACGCAGAAAGATCTTGACGGGCATGTCCGGCAGCTTGATTTTCTGCTGAACCACCTTGAAGACGTCGACCAGGTTTCTTTTGTGGCCAAAGGAATCGGCTGTATCATTCTCAAGAAGCTGTTTATGCTCGACACCCCGTGGCGCAAAAAGCTCAAAACGGGACGAATCGTCGAAGTCGCGCCGCTGAACCACGGCAGCGAACTCTTGCATGCGTTGAGCAACAACGGCCTGTCGAACTTTATCATCGGGCCGACGGCCAAGGAAATGTCGCCTTATAATATAGAGCGACTGCCTGCCCTGCCGAAGGAAATTGAGACCGGCGTGATCATCAACCGGCCGCTGACGACCAAAATTATTGAGAAAATAACAGGAAAGACAATGCCGGATTACAGCCTTGAAGAAGAGCAGGATTTTGAAAAGGCGCGGGATATTGTTGAAATCAAGTGCCGGAAGCTCAATATATTTAAATGTCCGCGGATCGTTGATGCAACGATGACCTTTCTGATGACCGGAAAATTTTAGGAAAAGAAAATGCTCAAATCATGGTTTATCAGCCTGATTGTTTTGATTCTGCTGGCCTTGGCTTATTATATCAATTTGTTTGACTGGCTGGCAACCGGGCATGCGATGTGGCTGGGAATTGTACTGGTGGCTGTTATGCTTTTGCTGGCGTTTATTATTCT
>CAYNBB010000066.1:0-2768 GCA_964395655.1 uncultured Azospirillaceae bacterium | reverse complement strand
AGTCCTGATCCGAGGATCCAAAAGCAATATACATCATTCTTGTCATGCCGGACTTGTTTCGGCATCTCCGAGATTCCGACCTTCGCCGGAATGACACTAAAAGAATACGAATTACTAATCACGAATGACGAATCACAAACAACAGATCGCCGATTATCGAGTCTGTTTTTAACCATTGTGAAAATAGGCAAATATTTTGCTTAAAATCCCAAAATTTTAGACGTATTTTCGGCATAAAATTTTTATTAAGATATTTATCCACGCAGATTAAAATTTTTTATGATTGTTTTTGAATAAGATAGTAACGGAATCCGTTTTTTAGAAAAAAATGCTGTTGAGCCCCCGGTCAGAATAACGCAATATATCATCATGGTCATGAGGCCGAATTATTGTTGTTTTCTGCATTCGAAAAATTTTTATAAAAAAGTTGTGTATACTAAATATGGGACTGTTTACATTTTTTTAATACTATATATGGTATACACGGTATCAACAACGAGATTGCGGTCTCACTGCGAAAGAATAAGGATCAAATACGCGAAATGTCTAAGTCTAGTTATGAAATGCCCGCCATCGGGGACGAAAAAATAAATATCGAAAGCGTTACCAAAAGAGACGGTACTCTTGCGCCTTTCGACAGCTCCAAGATTCATAACGCCATCAACAAGGCGGGAGCCAGTACCGGCGAATTCGGCGAGCAGGAGAGCTGGCTCCTTACGGCTCAGGTTTTGAAAGTTCTGAAACACAAATTCGCGGAGTCTCTGCCTTCAATCGAAAATATTCAGGATGTCGTCGAACAGGTTTTGATCTCTGCCAACTATTTTGCAACCGCCAAGGCTTATATTTTGTATCGCGACCAGCGCAATCGTATGCGTTCCGACCGTAAAGTCATGGTTGATGTCGAGAGCTCGATTAACGAATATCTTGAAAAGCTCGATTGGCGCATTAACGAGAATGCCAACCAGGGCTATTCCAACGGCGGTCTGATTTTGAACGTTTCCGGCAAAGTAACGGCCAACTATTGGTTGAGCCATGTTTATCCGGCCAATGTCGGCGAGGCTCACCGCAACGGTGATATTCATATTCACGATTTGAGCATGCTGGCGGCTTACTGTGCCGGATGGTCGCTTAAGAATCTCCTTCACGAAGGTTTTAACGGCGTTCCCGGCAAGGCTGAAGCCGGACCGGCCAAACACCTGTCCGCCGCTGTCGGTCAAATGGTAAATTTTATGGGAACACTGCAAAACGAATGGGCCGGCGCTCAGGCTTTCTCTTCGGTCGATACCTATCTGGCGCCCTACATCCGTGTCGACAATTTGTCTTATCAGCAGGTTTATCAGAGCATGCAGGAACTGGTTTATAACCTGAACGTTCCGTCTCGCTGGGGCTCTCAGACGCCGTTCACAAACTTTACGTTCGACTGGGTCTGCCCGGAAGATCTGCGTGACAAGCATCCTCTTATTGCCGGTGTCGAACAGGAGTTTACCTACGGTGACCTGAAGGAAGAGATGCACATGATCAACAAGGCCTATATGGAAGTCATGATGAAAGGCGACATTAAAGGCCGTCCGTTTACCTTCCCGATTCCGACTTACAACATGACGCCAGATTTCCCGTGGGAAGACGAAAATACGGACCTTTTGTTTGAAATGACGGCCAAATACGGTCTGCCTTACTTCCAGAACTTTATCAATTCCGTTCTCAAACCCGGACAGATTCGTTCAATGTGCTGCCGTTTACAGCTTGACCTGCGCGAACTTCTTGCCCGCGGCAACGGTTTGTTCGGTTCGGCCGAGCAGACAGGTTCCGTCGGCGTCGTTACCATTAACTGCGCCCGCCTTGGCTATTTGTACAAAGGGGATGAGCATGCCTTGTTTGCCAGAGTCGACGAACTTATGGAAATCGCCCGAACCTCATTGGAAATCAAACGCAAAGTTATTCAGCGCCTGATTGACAACGGTTTGTTCCCCTTTACCAAGCGTTATCTCGGTACGCTGCGCAATCACTTCTCGACTATCGGCGTTAACGGCGTCAACGAGATGATTCGCAACTTTACAAATGACGAGCACAGCATTGCCGATTCCTGGGGACAGGCTTTTGCCGAAAAGCTTTTGGATTATATCCGCGCCAAATTGGTTTCCATTCAGGAAGAAACCGGACATATGTATAATCTTGAGGCTACGCCGGCCGAAGGAGCCGCCACTCGTTTTGCCCGTGAAGACAAAAAACGCTTCAAAGACATTATTCAGGCGGGAACCAAGGAAAATCCGGTATATACCAACTCTTCGCAATTGCCTGTAGGTTATACGGATGATCCGTTTGAAGCGCTTGAACTGCAATCCACTCTGCAAACCAAATATACAGGTGGTACCGTTCTCCACCTCTATATGGGACAGAGAATTTCTTCGGCGAAAGTTTGCCGCGACATCGTCAGACGAGTCCTGACCAATTATCGCCTGCCGTACATTACCATAACTCCTACTTTTTCCATTTGCCCCAAGCATGGTTATATCTCAGGAGAACATAAATACTGCCCGATCTGCGATGAGGAGTTGAAGGCACAAAAAAGAGCCGCTGCATCCAGAAAAGATGTTGCATAAGAGTAAAATTTAACTTTGGAGACAGAATAAAATGACAACAATCAACTTTGAAGATATCAAATTAAACGACGAAGAAAGACAACCCTGCGAGGTCTGGACCAGAGTAATGGGATACTATCGCCCGGTTTCCGAGTTTAACGTTGGTAAAAAATCTGAATTTTACTCTCG
>CAYNBB010000065.1:0-2835 GCA_964395655.1 uncultured Azospirillaceae bacterium | reverse complement strand
AAATCAGTAAAAATTCTCTTTGCTGATGCTCAAAGCCGCCCTCATATCCATCAGCTTTCCGTCTTCAAGTTCGACTTTGCGATCCATCTGATTGGCCAAATCGTGATTGTGCGTGGCAATAAGCGCCGAAAGCCCCGTTTCTTTGACAATGGAAAGCAGCTCGGCAAACACGGTTTCCGATGTTCGCGGATCAAGATTCCCTGTCGGTTCGTCGGCCAGCAGCAATTTCGGCGTATTGGCCAACGCACGGGCAATCGCTACGCGCTGCTGTTCGCCGCCAGAAAGTTCTGCCGGACGATGCCGAAAACGTTTTGCAAGCCCCATCCGGGAAAGCAGCCACTCGGCTTTCTCTCGGGCAATTTTCGGTTTGACGCCTGCAATCAGCTGCGGCAGCATGACGTTTTCGGCCGCATCAAAATCAGGCAGCAGGTTATGATATTGATACACGAACCCCAGATAGTCGCGCCGCAGAGCCGTACGCATGGCATCTCCGAGTTTGCTGCATTTCTGCCCGTCAAGATAAATTTCGCCTTTGGTAGGCTTTTCAAGCAGTCCGGCAATTTGTAGCATGGTCGATTTGCCGGCTCCGGACGGGCCGATGAGTGCAATGACTTCGCCTTTCTCAATGTCCAGGTTAACGCCTTTCAAAACCTCCAGCGTCTGTGAACCCTGTTTGAACGAGCGGCAGATGTTTTTGAGTTCCAAAGTCGGAGCGGATTTTTTATTCATAGCGCAAAGCCTCCACCGGATCAAATTTTGCGGCGCGATAAGCCGGATATAACGTGGCCAGGAACGACAACAGAAGCGAAATGCCGGCAACCATGACAACTTCAAAGGTGTCAACCCTTGCCGGAAGTTTTGACAGGAAATAGATCTCGGCCGAAAACAGGTCTCGCCCGAGCAACTGTTGCAATCCCTGACGAATACTTTCTATATTATGACAGAAAAGAAGCCCCAAAATCAACCCGAGACCGGTACCGACCACTCCTATAAAAGCGCCGTCCATAAAGAAAATGCGCATAATCATGCCTTTGGTTGCACCCATTGTGCGCAGAACGGCAATATCCCTGCCTTTGTCTTTGACCAGCATAATCAACCCGGTGATAATGTTAAAAGCGGCAACCAGTATAATCAGCGTCAGAATAAGAAACATCACGTTGCGCTCAACGTCTATGGCGTTAAAAAATGCCGCGTTCGACTGTTTCCAGTCATAGACGTAAGCGCCGGCACCGACGCTCTGCTCAATGCTCTTCCGCACCGGTGTCAGGACTTTTTCGTCGTCCAGCGTCACGTCAATGTTCGTAACCGCGCCTTTCAGACCGAAATAGGTCTGCGCGGTGTCCAGGGGCATAAAAATGTAATTGGCGTCATACTCATACATGCCGAGGTCAAAAGTGCCGATAACCTGATAAGACTTCATCCGGGGCACGGTTCCGAACGCCGTAACCTTTCCGTTGGGGGAAATAAGCGTGATTTTGTCCCCCGGAACAATTCCCATTTTGCGAGCCAGACGGACGCCCATAATCACATTGTCTTTTTCAAAATCCTTCATGTCGACGTTGCGGACGCCGTCTTTCAAAATCGGCTTTTTCAGCATGTCTGCTTTGGAAATTCCGCGAACCATAGCACCTTCCGCCGCTTTTCCGGCACTGACCAGAAGCTGGTTTTCGATCATCGGAATAACAATGCTGACATGTTCCGTTTCGGCAAGTTCTTTGACCGCCTGCTGATAATTGTTAAACGGATAACCAAGCGGCGACATCAGTCCGATATGCCCGTTGATACCCAAAATTCTGGAAAGCAGCTCATGCCGAAATCCGTTCATGACCGACATGACGATGATCAGCGTTGCCACGCCGAGCGCAATGCCGGTAAATGCAAAGCCGGTAATAACCGAAATAAAGCCTTCTTTGCGCTTGGCCTTCAGATAACGCCGAGCTACCAGTCTTTCAAATTTTGAAAACAACATTCGCATTTCTCCGTAATCGATATAGAAATTTATAGTGTCGTTCCTGTTTTATTACAAGCGAATCAACGTTCCCATGTGTATAAAATTTTCCGCATTTTCGGTATATTTATTGACACTAATCCAGCTTTGTAATACAATAAAAGACAAGTAGGATTTTTTTTGAGGAGTATTATCATGAGCAAAAGACTGGGAATTGCTGTCTGCCTCGCTTTTGTCTGTGCCGTCGTTTTGACCACCGTCGTCCGAGCCAAAACCTGGTTTCTTCCGGAATATATGGAAAAACTGCCCAACACCTATCGCAGCCGCACCAACGACGCCTCAACCCCGTCTTTAGCCGCTTCCGAATGCTCAAAGTTCAAAGACAGCGCCGGCAAGCCCTTGCTTTCTCCGAATGAAATCGCTTCCGGACAAGTTTGTACTCCTTATCCGAATGCCGTCATCAACAAAAACTGCGTCGGAAACTGCAAATGCGACACATCCATATATCCCTACAACTCCTCAAACTGCAACGGAAATTATCAACTTGGCGGCTCGCTTTGCCAAGACAGCACAAAGCGCGGCACCCAATGTCTCTGCAAAACCGATGTCTATCCCTATGTCATGAACGGCTCCAGCTGCAAATTCGCCGACACTGCCGCCGGAGTATGCAAGGATAAACCTTCCAATACGCAACATTATAAAGCCTGTTATGCCGACACCTGCTGGAAGTTTTCCAACGTTACTCTGGTCAGCAAAGGTGATACAAACTGTCCCTGGGGCTGTCCGAGCTACGTTGATGCAAACTGCCCCAAATGCAATGTCAGCAATTGTTATACCGATGATTGCCATTTGTACAGCCATCCAGACGTTTCAAGCTGCAAATACGG
>CAYNBB010000064.1:0-3268 GCA_964395655.1 uncultured Azospirillaceae bacterium | reverse complement strand
ATTTTTTCCAACTGGGTAACGTGAACAAAAACGTCTTTCTCCCCTTTCTCGGGCGCAATAAATCCATATCCTTTTTGAGTGTTAAACCACTTTACGGTTCCAAATAACATAATATAAAAACTCCTTGTTAATTTCTGCCGCAGAATTACGGCTTATTCGTTTGTCGTCTCAATTTTAAGTTTAGACGTTTTTTTATTTCTAACAATGCTGTATTTTTCGGATACGCTGTACTTATTTTTAGCACACCTTTGAAAATCACTTTTTGTTTAATTTGCGCACCAAGCATATTTTTTGTCAAATTCGTCACTTTTATTATTGAACAATATTTATTTAAATGATATAACTGAAACAGCTTAAAACGAATTATTAACAACTTATAATAAAAAGCAACATGGATAAAAAAATTGAAGAAGTACTTTCTTACATGCTCAGCAACGGAAAATATACGTTCGTTGACATGTTCAACGGCGACCACTCCGGTCTTGACACCTACGGCATCATGGAAGGAAGCGGACTTAAAGGCCTCACCGGAGAAACTATCGCGTTCCAATACAGCTCTTTGAGCCGCGGAACCGAGCGGGAACTGCAGCTTCGCAGCTATGACGCCGCCAAAAACGAGACAATCGTTGACGAGCGCCTCACAATCGGCGATCTGTTCCCCGGACACGAAGTCATCATCATTACCGGCGGCGACAGTCTCTACGGCTTTGCCCCCGTGTTCAACGACAAGCTCGATCTGGCGCTCTGGTTGAGAGATCTTAAACGCTGGCATGCCGCGCTGACCGATGAAGAATGCCGGAGCTTTTCCAATACTCTGGAAAATATGATCCGGCTGGCTAAATTCCTCTACCGGAACAACCCCGGCAAAGTCGCCTCGGAGTTGGACGACTTCTAAAATTTCGAAAAACTCCAACGGCCTTAAAAGTTTTCATGCTTTTAAGGCCGTTTTCATTTAAGACATTATATCGTCACTCGCAAAAAAAACTGTTTTGCGCTTTTAAGAAAAAATTCCGGCACCTGTCGGCTATTCGGCAGCCAGACACTGCTCTTGTCCGCTCTCCGCGCAATCATTTCCGATTAATTGCAGAGCGTAAATACAGCAATTGTCGTTATCATCGTAATACCCCGGCAAAACAGCCTGCAGCCTGAATCCGCATTTTTCATAAAAACGACGGGTCGGCTCATATTGTTCTTTGCTGTCGGTTTTGACATAGATTCTCTCGGCGCCTTTTTTCTGCAACCTGTCAATAAGACAACTTATCAACTGCCTGCCGATGCCCAAGCCCCGATAATCATTGAGGGTAGAGAGCCAGTAAATTTCATAAGTACCGTCCCGGGCATCGGAAACCTTGCCGTAACAGGCATAAGCAACCGTCCGACCGTTATAATCCGCCAGTATAAATTTATGACAGGAATCCTTGCGGCAGAGCATGTCTTCCGCAATGTCAACATTAATCTGAACGTCATTCTTATCAAAAAAACCGGTAGAATCGGCAATTTGACGAATAACGTCAACATCCGCTCTGGTAAGCCTGTTTCTGAAAGAAAGCATAATTACACCTCCTTCAGAACCGATAAGCCCTCGCAATCAATCAAAAAAGAAAATTCAAAATATTGGGTGAAATAATTTTTATCAGTTACCCCACGGATCACGTATCGATCCGAATTATCGCTGCCGTTTGACGCCGTAAGCCGCGTTTTCGTAAACATAAAAACTCCATCGTTGTTAATCCAAAGCATGAATCGCATAAGCTTTTCATGCTTTTATAGTATAAGGCCGAAATCTGTCTTTTTCAACGGATGAATTGCGCCTGTCCCTGTTTTTTTTGCAACCGCCGCCAAAATCTGATTTGATATTTACTTTTTGCCGCAGACAGACTATGTTCTCCAACAATCGACGAAACATCCGGAACAAAGGATAAACAATGCAGGATATAATCAACGGCCGCTGCGGCTGGTGCGGAACCGACGAACTTTATGTCAGATATCATGACCGGGAATGGGGAAAGCCGACGAATGACGAAAAAACCTTGTTTGAATTTCTGCTTCTGGAAAGCGCTCAGGCCGGTCTGAGCTGGCTGACCATCTTAAGGAAACGCGACGGCTACCGCAAAGCCTTCTGCGATTTTGACGCGGCGCGGGTTGCACAGATGAATAACAAAGACATTGAAAGGCTGACGCAGTTTGACGGCATCGTCAAAAACCGTCTCAAGATAAAAGCGGCCGTTACCAACGCGCGCCTGTTTTTGGAGGTGCAAAAAGAATTCGGAAGTTTTCGCAACTATATACTGTCATTTTTTCCGCAACAAAAACCAATCGTCAACAACTTTGCCTCACTGGGCGAGGTACCGACTTCTTCTGCCGAATCCGACGCAATCAGTCGGGACATGAAAAAGCGGGGATTCAAATTTTTCGGCACCACGATTTGTTACGCTTACCTGCAGGCGACAGGTTTTGTCGACGATCATCTGACAGAGTGCATCTGCCGGCGATAAAGAGACCGGAAGGAATTTGCACAACCGGCAAAAAAACATTTCAAACGTTTGACTTAATTGTTAAGAGGTGTTATACTGACTTTGTCAACCAGGAGAAAGTCTGATGAAAAGCACCAAAGAAAAACTATTGGAGACTGCTGCGGAAATGTTTGCGGCCAGAGGGTTTGACGGCGTATCCACCAGGGATCTGGCCAGAGAATCCGGCGTAAACCTCTGCTCCATAAATTATTACTTCGGCACCAAGCAGAAACTTTACGAAGCGGTGATGGAAAACGTTTACAACCATATTCTGCAAAACTGTCTCGCCTCTCTCAAAAGTGCTTCAGAAATACTGAATCCCCTTCCGCCCAAAGAAGAAATAAAACGAATTATCGGCAGTTTCTTCGATTTTCTGTGCAACTTCATCGTCTCCGACACGCAGGCAAAACTGCTGGTTAAGGAAATGTTTACTCCGACGCCGGTTTACGACAAGTTTTATTCCGGCATTTTCGAACCGGTTCTCAGGCACATTTCCGAGCTGATTGCCGTTTTGCATCATACGTCCCCGGATTCCGAACAGACGATTTTGCAGACGCATCTGCTTTTGGGACAGGCGCTGATTTTCAGAATCCATAAGGAAGCCCTGTTCCGCCGTCTGAAAATAAAAAAATACACGCCGGAGCTTCTTGCTCAGATCAAACGGCAGCTTGAACAAAATTGCGAGATCATTTTAAGCGCGGGAGAACCCAAATGAAAAAAACAGTATTTTTGCTTTTGACTGTCTGCGGCGTCGG
>CAYNBB010000063.1:0-3649 GCA_964395655.1 uncultured Azospirillaceae bacterium | reverse complement strand
TTTGATCTCCTCTTCGGGACTTTTTTTACTGTCCAATTTCCGGGGGACAGATCATTGAAAATCCGAGCCTTTTTCTGATTGGTGGGCGCTGAACCGGTTACTCGGCGCTGCGCTTGAGTTGCACTGGCGCTCATTCGGCATCCGCCTCACCGGCACACCCCCGTGTGCCTTTCGCTGGTAGTCGAACTCCCTTCCCGGGAGTTCTCACCTAACGCCCATTACCCAAAAAACCACCCGTAAAGGGTGGCTTTTTATTGGTGGGCGCTGAGAGGTTCGAACTCCCGACCCTCTCGGTGTAAACGAGATGCTCTTCCAGCTGAGCTAAGCGCCCATCCTGTTTACGAAAGTGTTTATACACTCGCAAAAATAAATAATCAAGCAAAAAATTGCATAAAATGCAAAAAATTAAACTCACCCGGCCGCAGCCTTTTTCCTTTCCGGCGAAACGGACTCCCGACAATATCGCTCCGCCGCCGCGGATGCAAAAAGAGCGAAACCTCTTCTGTTTCGCTCTTTAACGGTAAACTTATAAAAATAAGGACCGGTAAAATGCCAGCCCTTATTCACTCATATTAGTTTACAGAGTCTTGCAAAGTTTTGCCGGCTTTGAATTTAGCCTGCTTGCGAGCCGGAATTTTAATCGCGGCACCGGTGCGAGGATTGCGGCCGGTAGAAGCAGCGCGTTTGGTAACGGCAAAAGTACCAAAACCTACAAGACGAACTTCATCACCTTTTTTCAAAGCGCTTGTGATGGAAGAAACAAATGCATCCAAAGCCTTAGCAGAATCAGTTTTGGTAAGGCCGGTTTCGCTAGCGATGCTAGAGATCAATTCATTTTTATTCACGGTGAGGACTCCCTCTGATATTAAGTTATAAACCAATGTAATCCAAGGTTTCCCCCGGTTACACAAAAATTTGAACACTAAAAAAAATCCGTGTCAAACAAATTTAGCATTTATACCGCATTTTTCTGCATTTTTCCCGGATTTTGCGGGCTCCCGACATTCAAAATGCGAGTTATCCCCAGTTTTCTGCGCCTTAGAGACGAATCATCCGCCTTGTTTTGCGCGATTCTTTCAGTCCCGCAAACGATTCTTATTTTTCAGACTGTTAATCAAAATTTAAGAATTTAACGAAAGAAAAAGGCGGCAAACAGCCGCCTTTTTCGCTTATTTTTTGTCTTTAAGCGGTCTAAGCTTTCCGTTCAAAGCAATTTTGAGAACGTCTTTAACGTCTGAAACCGGAATAATCTTCAGGCCTTTTTTGACATTATCCGGAATTTCGGTCAGATCCTTCTCGTTTTCCTGCGGAATAATCACGGTTTTAATTCCGCCGCGCAGAGCCGAAAGCAGTTTTTCTTTCAAACCGCCGATCGGCAACACCCTGCCCTGAAGCGTAATCTCGCCGGTCATTGCCACGTCTTTGCGCACCGGTATCTTGGTCAAGGTCGAAACCAGCGTCGTATACATTGCAATACCGGCCGAAGGCCCGTCTTTGGGTGTCGCGCCTTCCGGAACGTGAACGTGAATATCCGTTTTTTCAAACACTTCCGGCGCAATACCGAGCTCTTTGGAATGCGCGCGCACGACCGAATAAGCGGTTTCGATCGATTCTTTCATCACCTCGCCGAGCTTTCCGGTCTGTTTGATAATTCCTTTGCCGGGCATGTCAACGGCTTCGATAAACAAAATATCGCCGCCGACTTCCGTCCACGCCAGCCCGGTGGTAACGCCGACATGGTCTTTTTCTTCCATTTCGCCGTATCGGTATTTGATAACGCCGAGATATTTTTCAATGTTTTTCTCGGTCACCTCAACCTTTTTCGGCTTCTTGGACAACAGCGTTTCTTTCACCGCCTTGCGCGCAATGGTTGCCAGTTCGCGCTCCAGATTGCGCACGCCGGCCTCACGCGTATAATAGCGAATAATCGAACGAATGGCGCTTTCCGTAATTTCCAGCTCTTTGGCGTCAACAGCGTTTTCGGCAAAAATCTTCGGAATCAAATGCCGTTTGGCAATTTCGATTTTCTCGTCTTCGGTATATCCCGACAGCCGGATAATTTCCATACGGTCAAGCAGCGGCCGCGGCATGTCGAGCGAATTGGCCGTCGTCACAAACATCACGTCCGACAAATCATAGTCAACTTCCAGATAATGATCGTTAAACGTCGCGTTTTGCTCCGGATCCAACACTTCCAGCAATGCCGAACTCGGATCGCCGCGGTAGTCATTGCCGAGTTTGTCTATCTCGTCGAGCAAAAACAACGGGTTGGAAGTTCCGGCTTTTTTCATTCCTTTAACAATCTTACCCGGCATGGAACCGATATACGTCCGGCGGTGGCCGCGTATTTCGGCTTCGTCGCGCATACCGCCGAGCGACGCCCGGACGAATGAGCGGCCGGTAGCCTTGGCAATCGACTTGCCCAAAGAGGTTTTGCCGACGCCCGGAGGGCCGACCAAGCACAAAATCGGGCCTTTGACCTTGTCGGCGCGCGCCTGCACGGCCAGATATTCGATAATCCTCTCTTTAACCTTGTCCAAACCGTAGTGATCGGCTTCCAAAATCTCCATGGCCTTATTCAGATCTTTATTGACTTTGGAACGCTTTTTCCACGGAATATCCAAAATCCAGTCCAGATAATTGCGCACCACAGTAGCTTCTGAAGACATCGCGCTCATCGACTTGAGCTTTTTGACTTCGGCCAGCGCCTTGTCTTTGGCTTCCTTGGTCAGCTTGGTCTTTTCTATTTTTTTCATATACTCGGAGATTTCGTCATCCTCATCATCGCCGAGCTCTTTCTGAATCGCCTTCATTTGCTCGTTGAGATAATATTCTTTCTGACTTTTCTCCATCTGTTTCTTGACGCGGTTGCGAATTTTGTTTTCCACTTCCAACAACGTTATCTCCGCGTCCATAAACTCAAGAATTTTCTCAAAACGTTCGCTCAGCGTCGCCCCTTCCAGAAGCGCCTGTTTGTCCGAAATTTTTAAAGCCAGGTGCGAAGCGATGGTATCGGCCAGTTTGCTGTAATCGTCAATTTGGTTAACCGCCACCAAAACCTCGGGCGGCGTTTTTTTGGACAGTTTGACGTATTCTTCGAACTGAGATAACACCGCGCGCGCCGCCCCTTCAATTTCTTTTTCGTCCAACGGCGTATCGGGCATTATCGTAATATTGGCCGACATAAAAGCGCCGTCGTCATAAACCTTGTCCAGCTTGACGCGTTCCAATCCTTCGACCAAGACCTTGACCGTACCGTCCGGCAGACGCAACAGCTGCAAAACCGTGCCGAGCGTTCCGACTTTATAAATGTCGTTGTTTTTCGGCTCCTCGACCGTAGCGTCCTTTTGAGTCGTCAAAACAATATTCTGATCGCCCTCGACCACTTCCTGCAAAGCACGGATAGACTTCTCGCGCCCGACGAACAAAGGAACAATCATCTTGGGATAAACCACAATGTCGCGCAACGGAAGTACCGGATACTTTTCTTTCTGTTTAGTCATCTTGACCTCATATATAAAAATTAGCCTTGTCTCTTATATAAGAAAACATAGTGAGTTCTGCAATGTTTGGCTACATCTTTTTTAATTTATCACCGTCCTTTTCAAACTTGCGCCTAAAATCAGTTTGTTAATATCTTTTGTCAATC
>CAYNBB010000062.1:0-4550 GCA_964395655.1 uncultured Azospirillaceae bacterium | reverse complement strand
TATGACAATATGGTTTTAAAACAATCCGAACCTAACCAGTTCGTCTATTATATGATATAAACAGGCAGCCGTCACTATCCTCTTCCAAGAGTTTAGCTGGCGGCTGTTCTGCTTTAAAAACACACCTTTTCTTCTTTTTCACCTTTCCTTGCCCCTTTCGTCATTCCGGCCGCAAAGTCCCCTCTTTGTCATGCCCGTGCCAAGCCGTCTCTCTTCTTGATCATTCTCTAGCCGCCGTACCCCTCTGTCATACCCGACCTGATCGGGCATCCAGGTCAACCATATGGCTTTATTTCTACCTGGTTTCTCCGGCCTGCGGCCTTCAGGCACGAGGACGGCCATGAAGTCCGGCCTTCGCTGGAATGACAGCGAAAGAGGATACAAATCACTAATAACAATTCACCAATCACGCACAAAAAAACATCTCTGTTTCACAACAGAGATGTCTTTTTAACGCAATGCCACTTATAATTGCATCAGAGAAACGGCTTCCCTTTCGCATAGAGTTGCCCGAAAATAACAATCGGCAACCTTAATCTTAGTTTCGTCCAGCAGAGGAAACTCGTCTTCCGTACGATCAACCAAAATCAGACCGTTTTGCGGCAGACAAGCCAGCGTATACCTCCGGCTGTCGACACATAGGCAGGAAATCCAGGCCACGGTTTTCATACCGTCGACAGAACAATCGCACAGAAGAGGACGTTCTATCGTCTTGTCCCATCCCTTGGCTTTTACGATTTGAACAAAAGCCCGGTGAACATTGCTCTGATCCAACCATTCATTCTGCATAAGAAGCGGATCAGCGCACCACCTTCCCTTCTTATCACGCCGAACCAGATAATTGTTCGACACGTACAATCGGCGCCGACGGGTAATGCTGCGAGCCTGAGAAGAATTAAGCAGCGAACGATGAATTTCCTTCTCCGTAAACGCCGCGTCAATACCGTAATATAACGAAACGCTGAGATTTACGATAGAGTTTTCTTCAACCGCATGCTTAACGCATAATTCAGGTAAATCATGCGCAAGATATTCTGCAATTTCCTCTTCTCTGGTTTTTCTTTCTCCGGAAACGCCGTAAATTTCCGGATTTGAAATCATTTCCGGAATAGCTTTTCCATTTACATATACTGCCATTTTAACTTGGGTTTTATGATGCGGAAAGTAATTATCCTTCAAACATCGGTTAATAAATATAGTGAATTAATCAATTTCTAAAAAATTATTGTAATACCAAGTAAAATAGCCTATTTAGACAAAAAATGTCAACAATAAATGACAAAAAAAATCATTTTTCCGCCCAATGCCGCAATTCCTGATGCAAAACGCTTTTGATAACCCAACACATACAAAAAAGCGCCTGGCTTTCGTCAGACGCTTTTTCTTGACTTAAGGACTAGACCTTAGGCTGATTTTTTGCAGCAGCAACCGCTCTTCTCAACCTTTTCGCCTTTGTGGCGGACAGCCGCCTGAGCAGCAGCCAGACGCGCAACCGGTACACGGAACGGCGAGCACGAAACATAGTTCATGCCGCAGGTCTGGAAGAAGTCGATAGATGCCGGATCACCGCCGTGCTCGCCGCAAACGCCGAGCCAGATGCTCGGGTTGGAGCAGCGGGCTTTTTCGCAGGCCATCTTAACCAGACAACCGACGCCTTCAACATCAATCGAAGCAAACGGATCGGCAACATATACGCCGCGAGCGCGATATTCGTCAAGAATAGCGCCGGTATCGTCACGGCTCATGCCCAAAGTGGTCTGGGTCAGGTCATTGGTACCAAAACCGAAGAACTCGGCAGACTGAGCCAACTCGTCAGCCTTAAGGGCGGCGCGCGGCAACTCAATCATCGAACCGACTTCATATTTAATCTTCTTGCCTTTTTCGGCGAAGATTTTCTCGGCCGTGGTATCGATAATGTCTTTAACGATATCGAGCTCTTTCTTGGAACCGGTCAAAGGAACTTCGATTTCCGGCAAAACTTTAACACCGGCATCGGCACATTCCATAGCGGCTTCCAAAATAGCGCGGGTCTGCATCTCGCAAATTTCCGGATAGGTAATCGGCAAACGGCAACCGCGGTGACCCAGCATCGGGTTCGCTTCATGCAAAGCGTTGGCACGCTGTTTAACCTTTTCCAGAGTTACGCCGAGTTTGTCAGCCAATTCCTGCATTTCGGCATCGGTATGCGGCAGGAATTCGTGCAAAGGAGGATCCAACAGGCGAATAACGACCGGCAGACCGTCCATAATCTTGAACAGATCTTTGAAATCCTGCTTCTGATACGGCAACAGTTTGGCCAAAGCGGCGCGACGGCCTTCTTCATTGTCGGACAAAATCATCGCACGCATGTCGCCGATACGGTTTGCATCAAAGAACATGTGTTCCGTACGAGCCAGACCGATACCCTGAGCGCCGAAATCGCGAGCTGTCTGAGCATCTTTCGGAGTTTCGGCATTGGCACGAACTTCCAAAGTACGGATTTCATCAACCCAGCTCATCAGTTTACCGAAGTTGCCGCTGTTGGTATCAGCCTTAACCGTCGGAACCTGACCTTCGATAATCTGGCCTTTGGCACCGTCCAGAGATACCCAGTCGCCTTCTTTGACAACAACGCCTTTGTCGGTGGTCATGGTCTTCTTGAAGTAATCGATATGAATTTCATGAGAACCGGAAACGCAAGGCGTACCCATACCGCGGGCAACAACGGCCGCGTGAGAGGTCATACCGCCGCGAGCAGTGATAACGCCCTGAGCGGCGTGCATACCGCCGATGTCTTCCGGCGAAGTTTCGTTGCGGATGAGGATAACTTTTTCACCCTTGGCAGCCCAGGCTTCGGCGTCTTCTGCATTGAAAACGGCACGACCGACGGCAGCGCCGGGAGAAGCCGGCAAACCGGTGGCAATAACGTTTTTCTTGGCCTTCGGATCCAGCATCGGGTGCAACAGCTGATCAAGCTGGTCGGCACCGACGCGCATAATGGCTTCTTCCTTGTTAATCAGGCCTTCTTCAACCATTTCAACAGCCATACGAACGGCAGCGGCGGCCGTACGTTTGCCGTTGCGGCACTGCAACATCCACAGTTTGCCGTGTTCAATGGTGAATTCCATATCCTGCATGTCTTTGTAATGCGCTTCAAGGTTGTTGCGAACGTCAACCAGTTCTTTATACAGATGCGGCCATTTTTCTTCCAGCGAAGTACCGTCGCCTTTGGAAGCCATCGGCTGCGGCGTACGAATACCGGCCACAACGTCTTCACCCTGAGCGTTAACCAGATATTCGCCATAATAAACGTTCTCGCCGGTAGCCGGATCACGAGAGAAGCAAACACCGGTAGCGCAATCGTCGCCGGCGTTGCCGAAGACCATGGTCTGAACGTTGACGGCTGTACCCCAATCGCCAGGAATGTTGTTCAGTTTACGATAGGTGATCGCACGAGCCGCCATCCAGGAACCGAACACGGCGCCGATACCGGCCCACAACTGATCCCAAGGATCCTGCGGAACGACTTTGCCCAGTTTTTTACCGATTTCTTTATACTCTTTAACGAGTTCCTTCAGATCGTCGGCAGTCAAATCCGTATCGGACTTGTAGCCTTTGGCCTTCTTCATGGCTTCCAAAGCGCCTTCATATTCCTCAATGTCTGCGCCCAAAACGACGTCAGAGAACATCTGCAGAAAACGACGATAAGAATCATAAGCAAATCTTTCAGAACCGGAAGCCTTGGCCAGAGCCTGAACCGTTTCGTCATTCAGACCGAGGTTCAAAACGGTATCCATCATACCAGGCATCGAAACGCGGGCGCCCGAACGAACCGAAAAGAGCAACGGGTTATTGGCATCGGCAAACTTTTTGCCCATAATTTTTTCAACACCGGCAACAGCTTCGCGAACCTGATCTTTCAAATCAGACGGATAAGTCTTGTTATTATTGTAGTAATACGTGCAGACTTCTGTCGTAACGGTAAATCCGGGAGGAACAGGCAGGCCGACTTTGTTCATTTCCGCAAGGTTGGCACCTTTACCGCCCAGGAGATTACGCATGCTGGCATCGCCTTCGGCTTTGCCGTTTCCAAATGTATAAACCCATTTACTCATGGTTATATTAGCTCCTTAAGCTTGGTTAAAACAAGCCGAAACAGGGCAAAATCTCCCTGTCCGGCGAACATAATTCTTTCCAAAACTATAACATTCAAAACGATTCTTCAAGAAAAAAGTATATGTTATGTGATTCGTAATTTGTAATTCATATCCTCTTTGGTGTCATTCCGGCGAAGACCGGAATCTCGAAGATGCCGAAACAAGTTGGGAACTCCCGCAAGCGGATCCTCGGATCAAGGACTTCGTCCTGTCCGAGGAAGACGGTGAAGCGGTGTCTTTCTCGGGCTTGTTTTTACAGTCTTTCTCAGGCTTGACCCAAGAAATCAAAATTGCGATTTGCAATCCGTTGCCAAAAATAAAAATTTTATGCAAAAAACAAACATAAGTCACAAATCACAAAAAAAAGCTCTCCGAAGAGAGCTTTTTCATTAGAACGTGTAACGAAGACCGCCA
>CAYNBB010000061.1:0-5558 GCA_964395655.1 uncultured Azospirillaceae bacterium | reverse complement strand
TTGCTGGAATCTCCGATACCCATCCCTGAGCCTCGCAGCTCAGAGGATCGGCAAACGACGGATTGTTCGTATCTGACGTACGCCTCTTCGAAGATAACTTTTCCTGATACTTAGGCAGCCACTGTATGTCGGCATGAGCCGTCTGGACGACAGATACGACCAAACCGGCCGCCCAAACGGCAACCCCTAAGATGCGAGTAATATTTGTCATGGTCTTGCTCACCTTTTAAATTTACTACACCTATACCAATATTATACACCGAAAAAGCCGATATGTACAACACAAAACGACATTGTAACAAAAATGTCACAATGTCGTTTTGCCTTTCAGAAAGATGAAACTGATGGTTGAAAAGAAATTCAGCGCTCCGGAACGGCTGTGCGGCGTTTGTTCAGGCCGTCTGTTTCCAGCTGCCGCGCTCGTCCTGCTGCCAATAGAAACATTCGGCGCCGGCGGCCTTGAGCGCTTTCCAGAAATTTCTCGCCTGCGTCAGCGCTTCTTCGGAATTGCCGTCAAAAATGTTAAAAACGCGGTCAAAGCCGGCCGCTTCTTCCGGCGTTGCGGCGGCGCCGTCAACCAAAAACAGAAAACTGGCCAGATTCGGATTATCCGTTCCGTTGGTCAGCCAGATCGGCTGTAATTCAGCATAGCCGTCCTTTTTGCTGCCGTGCGGCAAAAAAGACTGGTCGTTATACGTCCACAGCAGACCGTTCAGAAACTCGACACGCTCTTCGTTGCCGATGCGCACGACAATGCTCTTTTTTGTTTCATAGGCTTTTTCCAGCAGTTTGGGCAAAACGTTTTCCAGACTCTGACTCTGCAAATGATAAAAATCTACTCTACTCATAATCCACCAGCTTGACGGCCGCAAAATGCGGAAGATTGTTGTTGTTAATCAGCAGCAGCACCGGCCGGTTGTTTTCGGCGCGCGCTTCCGCAACATAGGTTTTGACGTCGTTTATGTCAAAAATGGCCTTCTTGTCGATTTGTGTAATCAGGTCGCCGGGTTTGAGCCCTTTGGCCTCAGCGTCGCTGCCGGGATACACGTCGCGCACCACAACGCCGTTGGCGTCTTCGGGAAACTGATATTTGTTAATCAGCTCCGGCGTCAACTCCGCAAGTTCCATGCCGAGCGGCGCTTCCGGTGTCTCGTTCGCCGGCTGTTCCGAAGCCGCAGGTTTGGCGGGCGATTCTTCATCGGGCATTTTTTCGACGCGCAGGTCAATGCTCAAAACCTCGGCGTTGCGCCAGATGTCAAGTTTGATTTTTTCCCCGACGGCGGTTTCGGCAATATGCCGCGAAAATTCTTTGGGGTTCAGAACCTCTTTGCCGTTGAGGGCGATAATCACGTCGCCGGCTTCAATGCCGGATTTCTTTGCGGCGCTGTCTTCCGATACCGAGCTGACCATTACGCCGGCCGGCACTTTTTGCGCCACGCTCGAAGCCAGGTCGCGATTCTGCGGTTGAATCCGGATGCCGAGCCAGCCGCGTTCGACTTTACCCTTGGCCTTGATTTCTTCAATAACGAATTTCAGCAGGTTGATCGGCGTTGCAAAACCGATGCCCATGCTGCCGCCCGAGGTCGAAAAAATCGCCGTGTTGACGCCGATAACCTCGCCGTTCATGTCAAACATCGGCCCGCCGGAACTTCCCTGATTGATGGAGGCGTCGGTCTGAATAAAGTTGTCGTAGGCGCCGGCCTCAATATCGCGCGATTTGGCCGAGACAATGCCCGCGGTGACGCTGCCGCCGAGGCCGAACGGATTGCCGATGGCCAAGATCCAGTCACCGACGCGGATTTTGTCGGAATCTCCGAGCTTGACCGGCGTCAGCGCTTTTTGCGGCTCGACTTTGATAACGGCAATGTCGGTTTTGCCGTCGGTGCCGACTATTTTGGCTTCGGCCTGCGTCTCGTCGGCAAAGGTAACCCAGATTTCCTTGGCGTTTTCAATAACGTGGTTGTTGGTCAGAATATACCCCTGCGCGTCAATCACAAAACCCGAGCCGAGAGCCGTGCGGCCGGAACCCTGCGGCGCAAAATATTTTCGGATAACCGGATTTTTACTCTCGATTCCGAGCGTTTCGTCCTGAGTGTCGTTGTCTTCGGAGGGCAGGGTGGTGGTCGAGATGTTGACCACGCTCGGCTGCAACTTCTCGACCAGATCTGCAAACGAATTTCCGGCTTGCGCCCGCGCTTCGACAAAGCCTAACGCAAGAACCAAAACAATCGATAATATGCCAAGTCTCGTCATCGGGCTCAGTTTCCTGTCGGAATGGTTTTGCCGAAGTATTCGAAGAATTCGCTTTCCGGCGCCAGAACCATGGAGGTGTCGCTGCCGTTTAACGCTTTCTTATAAGCTTCCAGCGAGCGGTAATAGGCAAAAAACTTCGGATCGACGCCGGCGGCATTGTTCCAGATACTGATGGCTTCCCGGTCTCCCTGACCGCGGATAATCTGCGCTTTTTTCTCGGCTTCGGCGATAATCACCGTTTTTTCCTTTTCGGCCGCGGCGCGGATTTTTTGCGCTTCCTGCTGGCCGGTGGCGCGAAATTCCTTGGCGTCGCGTTCGCGCTCGGCTTTCATGCGGGCGTTGATTGCCTGCAAAACTTCAACCGGCAGGTCGGCGCGGCGGATTCTCACGTCGGCCACGCTGACGCCGATCTGCTCGGCATCAACCTTAACCGCGGAACTGATGTCGGTCATAATCTGAGTGCGCTTCTGCGACAACAGCTGAGGCAGGGTGACGCGTCCCAAAATCTTGCGTAGCGAAGAATTGACGATTTCTTCCAGCTTGGAGCGAGCCTGCGCCTCGGTGCGAACGGTTTTGTAAAAACGCAACGGATCGACAATGCGGTAACGCGTAAAACTGTCAACGTCGAGACGTTTTTTGTCGTTGAGCACGACCTCCTGCGCCGGCGGATCGAGATTCAGCAGCCGGTTGTCATAAAAGACTACGTTTTGAATAAACGGAATTTTGAACTTCAGTCCGGCGTCTTTGACCACGCGGACGGGATTTCCGAATTGCAAAACGATTGCCTGCTCGGTCTGGCGGACGATATAAACGGAATTAACCAGAACCAACAGAAGACCGACAATAACGGCGCCTGATACGAGTTTGATTTTGTCGCTCATCTTTATTCTCCTTTGAGTTGGCGTTTTTGCAGCCGGTCAAGCGGCAGATACGGCAAGACGTTGCCGCCTTTGGCAGAGGGGCTGAGAATAACCTTGTCGGCGCCGTTCATAACCTCTTCCATGGTTTCCAGATACAGGCGCTTGATGGTCACGTCTTTGCCTTGTTTGTAAGCCTCATAGACCGACAAAAAGCGTTCGGCGTCACCCTGTGCCTTGTTGATGGCCGATTGTTTGTAGGCCTCGGCGTTTTGCAGGCGCTGCGCCGCTTCGCCGCGCGATTTTGGTAAAATCTCATTGCGATAGGCTTCGGCCTCGTTCTTAAAACGCTCCATGTCGGCCTTGGCGCGCTGGACTTCGTTAAACGCGTCGACCACCTGCTTCGGAGGGTCGGCCTTCTGCAGCTTGACGCGGACAATTTTGATACCCGAGCCGAACTCGTTCAGAACCTTTTGCAGCTCATCTTTGGTTTCGTCTTCCACTTTGCCGCGGTCGCCCGAGATAATCGGAAGCATCTGCGACTGGCCGACGATTTCGCGCAGAACGGACTGTGCCGCCACTTTGACCGTCTGATCGGGGTTTTGCATGTTAAAGAGGTAGTCTTTGGCATTTTCGATACGCCAGACGATTGTCAGGTTGATGTCAACGATGTTTTCGTCTCCGGTCAGCATGTGGCTTTCGTTAAACGAGTTGCGCGGATTGCCGAGCTCCGCCACGCCGAGGTTAATGCTTCGCTCCTGCGTGATGTTGACCTTTTCAACCGATTCAATAGGTATCGGTAGGTGATAATGCAGGCCGGGCATGGTTGTCCGTTCATAAGCGCCGAAGCGCAGGACGACGCCTTCTTCGTTCGGCTGTACCTGATAAAATCCCGAAGCCAGCCAGACAGCGAGCAGCGCCGCAACGCCCCATTGCCACTTGAAGTCAAAACCGTCGTTTCCGGATTTGGGAAACGGGCTGACTTTGCCTTTCGGTTTGGCCGGAGCGGGTTTTTCCTGCCATAAGCCGTCGTTGTCGTTTTCCCACGGATTAGGAATTTTTGCCATTTGTCTACCTCTGTAATTTTTTGTTGCGTTGCCTAAATATATAATATAAATATAGCAAAAACAACATTCGATAATTTATATCAACAGGGGCTTTGCGCGCATGGAAACACAGATCAGAGATATTGTCGCCCGGTATTTTAACCCGTCCGAAATCGAAAATGTCGGCGTTTTTAACGGCCGTGTTATCATCACGTTGCAAAACGCCGCCGAAGACACCGCCAAGACCAAAGCGATTGAAGCCGAGGTCGGCGCTCTTGAGGGCGTAAGCAAAGTCTCCGTTATTTATACCGTTGCCAAAGCGGCGCCGACTTTGCGCCCCGAGATTGAAAAATGGCAGGTTCGCGGCGTCAAGAAAATCATTGCCGTAGCCTCGGGCAAAGGCGGCGTCGGCAAGTCGACCACGTCGGTCAATCTGGCGTTTGCATTGGCCGATCTCGGGCAGAAAGTCGCGCTGTTTGACGCCGACATTTACGGCCCGTCGATTCCGACCATGCTCGGTTTTGAAGGCGTCGCGCCGATCTCTTATGACGGAAAAACCTTTGAAGCTTTTGAATTTAAAGGCATTAAGTCGATGTCTATCGGGACGCTGGTTGATCGTTCTCAACCGCTCATCTGGCGCGGCTCAAAAGCCTGCGGCGCTATAGAGCAGCTTCTGACAGACACCAACTGGGGCGAGATCGACATTATGGTTGTCGATATGCCGCCCGGTACCGGCGACATCCAAATCACCATGTCTCAGCGCCTGAACATGGCCGGTGCCGTGATTGTCTCAACCCCGCAGGACATTGCGCTGATAGACGCGGTTAAGGGCGTCAATATGTTTAAGCGCGTGGAGGTGCCGATTTTGGGTATTGTCGAGAACATGAGCTATTATCTCTGTCCTCACTGCGGTACCCGCGCCGATATCTTTGGACACGAAGGCGCCAAAACGACCGCGGCCGAACTTGGGGTTCCGTTCCTGGGCGAAATTCCGCTGCATATTGACATCCGCCTCAACGCCGATGCCGGAACGCCGATTGTCCTTTCCGAACCGGAAAGCCCCTATGCCAAGGCTTATATGGAAATTGCCGCCAAGCTGATCGGCAGCCTGAAATAAAAATACGCATTTAATAAAGCAGTAATCAGGGATTAGTTATTAGTGATTAGTCGTTAGTCATTAGTGATCCGTTACGCGAAGAGATCCTCGTCCTCTGGCTTTCTTTTTTAGGTTATTTTCCGGTACTTCTTTTATTACGCCTTTCTCCGGGCTGCTTTTCCTTACAGTCTTCCTCGGACAGTTTCATTCTGCAGTCTTTCTCGTGCCTGGCAGCCTTTCTTTTTACTGTCTTCCTCGCTTCGCTCAGGCATGAGGATGACCGTGGAGGTAAGGATGTCATGCCGG
>CAYNBB010000060.1:0-5765 GCA_964395655.1 uncultured Azospirillaceae bacterium | reverse complement strand
AAATACATTTTTTCGAGATATGTCAGACAGCCGTCTGCCAGACAAACCTTCAGCAGTTCGCGACTCAAGCGCTCAACCTTATCCTGCCGTTTGGACGCAAGTTTACTGAGCGCCTGATAAAAATCCCGTTCCGTGGGTTTAAGACCATCTATATAAGTTTCAATATACTGCCGCGACAAATTGGCCGTTGCCGGAAGTTCATCTTTTATATAATTAAGAATTATTTTCTTTTTGATAACACCGAAAATTTTTCCGCATCCAGCAATAAAATTAATAATGACCATATCGACATAGACAGGCCGGAAAAGGCTTTTATCAATAACCAAAACAGGCTCAACAGCTTTTTTCTCTTCCGAAGCGGCAACATTTTTCCGAAAATCGGCTACAAAACTTTCGACATCCTTATAATATTTCTCGTTGGTTACGTCCGTAATATCATGTATAAATACCGCGTCAAACACATAAGATTTGCGATTGCGGTAAAAATAAATATCCAGAAAGGTATTTCCCTCTTTCTGCCAGACGTTTTTGATTGCGACATTTTCCTCAAAAAGTTTGTTGTTTCTGATGAGGCGGATGAGTATGTTATAGGATCTTGTCGGCGTTTTGGCCATATAACTCTCCTTAGTTTCTTTAAGCGTAATCTATCTTGAACATTTAGTAAATAATATTTTAAATTTTTTATTGCTTTTTTGTCTAAATTTTCTTACAATAAAGCTATCGTTTAATATTATTAACAGTAATTATATAAAAATCACACAGTATGAAAATCTTAAAAACTTTAGCTCCGCTGTATTATACCGCGCAGGAAAATTCACCAAAACTGGAAAAAATCATGCATCAGCTGCTCGCACTGATGGTTTATGACAATGTACACGACCGCCAGCCTAACCTGGAAACGCTGATGTATTTTCAGGAATGGCTCAAGGATAGTTACTATCATCGAAAATCGGCTCTGGAGACGGCTCTGCTGTTGCGAAAATATTTCCGTAAAAAAAGAGAACTCGAAACGCTTCAAGATGCCGGCACTCGCTTCTGGTATCGACAAAAGCTCGGTTATCAGCTTTACCGATTGAGAATCCGACACATTTCCGTCAGCGATGTTCTGAATTATTCCTGTTATCTGTTTGTCAGCCACAAATGCGGCAGTCAGGAGGATTTCTTTGAATTTCTCAGAGACGTTCTGCGAAATCCCGGACTTTATTTTGAATAACTAAATTAAATAACAATAAAAAACAAAAAAAATGATAAAAAAACAAGAAGAAGTCCGGATGGGAGACCTGGCTACCATCATGACAACGGAAAACTGGCTAAAAGCTCCGGGAAAAATTATGGAATTTCTGCTCATCAAAATCAGAGATTCGGCCAAAGTAAGACAATACATTTCCGTATTGCGTGAAGAAAGGTTTTCTTATGACGAGATGATATTCGTTTCTGCCGAACTTGAAGAAATTTCGGATCTCAGAAAAGAAATAAAAAAAATCTCGCCCATAAAAGCCTGGTGGTGCGGCAGAAAAAAAGAACTGCTCCAAAAAGAGAAAGAAACGCTTGATCTTCGCAGAGTCTGCCAATATTTCCTGTATTCATACATCAAATCCGGAGGGGAAAAAAGCAACCTTCTGCCGAGATTTATGAACTACGCAGGATTCTGTTAACAAAAAACGCCTCTCAAACGAGAGGCGTTTTTCATTGCGGCTGTTTCTTAAGCAGCAGTAGCGCTACCATTGCTGATCAGACCTTCGCTGATTTGCAGGTTGGTGTTAATCATGCTGTCCAAAACCGTATCATTGATATTATTGATATTTTTACCTAGTTCCAAAGTTTTGGCCGAAACATAATCCGCCAGCTTAACCAGGTTGTTTCTGGTCTCGGAAGGCAGTTTGCTGTTTTTGGCGCTGGCCAGCGTCTTGATATAGATCCAAAGCTGGAGATTGTTGTCCAGCGCTGTTACCAATTCTTCGGAATTATTGGCTTCGCGCGCGCTCGACAGGTCAACGGCGCATTTCAGCAAAGAATAAGCCTCTTCTTTGGCCAGAGAGTTTTTGACAATTGCCAGCAGGCCTTCGGAAATCTGCATATTGATATTGGCCAGGCAGTCAAAATCGCTCTTGCTCATTGACGTTCCCTTGGACAAGGTGATTCTTTCAACAAATTTGGACAATTTGAGCAAATTGTCCCGAATATCCCGGGGAAGCAAATTCTTTGCGCTTTTCAGCGAGGTTTCTATCTCTACCCACAATTTCAAATTCTCGTCCAAAACCAGAAGTTTAAAACCGTCCTGCTCGCTGGCGGCCGCCTTGGACAGAGCCATGGCATAGTCCATCAGCATTTTGGCCTGATCTTCGGTTTCATTGATTTGATTGTCTGTGGTATTCATTTCGCTTCCTTTATAAAAAAAATTCATCACACTTAATTAATATAACGACTATTTCGCCGGTTTAAACATTAAAAGAATTTCATCCACTAAAAAATCTGCCTCCGCAGATCGGGGAAAACTTGCGAAGGCAGACTTCTCGGGGAATGTACAGGGCTGAAGAAGCTCTGTACGGTATTTTTAAGAAAAAATTGGGGAGATTTTTCCTTAAAAATTGGGGAATAACATAATAATAAAAACCTTTCGGACATTTCCGCCGCAAACGGGCGGAAACACAAAACGAAACGCCTTTGCGGCTAGAACGGCGCGATAATATCCAGTATCTGCCGACCGTAACGCGGCTGTTGTACATCGCTGACAACGCCCTGACCGCCGTAAGAAACACGCAGTTCGGCAATTTTGCTCGACTCTATGGTGTTGTTGGAGGTAATGTCGGCACGACGAATGATGCCTTTCATGGTCAAACGGCGCAATTCATAGCTGACGCGGATTTCCTGAGTTCCTTCAATCACCAGATTACCGTTGGGCAAAACCTGCGTAACCATGGCTGCCATGGTCATCTCAATCTTCTCTTTACGATCAACCTTGCCGTCTGCGGAAATTTCGCGATTCGAATTAATGTCCAGCACGGCCGACGGATTAACCGCATCGGGCAGATAGTCCTTCATATAACTTTCATAACCGGCAAGAGCGTTGATACCCATGGAATCTTTGTTGTCGTCGCGATTCTGCTCCATCTCGTTTTCCATAAGAGCGTTGTCCTTGGCCGAGACGATAACCGTTATGATATCACCGACCTTGGATGCGCGCTGGTCTTTGAAAAAGCCGCTGGAACCTGGTTTCCACAAGGAATTTGGCGCGGCCGGCGCATTGACGGTCTGCGGCATCGGCATGCTGACCGGCTGATAATCCACCGCGGCGGTCGGATTTTCGATCGGCGTCAGAGGCGGCTCTTTTCCGACCTGTTGTAGGCGGCTCCACATGCCGCAGCCGGACAACGACGTCGCCAGCAACAGTGCCGCCATTCCTCTGCGTAAATTTTGATGATTGCTTGTCATGTTACAACTGCTCCCCAACTATTCGTTATCTATTTCTACGGTTGCGGCATCAATAACCTTTGCTCTGAACTTTTTGCCGCTTTTGGTGTTCTCCAGCTCAATGCGCTGCTTCTCGGCGCCGTCTTCTCCGGCCTCGGCCTTGGAAGTTATCTGCAAACCTTTGGACTTGTATATCGCCGTGACGACATCGCCTTTGCGGATAAGCAGTTTCCGCCCGACCTCGCGCTCCGCAATCAGCCTGCCCTCTTTGAGCGACTTTTTGGCCTGCAACCCGACCAGTTTGTCTTTGTCGACAATATGACTGTCTTTAACCCGACCGGCGCGGAGGCTGATTTTTTTGAGCATGTCTTCGGCAATGACAGTGTCTTTTTCGATTGTCCGATTCGGAACATACACCCAAATCTTTACATAATACTTGCCGCTCAGACGCGTTTTTTCGACAGGTTCGCCGTCGGCAAAAATTTCCGCATCGGCCGAAAAAGTATTTTGCCCTTCGTCAATTCTGAGATTGGATATCATAATCCGCGCGGTTTCGACATCTTGCAGAACAAACGTCGTTTTGCCGCCGAAGAACTCAAGCTCTGTTTCGTCATCAACGCCCTGCTCGACAAATTCTCTGCGAACGGCATCGCCAAGGTCGTTTTCATCCAAAATCAGGACATCCTTTCCCTGCGCCGAAACTGTCGTCAACATTAACAACAAAAGACAAAAAACTATTTCAGCAAACTTTTTCACGAATTACCGCCTTCGTTATTTGAGCTGATTAATGGTTGTCAGCATCTGATCAGAGGTCGAAATGATTTTGGAGTTCATTTCATAAGCGCGCTGTGCCGAGACCAATTCGGTAATTTCGGTGACCGCATTGACATTGGAAGTGCTCAGATAGCCCTGCAGGATAGAACCGAACCCTTCGGCATCGGGATTGTCCAGAACCGGTGCGCCGGAAGCCGCCGTCTCGGTAAACAGGTTATCACCCATGGCTTCAAGGCCTGCTTCGTTGACGAAGGTTGCCAGTTCGAGCTGGCCGACGTTGATTTCGTCGGTTTCACCGTCCTGCTTAATCCAGACTTCGCCGGAGCTGTTGACATAAACTTCCACGGCATCGTCGGGAATGGTGATTTCCGGCTGGACGACATAGCCGTCATGCGTAACGATAACGCCGTCACCGTTGCGTTGGAAAGCGCCGTCGCGGGTATAGCCGATGCCTTTGCCTTCCGGCAGCTCAATCTGAAAATAACCGCGTCCCTTAATGGCAAGATCAAGACTGTTGTCGGTTTTGACCAGACCGCCGCCTTCGGTAATGCGATAAACCGCCGCCGTCTGCACGCCGAGGCCGAGCTGGATGCCCGACGGGATAATCGTGTTGTCGGCGGTGGAAGAAGACCCCGGAC
Source organism: uncultured Azospirillaceae bacterium (assembly GCA_964395655.1). Taxonomy (GTDB): domain Bacteria; phylum Pseudomonadota; class Alphaproteobacteria; order RF32; family CAG-239; genus CAZU01. Next base: position 942 of record CAYNBB010000060.1, on the reverse strand, counting down.
GGATAACGTTCTGATACAGCAAATCGTTAAATTCGGCGCGACGTTTGGTATAAGCTGTCGTGTTCATGTTGGCCAGATTGTTGGCGATAACGTCAACGTTGGTTTGCTGAGCTAACATTCCGGTGGCACCAATATATAAAGATCTCATAAGTTTTCCCCTTTTTTAAGCCAACTGGGCATAAGTTGAAATAGTGTTTGAAATTCGGTCGTGTTCTTCGTCAATCATCTGCTGAACATAATCGTAAGAACGCTGAACCTTAATCAGCTTTGTCATTTCCTCAATGGCATTGACATTTGACTTTTCAATCATGCCCTGAGCAACTTTGACATTGTCGGTTCCTACAACCATGGCATTGCCGGGAACATTCTCAAACATAGTGCCGGCAACTTTCAGCAGTTTTTGATTATCTTCAAAAGAAGCGAGTTTGAGACGGGCGACAAAACCGTTTTCGGTGATAACGTCACCTCTTTCGGTAATCGTGACTTCAGTCTCTCCCGGCGCTATAAAAATCGGCGCATCCGCCTCGGAAAGGACTACGGCGCCCTCGTTGGTTATCAGCTTGCCGTCATTGTCCAAAGAAAACTGTCCTTTGCGCGTATATCTCTCGCCGGCCTGCGTATCGACGCAGAAAAAGGCATCTCCCTGAATGGCAACGTCAAAAGTGTTGCCCGTCTGCGCCAGCGGCCCTTCGGCAAAGTTTTGGATCGAACCGTAATCCTGAGTGAAATAAAGAGGCGCGCGGCCAATCCCCGAAGCCTGCGGCGTCTGCACCAGATAAGACGTGAACAAAACGTCATCCTGCTTGTAGCCGGCGGTGTTCATGTTGGCCATGTTGTTGGAAACGATGTCCATCTGCTTCCATAAGGCCATCTGCCGCGACAAAGCGATATAATTTGTATTATCCATGTTTATTTTCCCCTTAATAGTATGGATATAAATCT
>CAYNBB010000059.1:0-6020 GCA_964395655.1 uncultured Azospirillaceae bacterium | reverse complement strand
GTCAGATGAGCTTTTGCAACCGTATCCTGAGCAATAACCAATTCTTCGTTGGTCGGAATGACAAACGCGCGAACCTTGGAACCCGGCTTGGTAATTTCGAGCATTTCGCCGCGCTTGTTGTTATTCTCTTCATCAAGCTCAATACCGAGATAGCTCAAACGCTCCAACAGCATTTTGCGCAAAATCGGAGAATTTTCGCCGACGCCGGCCGTAAAGACGATCGCGTCAACGCCGCCCATTGCCGCAATATAGCTGCCGATAAAGCGCAAAATCGCATAAGCGTAAACATTCATGGCATCCACTGCCCGAACATCGCCTTTCAGATACGCGGCTTCAACGTCGCGCATGTCCGAAAAACCGCACAACCCCTGCATACCGCTCTGTTTGTTGAGCAATTTGTTAACTTCGTCGACCGACTTGTTCTGATACTTCATGATATGCAAAGGAATATAAGGGTCAATATCGCCCGAACGCGTTCCCATAACCACGCCGGCCAACGGCGTAAAGCCCATGGACGTATCAATGCACTTGCCGTCCTTGACCGCCGAAATCGAAGCGCCGTTACCGATATGGCAGGTAATGATTTTCTTACCCTGACCGACAATCTTGGCCGCTTCCTGCGATACGTACAAATGCGACGTGCCGTGCGCGCCGTAGCGGCGGATCTGATGCGAAGTATACTGCTCCAGCGGCAGACCGTAAAGAAAAGCCTCTTTCGGCATGGTCTGATGAAACGCCGTGTCAAAAACGGTAACCTGAGGAACCTTCGGCAATGCCGCCTTTACCGCCTTCAACCCGAGAACGGCCGCCGGATTATGCAACGGCGCCAACGTAGACAACTCGTCAATCTGTTCAATAACCTTGTCTGTAACCAACGTCGATTCTTTGAAGATTTCGCCGCCGTGAACCACACGATGGCCTACCGCCGAAATCTCATCAAGGCTTTTGATCGCGCCGTTCAGCAGCAGAGCAAAAACCTCGCGCAGGGCTTCGTTGTGCGTCGGCAAATCGACGTTAACGGTCTTCTTTTCGCCGGTCGCCAGATATTTGATGCTGACGCAGGAGTCGTTAATGCCGATACGCTCGGCCAGACCTTTGGCAATCACTTCATATTTGTCGCCGTTGACATCAAACAGCTGATATTTGAGGGAAGAAGATCCCGAGTTCAACACTAAAATTTTCATAAGTTTCTGTCCTTATTTCTGAGTTTGCAAAACGGTAATGGCGATAACGCCGACAATATCTTCGGCAAAGCAGCCGCGCGACAAATCGTTGATCGGCGCATTGAGTCCCTGCAACAGAGGGCCGTACATCTCAGCGCCGCCCAAACGCTGCAAAAGCTTATACCCGATGTTGCCCGCTTCGATATTGGGAAAGATTAAAACGTTGGCATGACCGGCCACGTCCGAACCGGGCGCTTTTTTTCCGGCAACGACGGCGTCCAGAGCCGCATCTGCCTGCAACTCGCCGTCCAGTTTGATGTTCATCGCGGCGTATTCCGGATTTTTGAGCGCTTCTTTGGCCAATGCCGTCGCCTCGCGAACCTTGTCGGCTCCCTCGCCTTTGCCCGACCCGTAAGTCGAATAAGACAGCATTGCAATCTCGGGCTCATCGCCGAACCGAATAACGCTCTCGGCGCTGCTCAGGGCAATGTCAGCCAGCTCTTTGGCCGTCGGGTTGATATTGATGGCGCAGTCAGAGAGATAATAAGTCTTGCCGTTTTGGGCAACCATGATAAACAATGCCGAAACTCCGCGGTCTTTATGCGCCGATTTGATAATCTGCAAAGCCGGACGAACCGTATCGGCCGTCGAATGATTGGCGCCCGAAACCATGCCGTCGGCGTCGCCGGCCTTAATCATAAGAGTGCCGAAATAATTGGGAATCAAAACCGTCTTGGCGGCTTCTTCCTCGGTCATGCCTTTTTCCTTGCGCAGTTCAAACAACAGTCTGGCATAAGCGTCAAGTTTCGGAGACTTGGCCGGATCCAGCAGCTCGATACCGTCCAAACCCCAGCCTTGCTTGTCAAAATAGGCTTTGATTTCCTCCGGATTGCCGAGGATAATCAGACGGGCGATTTTGCGTTCGGCCGCTTCATGAGCCGCTTGCAGGACGCGCTCGTCCTCGCCTTCCGGCAAAACGATTGTTTTGTTGAGTTTTCCGGCCTTTTCGATCAGAGTTTCAATATAGGGACTGATTTTCATGACAACTTCCTTTACCTTTTGTTAATTATTTTTTATAAAGGTTTACACTCTTCGTTTTCAAAAGTCAAAATATCTTTTGATTCTTTGGACAAAGTATTATATCTTAAGAAAAAAATTACAAACAGGGAGTTTTTATGATGGAAAGAACACTGTCAATCATCAAACCGGACGCCACTGCCCGCAACATCTCCGGTAAGGTAAACGCCATGATTGAAGACGCCGGCTTAAAGATTATTGCCCAGAAGCTGATCCGCCTGACGGTTCCGCAGGCCGAAGAATTTTATCAGGAGCACAAAGACAAGGCCTTTTTCACCAGTCTGGTCGACTTTATGACCTCGGCTCCCGTCGTCGTGCAGGTTCTGGAAGGGGAAGACGCAATCGCGCGTTATCACAAAATTATGGGCGCCACCAATCCGGCCGTTGCCGAAGAAGGCACCATCCGCAGGACTTTTGCCCTTTCCATCGACAAAAATACGGTTCACGGCTCCGATTCTGCCGAAAGCGCCAAACGCGAAATCGGCTTTTTCTTCAGCAAAATCGAAATCTGCGAATAGAGGTGGACGGTGCATAGATTCTTTCGTTTTTTCGGCAGTTTTGTGTTGTGCCTGCTTGTTGCCGCTCAGGCTCTGGCCGAAGATGAACGCTTTGTCGTCGACATCAACGTAGACGTCACCGACGTCAACGCGTCGACCGCAAGGGAAAAAGCAATGGCCGAAGCCGACAAAGCCGCAATTCTGGCCGTTACCAAACGCATTTCGACGGCTGACGGCGTCGCCCGCATGAGCGCACTGAACGAAAATCAGCTGGTCAATTTCATCAAGGAAGTTTCCGTCATTGAAGAAAAGTCTTCTCCCGTGCGCTATATTGCACACCTGCGCATCGTCCTCAACGAAGACATGCTCACGCAATACATGAAAGAGCGCGACATCCCCCTGCTGCTGGCCGGCAGCGGCAAGATTCTGGTTATTCCCGTTTTTCGCGAATTCAGCAGCGACAAACCGCAGCTGTGGGAAGGCACAAACCTTTGGAAACAAGCCTGGGACACGGCCGAAAATTCTTCGGCGGTAAACATTGTTCCGCTGGCCGCCAGCATATTAAACTATTCGGCCGTTGACGCCGAAAAGGCTCTTGCCCTCGACGGCGAAGCGCTTTCCAAAATCATTCGCGCCGAAAATGCCGCCGACGCCTATGTGCTTGACGCAACCTATGATGGAATCGAAGGCCTCATTGTCCGCGCCGTCTCCTATGGCGGAGACAGCCGCACAATCCGCGTTGCCGGCTCGCGCAGTTCCGGCGCCAAACTTTTTGCCGACGCGGTCGAAGCCGTCAGAAAACAGCTCGAAAACCATATCTCGGCTCAAACGATCAGCGAAAATTCGCTCGAAAGCTCCATGACGATTCTTTACAGTTTCAATCACCTGCCGGAATGGGTTGCCGCCGAACGCGCGCTGTCCAATACGCCGAGCATCAATAGCGTTACGTTGCAGGCCTTTGCCAACAACAAGGCGCAGCTTAAACTCACCTATGTCGGCACCGAAGCCAGACTGATAAAGCTTCTCAACTCTCAGGGCTATACGCTGCACAATCGCGGCAACTACCACGCTTTGGAAAAATACTGAAAAAGGAACACCGATGATTTCACACCGCCTGTCCAACCGCAACATGACCATCTGGCTTGTTTTGTTCGGCGTCTTTTGCGCCTCGGTTTACGCGCTGCGGTCGGTATTGCTTCCCTTTGTTGCCGGCATTATCATCGGCTACCTTCTGGATCCGTGGGCAACCAGAATTGAAAAATGGGGAATCAACCGTACGCTGGCATCCGTTCTGGTAATGCTTATTCTTATTCTTATTCTGGTTCCGGCTCTGATTGCCCTGTTCAGCGTCATAGACAGCCAGGTCGGACATTTTATCAGCGTCGTTCCGGATTATCTGTCTTCCTTTGCCAAAAAGATTGAACCGGTTTTTGCAAACCTGCAGGAACGTTTTCCTGCGTTGGAAGCCGATAAAATCCGCGAATATCTGCGCGGCAATATCGCCAACTCGCTCAAGCTGGCCGGCAACCTCATGCGCCGCTTGATTACCGGCGGTTTTGCCCTGGTCAATATCTTATCTCTGCTACTCATTACGCCGATTGTCGCCTTCTACATGCTGCGCGACTGGGACAAATTCATCGCTCAGGTTGACGGTCTGCTGCCCCAAAAGTCCAAAAAATCAGTCGAAAAGCAAGCGCGCGAAATAGACCGCATCCTGTCTTCCTTCATTCGCGGACAGCTTTCCGTTTGCGTTTTGCTCGGAACCTTTTATGCCGTCGGCCTCTACGTTGTCGGGCTGGATCTCGGCGTTCTGGTCGGTTTTCTGGCAGGTATCATTTCGTTTATTCCGTATGTCGGCAGCATTACCGGCTTTTTGCTCAGCATTCTGATTGCCTTTGCCCAGTTTGACTCGCTGATGCCTGTTGTTCAGGTGATCGGCGTTTTCGCCGTCGGTCAGTTTATCGAAGGCAATTTCCTGACGCCGAATTTGGTCGGCGATTCTGTCGGACTGCATCCGGTCTGGATCATGTTTGCCCTGCTTGCCGGCGGCGTTCTGCTCGGTTTTCTCGGCTTGATGATAGCGGTTCCGGTTGCCGCCGTCATCGGCGTCATAATCCGCCATGCCATCAACAACTACAAAGCCAGCTCCCTATACAAAGACTAGATTTTTGCTTGCCATTTCGGCAAAAAAACATTATCATAAAAGAAGATGGCATGAGGCCGTCCGAGGTATCGAAAGCCTTATAACTGTAGTCATGCAAAAAGACTTAAATATTTTTGCAAAAGTTTTTTCTGCGCGAAAAAACATATTTTTAACAGTTATATTGTTTTAGACCAACTAGGATGACCAACATGACCAACACAATCAACAAACACTATACCTGTGTCTGTGCGCTTTTTGCTTCTGCCCTGGCGGCAGTATCGACAGCACAGGCTCAAACCTGCGCGACGGCTCCTTCATGCTCCGAACTCGGTTATACCAAATCGGCTTCCGACTGTACCGGAAAGACGATTCTTTACTGTCCTTTTGACAAAACAAAGGCCTATTGCAGCGATGACACGATCACTCCGTGCAGTTCGCTCGGTTTCACCGACACCGTCTCCTCATGTCCCGGAGAATATGTTACCTGTCCGTCGGACGCCACCAAAGGAAAATGCATCAACGGACCGCAAGTCGGTGACATAAAATATTCCCTAAACAGCGCGAATCACAACGGCTGGCTCCTGTGTAACGGAGGAATCTACGAACAAACGGCCTATTCCAAACTTTATAAAATTCTAGGCACCAAATATTGCAGCATCATCAGTGCCGGTTCCTGTGCATCGGGAAAATTTGCCGTACCTGATTATCGCGGCTACTTCCTTCGCGGATACGGCGCCCCTAACTTGTCTTCAACTTACAGTTCTTATTACGGCTCCTATAACTACAGCATATCAGCCCCGCAAAAGGAACAATTGCCTAATCTGAAAGGCGGTTTTGGTCTGCAAGGCAAATCGACGATGGACGGCACCTTATTTTCTGAAGGAACGTCTTATTCCGAAGGCCAGAAAAACGGTGACAAGACCACCCGAAGCGCCATGTTTAACGCCTCAAAATACAACTCTATCTATGGCGGTTCGCATGTCATTCCGTCCAACTACGGCGTTTACATATTTATTTACGCCGGCCCGATAGATCCCGTTTCAACGACCAGCTGTGCGTCACAGGGTTATACGGAAACATCCTCTTTGGGCTGTCTGGTCGGACAGACAAAAGTAACATGTCCGTCAGATTCGACCTATT
>CAYNBB010000058.1:0-6409 GCA_964395655.1 uncultured Azospirillaceae bacterium | reverse complement strand
CCGACTTCAAGCTTGGCGCGGCCGTGATCGTCAAAAAAGAGACGAATGGCAACCAAAGTCGTCCCTTTGCGCGAAAGGGAATTGATAATGTCGATGATTTCTTTCTTTTTGAGCAGAAGTTTGCGCTCGCGTTTTTCGGCATGCGACGCATACCCCTTGTTGGCATATTCGGCAATAAACATATTCGACATAAACAATTCCTCGCCTTTGACAATGCCGAATGCATCCGTAATATTTGCATGCCCGAGGCGCAGCGATTTAACCTCGGTTCCCGTCAGTTCCAGTCCGGCCGTAAATTTCTCACTGATAAGATAATCGAAATGCGCCCGGCGATTCTGAGCAACCAAACCGGTCGAAATAAAGTCGCTTTTCTTACTCTTGGCCATTTTTGTTCTTCTTCAGTTGATTATAAATTGCCCGTCTGACTTTGTACGGAAGGTCTGCTTTAGCATATTGCGGCAGATTTTGCAAGCATTTCAGCCATTCCTCTACGCCGAGCACCTGTCCGTCTCGTACCTCGGGCACGATCCACAAACGCCGGCGCACCGTCACAAATTCACATCCGCCGAGCGTACAGCCGCGAAACTCCGGCGCCCGAAGCTGTTCGGACAACCGCAGAATCTCCTGCGCCTCGGGCGCATAATCCCTGCCGCCGATTTCTTTGATTAACGCTCCCAAAACCCGAAAAGCCAATTCCGGATGCAACGCGGCAATCGCTTCCAAAGACACCGAAACCGCCGCCCCTTCCCACCGCCGCACGCGCGCAGCCACAAACTTTTCGGTCTGCTCCTGCAAATAGGCGCGTGTTCGCGCCAAAACAGCGGCCGTCTCTGCCAGACGCTGTGCGCTCAAACCGACGGCTCGCTCCAATTCCGGCAAAAACTTGCGGATTTTCACGCGCTGAAAATCATCGCATTGATTCGATGCGTCTTCCATCCAATCGACTTTTTGCCGCCGCAGATAATTTCTGAGTTCTTCGGGATCGTCCGCCAACTGCGGACGAATGAGCATTACGCCGCAACGCTCGGTCACCGGTAACATACAACTCAACCCGTCCACTCCGCTGCCGCGCTGCAAACGCAACAGAAAAGTCTCGGCCTGATCACGGCGATGATGCCCGACAGCCAAGGTTTTAACATTGTTTTTAAGACACCAACCGAACAACAGTTCATATCTTTTCTGCCGTGCGGCCTCTTCAAGCCCGCTGTGCGGTTTTTCGCCTTCCCATGTCAAAATATGATGTTCTATGCCGTAACGAGCCATGACTTTGCCGACATATTCGGCCTCCGAACGCGATTCCGCGCGCAGTCCGTGGTCAACCGTCAGAGCAATAACTTTTTTGCCGCTCTCATGCAAACGCAGCGCCAAGGCCAGAGAATCTGCTCCGCCCGAAACGCCGGCGGCAATAATATCGTCTGTTATGCCGTAAGTCTCAAAAAACTTTTGCATTACTTCTGTTCGGAACACTTAAGCGCCTCAGCCTGCGCCTTGGCCTTGTCTTTCAGCGCCTGTTCCGCCTTGGGAAACTCTTTCGGCAGATTGACAAATGCCGTGCAGGCTTCTTTGGTCTTGCCGAGTTCTTTGAACGACATGCCGAGCTTGAAGATATTGTCCGCGCCTTTGTTGCCGTTTTTGTATTTTTCATAACCTTTGGCAAAAGTCACGGCCGATTTGGTATAATCCTTTTTGGCATAATAAGCTTCGCCGAGCCAGTACTGAGCATTCTCAGCCAGTTTATGCTCTGGATAACGCGTCATCAGAGAGGTAAAAAATGCGGCGGCCTCGTCATTTTTTCCGGCTCTCAAAGCCTCCTGTCCCTGCTGATAAATTTCCTCGGCAGACTTAGTCTTGACCGGTGCCAGATCATCCCCCCGGGCAATGCCGGCGCCGACAATAGCCGCCGGCGCATTTTGCGCAACCGGAGCGGCATGCTTTTCCGCCGGAGCGACACTGCCCATTCCGCCGCCGGAAACAGCCTTGCCCTCCATTTGGCTCAAGCGCATGTCAACGTCTTTATTGATAAGATTGATTTTGTCTTCCAGCGTTTTGAGCTTATATTGCATCTCGTCGATTTTGCCGACGGCCTGACGCAGATTCTCGTCCATTTCACCCAGGCGGACAATCACATCCTGAGACGAACCCGCGCTGATACCTGCTTCCTTGTCGCGATATGCCTGCCTCTGCAAAACGATAACGTCCTCGCGCAAAGCCTCAATCTGGTCTTCCAGCGCGCTTTGAGCCTTTGCCGGAACTGCCGCCAATACCGACGCCGTCAACAAATACAAAAACGAAGTTCTTCTCATCTTTCCTCCTGCTCTGATCACTGGTCTCTAATCACTGACAACTAACATATTGCACTTTTCCGATAATAACAAGTGCAAAAAAAACGTATCCCCGCCGGTCGGCAGGGATACGCTTAACATGACTTAACCGTAAAGATTAGTTACCGGCTTTGATAACGGTAACGGCACGACGGTTCTGAGCCCAAGCGGCTTCGTTGCTGCCGAGAACGGCCGGTCTCTCTTTACCGTAAGAAATGGTAGAGATTCTGTCGGCGGCAATACCTTTGGAAACGAGGTACTGTTTAACGGCATTGGCACGACGCTCACCCAAGGCCAGGTTGTATTCGCGAGTACCGCGTTCATCGCAGTAACCCTGAACGACAACGTTTACGTTAGAATGTTTTTTCAGCCATTTAACCTGAGTATCCAGGATTTCGGCAGAATCCGGGGAAATGGCAGAGCTGTCGAAAGCAAAGAAAACTCTGTCTTCAGCATTAGCCATAAAGTCTTTGGCCAGCTTAGACTCGCATTCGGCACCGCCGAACAATGTGCCCATGCTGGAACAACCAGACAAAGCGACAATGACGCAGAACAAACCTAAAAGTTTTTTCATTTTAATATTCTCCATATGGGTTTAAATTCGTAGTTATTAATTAACTAATACAGGACTAACTTAAGCAATAAAAAGATATTTTTCAATAACAAAAAACATATGCTGATAAAAAATTGCAAAATAATTCGTCAGATGTGGTCGTAAAACCCCTTTTTAGAATCCAAAAGCAGTTTTTGCATTCTAAAATGGAATTCCTGCCTCTAACATAATCTTCGGCAACGATTCTTAAACCACAACTTTCGGCTAACGCCGCACCTTGCCCCCTGATCACTGATTACTGTTCCCTGATTACTGTTCCCCCGACTCGCAACGGGCGCTTGATTTTTGTCAAAATGCTCAAAAACGGTGTAGATTCAGAGGCTAAGATTTTATCCAAAACGGCAAAAAATATTTTTGAGAGACGAATCGTTATTGTCAAACCTGAGAATTTATGATACATTGATAATGTATACCAAATTATCTCTAGATGCCACTGTTCCTATAATTAAAAGCAAAGTTTTCATTTTGAAAAAGAATAGCGTTTCTTTTCGGGTGATTATCTATGTTTGGAATTCAGTATTTATTTTTATGCATTGAGATTTGGTTTCAAAACTGATTAATAATAATAAAAAATAAAACAATGAAAAAGAATTCTCTCAAATCCATCGTAGCATTGATGGTCGCTGCTATTGCATGCGTATTAACTTCTTGCAACAAAGACGATTCAGTATTCGGACTCGGTCTCGAAGGAGAATACAGCGCTGTTTACAGCCTGTATAATTCCCACCACGTGACCACCGAAGGCATCCAGGCAGTCAACGACAGCCTCCGCATTACCTGCGGACACGAGGCTATCTTTACCAGCAAAGACGCTGACGATCTCTCAAAGACCTACCGTGTGTATAACGCAGCCAAGCTGGGTAACACCGAGGTAATCGTTGAGAACTTCAGCGACATCGAGGGCAAAAGCTTCAACTGGAGCAACGGAAAGTTCAACATTGGCAAGAGTGTCATCACTCTCGTCTTCGGCGAAACTTACGCAACTCCGGTTAGGGTTGCTGACAAAACCTATACGATTCCCGAGCTTTCTTACTGCACCGTTAAGGCTGTGGTTCTGGAAGTAAAGAATATCGTTGACGGTATTGCCAACGCAACATTGGTTTTTACCCTCAGCTGTGACGAAACCGCAGAATACAATCTGACTTTCCCCGTTTCTGAGAGCCATAAGGAAGTGTTGACGTACACCTACGACGACGCAACCGTAACCGGCCCCGGCACCGGCAACGTTGTAAGACACAACTTCGTTGACGGCGTGGAGAAAGGAACAGATAATATTTCTGTAACTTTCGACTGCTCGCTTTCTGCAGAAGCTAAGAAAACCACAGCCGACCTGACCGCAATCGCTTTCCAAAGCGTTGCAACAACGGCTACAAGAGGTACTTACCGTGCATCTTGGAACGTGGTTGCTCACGAGCTTTATGCATCTTATCCTGAAACCGTATCCTTCGTAGACAACGGTGAGAGCCACACTGTAGCTCTTAAGGGTAACTGGAACATAAAGCTTTCATCAAAGAACACTATCGACAACTCTACTGAGTCTGATTTCGTATACAACACAACCGCAAACTTCACGCTGGTGTGCGATAACTACGACATGGCAACCGCTACTCAGGAAATTGAGCAGAAAGACGCCAAGAATACTCAGAAGATTACTGTAACCGTCGTTGGCGAAGATGAAAACGGCGTGAAAATCCGTCTTTTCATCGACAACAGCAAGGAAGAAGATGTTGAGAAGTTCTTCTACGCACCTTCCGGCTTGAGCGTTAAAACAGAAGCCGAAAAAAGAGTTGAAACCAGCCCTATCGCCCTTACCCAGACCAGCCGCAACGCCGGTAACTGGAACAAAGGCACTCAGCAAACAACTTCCGACAACGTTAAGTACAACGTATACAGCCGCGTAGACAGCTATGTTTACAACAACGGCATCGTTGCAACCAACGTAACCTATACCAAGAACGACAACTACATCGTCGTATGGGAAGGTAAGGAATATGTCGCTGAAAATCTGGGCGACGCTGCTATTACTGCCGGCACTCCGAAAGAGACCGCCGATAACAGCAATAACAACATCATCTCCAAAACTTTCACGGTAAACCACAGCATCGCTCGCGGCAACGTAAGCGCTAATGCTGAGCAGGTTATCACTTTGTGGAAGAACCGCACTCCGAATACCATCGCCGGCTATGTCGTAAAGGCTGCCGCAATGACTGATATCTACAACGCAAATCGTACGGCTCCTGCTCGTACCGTTATTTGCGCCCTGTTTGAAGAAATCGACGGCAGCAATACGCTGTATGTTGAATTCGACACCAAGGGTAACGAGATCAGTCGTCATGCAAATGTCGCTGTCAGCAATGACGGCATCATGAGTATGACTTGGAACGGAAGTTCTTTTGTTCCGGGTAAGTTGACCGGTGTCACTTCTACGACTGCAACTCCGCAGGAATGGTTGTACACCAGCTATGCTGACAACAGCATCAAGGGATATGTATCTCCGATGTCTGTAACCAAGCACAGCTTGTCTAACCCCTACAAAGAAAGCGGTATCAAAACAACCGTTGACGGTGAGGAAATCATAACCATCAACGGCGTAACATTAAAATAAGCCTCCGTTCCTCCGGAAGGCCACAAGATACGAGATCCAAACAGAATTCAATAATCGCCCGGGGCAGCTTAAAACAAGTTAAGCATGCTGTCCCGGGCACAAACCCAAGAACAAATGAAAACATTAAATATCAAAAACATAGCAGTGATCGTTATCGCCGTTCTGGCAAGTGTTAACTTCGCAAACGCCCAGAGCGTGAAAACGTACCAAAAAGCCGACAGCACCATGAAAGCTTCTTACAGCAAGAACGCCTATATGGTTGTTCGCCATGGCAACAACTCAGCCAAGCTGGATGTTGCCGCCGTATACGACGTAATGGACAAGAACTTCGGCGCTCAAGCACAGCTCTATTGGTTCCACTACGGCTGGAAATACGGTATCGACGGATCGTACCTGCAGGATCGTTCCTCTGTGAACCTTTTCGCAGGCTATCGTTTCACCGGTCCCAAAAGTCCGGTATTCGTTGAAGCCAACATCGGTGCAGGTCTCACCCAGCAATGGAGCATCAGCGGCAACGCAGGTGATATCCGGGGTGATGTCAACGGAGAATACGTCATGCTGCTGGCCAGCTCCAAAATGAGCTTCTCCGCTTTTGGCGAAATCAAGCTCGGAGCCAAGGTTAGCAAGCGTGTCGAACTCTTCGCCGGAGTACGCGGTCTGTATCTGCCCTACGAGGGTAAGTACAACGACGCTGCAAACAAGCTCATCCTTGAGAACAACGGCAAACCGCTGCAGGTGTTTGAAAAAAGCGCCGAAAGCAAAAAGGAACTTCTGGTCAATGACCTCAATAAGTTCCACTGCCAAGTATCTCTTGGTATGACAATATGGTTTTAAAACAATCCGAACCTAACCAGTTCGTCTATTATATGA
>CAYNBB010000057.1:0-8343 GCA_964395655.1 uncultured Azospirillaceae bacterium | reverse complement strand
ATATGTCTGTATATTGACCTGGATGCCCGATCAGGTCGGGCATGACAAAAAGGGGGCACGGCGGAAAAGGAGCTTTTGCGAATCTCAAATAACGAATCACATATTACTGTCTTACCACGAAGCCTCTATAATGCGCGCATTGCGCAGTTCGTCCAGATCATAGTTGGCTTTAAGGTTAAGTTGCGGTGCAATTGCGGTAATGATTTTTGACGCGGTCGGCACCGTATTCCAGCCTGAGGTTACAAACCCCCATGTTTCTTTGAGAGGCTTGGGCTCGTCCAGCATGACAATCAGCGCGTATTTGGGATCGGAAATCGGGAACGCCGACACGAACGTGGTGCGTACTTTTTTGTCGACATAACGTCCGTTTTCCGAAAGTTTGTTGGCGGTTCCGGTCTTGCCGCCGACTTCGTAGCCGCGGACGTTGGCGCGTTTGCCCGAGCCGTCGGTTACAACCAGACGCATGAGTTTGCGCATCGCCTTAGAGGTGTTGAACGAAACAACACGATGTCCGTTCTTGGCTTTCGGACTGTTTTTGATGAGCGAGGGCGAATGATACGTTCCGCCGTTGACAACCGCCGCATAAGCGCTGACAACATGCAACGGCGAAACCGAAATGCCGTAGCCGTAAGCCACGGTGGCAATCGTGCTCTCGCCCCAACGCTTGGGAAGCAGCGGTCGCCCTTTTTCGGCCAGCTCAATGTCAACGTTTTCAAAAAAGCCTATCTTTTCCAAAAAGTTGCGCTGTTCGCCGGCGCCGACTTTGAGCGCCATCTGCGCCGAACCGATGTTGGAGGAATAAACCAGAATCTCCGGCACCGACAGCCAGCGGTTTTCGCCCCGGTAATCTTTGATTGTATTGTAACGGAGTTTGAGGGGTTTGGTGGCGTCAAACTTGTCGGCCACTTTAACCTTGCCGCTTTCCAAAGACATTGCGGTGTTAAAAATCTTAAGTACCGAGCCGGGCTCGTAGACGCCTTTGGAGGCCATGTTGAACAACGCGCGTTCGTCTTTTACCCGGTTGGAGTTGGGGTCAAAATCCGGCAGCGAGACCATGGCGATAATCTCGGCGGTGTTGGCTTCCATCAGAATTGCGGTTGCGCCGACGGCCTGAAATTTGTCCATGCCTTCTTTTAGAATTTCGCGAATCGTATCCTGAATTCCGACGTCAATCGATAATGTCAGCGGAATGTCAGACTGCGTCAGGCGCTCGTCCATCGCTTTTTCGATACCCGAGATTCCGACGTTGTCAATATCGGTGCTGCCGATAACGTGCGCGAGCAGGTTTTTGTGCGGATAAGCGCGTTTTTCGCCCTCTTCAAATTCAAGGCTGGGATCGCCGAGATAGTTGATTTGATACTGCTGCGACGGCGTCAGGTTGCGTTTGAGATAAACAAATGTGCCTTTGGACGTGAGTTTTTTGTAAGTGGCTTTATAATCAAGCTCGGGCAGAATCTTAACCAGCTCGCGCGCAAGTTTGGGGGCGTTGAAAACCTTTTTTGGATTGACGTGCAGATTGACGGTAGGCAAAGAAGTGGCGACAATGGTGCCGTTGCGATCCAGAATGTCGGCGCGGCGAATAGGATTGTGAGCAAAAGTGCGATGCGGCACGGCGTTTTGTTTTTCAAAGGCGGGCAGAGCGCAGAGGTCAAACAGGCGTCCGGCGATAATCAGAAAAGCGGCGGCAAAACAAAAGATGGAAAACATGACGCGGTTTTTGCAGACCGAAAGAGAATCTTTCTCGCACGAAAAACCGTGAAAAGAACTTACCTTGTCAATTTTGATTTCTTGTCCCGGAAGGTAGAATCCGCCTCTGCCTTTTTTGGAAAAATACTTCCCGATCATATTCGCTTCTGCCTGATGTCTTTTTCATTAGCGCTGAGCTTTTGTGAGTTTTTTGAGCCCCTTGTTATGCTCGGCATAATTGGAAATGTTCTTGCGGGCGGCAATCTTTCTCGATTCGCCGTCCTCATAAGAGAATGGTAACGCAGAATAGTTAATAATTTGTTCAGCCTGAACCTGATTTAGCAAAATATGTTTGGAAACGAGTTTACGGAGCCGAGACGGGTTGTTGAGGTGTGACCATTCGGCCTTGAGAACATGAATGGATTTGATGTCTTTTTCGATGCCGCGGTTGATGGAATTAAGCTCGCTTTCGAGCTCCTGCACCATGTTGGTCAAGACCAAATAGCTGAAACATAACAGACACGGAAGCGCTATCTTGAGTGCTAAGGCTGCTAATTTTGTACTGTTCATTTCAAACCCTTTCTGGAATTTGAGTTATTGTTTTACCGCAAAACGCAGTTTCGCCGAACGCGAACGGCTGTTTATCCGCAGTTCCTCTTCTGAGGGCAGAATTACCTTCGAACATTCTTTGAAAATTGCGTTGTTTTGTTCTTGGGGCGTGGCCGCGTAACGCGAAACGTGCCGCGCCTTGCCGGTGTTGTTTTTGAAAAAGGTTTTGACAATCCTGTCTTCCAGCGAATGGAAGTCCACAACCGCCAGCCGGCCTTGCGGCTTAAGACGGGAAGTTGCGCCGGAAAGTCCGTTCTGCAGTTCGGAAAGCTCATCGTTGACGGCAATCCTAAGCGCCTGAAACGTGCGCGTTGCCGGATCAATTGTATTGGGCGTCCGGTGCAGAACCGTATAAATAATTTCCGCGAGTTCTTTGGTCGTTTCGATTTTTTTGAGCTTGCGGGCGGCAGCTATTTGAGCCGCAATCCGGCGCGATTTGCGCTCTTCGCCGTATTGATAAATCAAATCGGCCAGTTCTTTTTCGGACAGGGTATTGACAAGGTCGGCCGCCGTTTGTCCCGACTGCGACATCCGCATGTCGAGAGGCGCGTCTTTGGCAAAGGAAAAACCGCGTTCTCCCTGATCAAACTGCATGGACGAAACGCCGATGTCGAACACCGCGCCGTCAATCGGTTCGGGAACCAGGTTGGCAAAATCTCCGAACCTGCCGGCGCGAAAGTCGAGCCGATTGCCGTAGAGTTCCTGAAGCTCCTTAACCCGCAGCAAAACGTTCGGGTCGCGGTCAAGGGCAATAACCTTGCAGTCGGCCGCATTGAGAATTGCCTCGGTATAGCCGCCGTTGCCGAAAGTGGCGTCGACATACAGGCCGCCGTCTTGCGGCAACAGGGCTTCCAATACCTGCGGCAGCATAACCGGAAAATGCGTCTGATATTCGATCGGCATTGTCACAGGCCTCCTTCCGATCTGAGCGACGGACGTTTTTTGAGAACTTCGGCGCGGATGCGGGCTTCTTCTTTGGCCCAGTTTTCGGGGTTCCAGATTTGAAACTTACGGCCTTTGCCGACAAAAACGGCATTGTCTTTGATTTCTGCATGTTTTAACAGCTTTTCGGAGAGCATGATTCGTCCAGTGGAATCAAACGGATAACGCTTGGCGTCACCGAACACCAGGTTGGAAATGTTGTCCTGTTCCTGAGAAAAGAAGTCGAGCGAGTTTTCCATGTCGGTGGCGAGCTTGTCGAGCAGATCTTCCAGACAGCCCTCGATACAGGGGGCGGACAGGCTGCGGTAACAGACGATTTCGGAGCCGGTGTCCTTGACGATTGCGCGGTAGTCGGCGGGCAGGGAGACGCGCCCTTTGGCATCTACCTTGTTAATCACCGTATCCATAAACAGGAATGTTTTGCGCAAAACCGTGAGACTCCTTGTGGTAAAACTGACTATGAATATGGTATAACATGGGATATTATGGGAATCAATGGGAAAATTTAGTAATTTATTAACTGTTCTTGGTTTGTTCTGCAAAAATCAGTAAGGAGATTCCGCAACCTCGCATAATCAAAGGCACAAGCGGAAAATAAAAAATTGGGGATATTTTTTGCATAAAAAAGAGTCCCTGAAATTCAGGGACTCTAAAATGCTTTGCATTTTAAATCAGATGAAGTTGCCGTCCTCGTCGCACTCTTTGTAAGTGCCGAAGAATTCCTGACGTGCGATGCCGTATATGTCGTCGAGGCAGGTAACGTTGATCATGCCGCCGGCTGCAATAAATTGTTCTTCATTCCAGGAGCATACGAAAGAAGTGTCTTCCGAAAGTTCCAGAAATTTCTGAACGCCGCCGGAAGGCTTAAACCATCCGTCACCAAGCTCGGGAGCCGGTTCGTACTTCTTAGGGAACTTTGCGTCTGGAACAACATACTTTTCGCCGCCGGGATTGGTGACAATCCAGTCGCCGGGCATGGCAGTGTTGATTGTTTCCTTTGTGCCGTCCTGAAGGATGGTAACAACAGGGGTTTCCTCTGTTGCCTGCTCAGCCTGAACTCTTGCGAATTTTGCATAGTTCTTTACTGTTGCTCCGTTAGCGATTGCGTTCTCCACGAAGTTCTTCATCTCGGTTTTGTTCATTGTTGTAGTCATAATTAAAAATGTTTGAAAGTTATTGTTATTTATATTTCGTTTATACTATTCCGAAGTCTCATAAACAACAAGATAACTCTCGCTATTTTTAATCTGAAAACTTTTTAGAATAATATAATAAAATTCTTAAATGAACATACTCAGTATATCATAAAGGCTGTTGTACGTAAATATGTAATCGTTGATCAAATTGACAGAAGTTTATTTTTATTCCTCAGATGATACAAAGCTCTTGCAATCGCGGCGGTAAATGTTATTCTAGTCTGCAAGGCAGCCGGATAGCCGCGTCATGGCTTTGCCCATGGTGAGGAAAGTCCGGGCTTCAGGAGAACAAGACACCAGATAACGTCTGGCTGGAGCAATCCAAGGGAAAGTGCCACAGAAACATACCGCCGCGGCATGCCGCGGTAAGGATGAAAAGGCGAGGTAAGAGCTCACCGCAGGTCTGGTAACAGGCCCGGCAAGGTAAACCCTGTCTGATGCAAGACCGAGTTAGGAGATTTCAGGTATGAGGCTTCGGCCTTGTAAACCGGATTTTACGGAGCGTTCTCTCTCCTCTCCAGAGGTAGGTCGCGACGAGCTGTTTAGCGATAAACAGCCCAGATGAATGGCTATCGTTCCGGGCAACCGGAATACAGAACCCGGCTTACAGGCTGCCTTATTTTTTGTATTTTGCCGAACTTACTGAAGGGTTATTTATGCAGCAGCACACATTGGCGCAGGAATTTGTAATCAAGGGGATTGGCCTGCATTCCGGATGCGAAAGCGTCCTCACACTCAGACCGGCGCCGGAAAATCACGGTATCGTGTTCAAACGGACGGATCTGCCCGGCCGGCCGGAAATCAAAGCGCTGTATACAAACGTCGTTGATACCCGCAATTGTACCTGTCTGGGAGACGGGCAGGGCAACGTCGTTTCGACAATCGAGCATCTGATGGCCGCTTTGAGCGTTTTGGGCGTTGACAATGTCGAAGTTGAAATCAACGGTCCCGAAATGCCGATTATGGACGGTTCAGCCGCGCCTTTTGTGATAGCGCTGGAACATGCCGGTCTGAAAGAGCAGTCTGCAAAGCGCAAAGTTCTCAAGGTTTTGAAGCCGGTCGTTTTTGCCGATGACAAAGGGGCTCGGATCGAATTGCTGCCGGCGGATGACTTTTGCGTCGAGTTTATGATTGAATTTCCGTCCAAGATCGTCGGACGCCAGGAATTCTGCGAATCCGTAGCTCTGCAGAATTTCAAAGACCATATCGCGCCGTGCCGCACTTTTTGCGAAAAATATCAGGTCGACTACCTCAAATCCGTCGGTTTGATAAAAGGCGGCAGTCTGGAAAATGCGGTGGTGCTCGACGGCGAGACTATTTTAAACGAGGGTGGTTTCCGGGTTGACAACGAATGCGTCAACCATAAGGTTAT
Organism: uncultured Azospirillaceae bacterium; assembly: GCA_964395655.1. Classification (GTDB taxonomy): domain Bacteria; phylum Pseudomonadota; class Alphaproteobacteria; order RF32; family CAG-239; genus CAZU01. Next base: position 2,538 of record CAYNBB010000057.1, on the reverse strand, counting down.
TGACGCAATCGGCGATATGTATACTTCCGGCTTTCATATTCAGGGAAAGCTTAAAGCGGCCAAAACCGGACACTTTCATAATAATGAGATTTTGAAAACATTGTTTGCCGATGTCGCCAATTACGAAATTGTATAAGGATGAAAGAATGAGAAAACTGGTCTTGATTATCGGACTTCTTTTGAGTGTGGCAGCTTGTTCCTCAACGCCGGAAACTGCGGAACATCATTCTGCGGAATATTTGTATAACCGCGGATACAAAAATCTTAATAAGACACGTTATGCCAAGGCAGCCGAAAATTTTGAGAAGGTCGAACTTGAGCATCCTTATTCCAAATGGGCAACCAAGGCCAAGTTGATGGGAGCGTACGCTTATTACAAAGACCAGAAATATGACGACGCGATTATGGCTTTGGAGCGCTTCATCAAATATCATCCCGGCAACAAAGATATTGCCTATGCCTATTATATGAAAGGACTGTGCTACTACGAGCAGATTGTCGGCATTGAAAAGGATCAGGAGAACTCCAGGCTCGCCATGGAATCTTTCAATCAGGTGATTGTGCGCTTTCCCGACACCGAATATGCCGCCGATGCCCGCAAAAAAAATAACCTGATTAATGACCATCTGGCCGGGCACGAAATGGAAATCGGACGATTTTACCTCGGGCAGAACAATTATCTCTCGGCGCTTAACCGTTTTTCTGTAGTGGTCAATGAATACCAGACCACCGGTCATATTGAGGAAGCGCTTTATCGTCAGGTGGAGATTTATCAGATTCTCGGACTGAGCAAAGAAGCCGTCGACGCAGCCAAAGTCCTGAATCATAATTATCCGGACTCCAAATGGAATACCCGGGCGCAGAGAATTGTCAGGGCGGATAAATAAAAATGTTGCAATCGCTTTCAATTCGCAATGTTGTTTTGATTGACAGGCTGGACTTGGATTTTAAGTCCGGCTTGAGCGTATTGACAGGCGAGACCGGCGCCGGCAAGTCGATTTTGCTGGACTCGCTGGGGTTGGTTTTGGGCAAACGCGCAGAGACGTCGCTCATCCGCCGCGGAGCGGACAAACTGAGCGTTACCGCCGTTTTTGATAGCGAACCGCAAAACCGGGAGCTGAACGAACTTTTGGCCGAAAACGAGCTTGAGGCCGGTGACGGGATGATTATCAAGCGTACGCTGGATCAGAGCGGCAAGGGCAAAATCTTTTTCAACGACCAGCCGATAAGCGCCAGGCTACTCAAAGACATCGGCCGCTGTTTGGTTGAAGTCCACGGCCAGTTTGACAATCAGGGCTTGCTCAACCCTGCCGCGCATCAGGGCGTTCTTGACGCTTTCGGCGGATTGGACAAATTGCTGGCGGAAAGTGCCGCAGCCTATCGTGAGTATAAAGAAGCTGCCGCTGCCCGCGCGCGTGCCGAGGCCGACATTACCCGCGCCAAAGAGGAAGAAGACAGTTTGCGTCATTGGGTGCATGAGCTCGAACGGATAAGCCCGCGTGTCGGAGAAGAGGCGGAACTGTCTGCCCGCAGGCAGGAGCTGATGCATGCCGAAAAGATTATGGAAAGCCTTAATTATGCCTACGGCGTATTAACAGAGGGACGCGACGTGCAGTCGGCGCTTCGTTCGGCCGAAAGCGCAATTGATAAGGCCGATCGATATGTTGACGGCAAGTATTCCGAAATTTATGACGCGCTCGACCGTGCGCTGGTTGAGGTCATAGACGCGGTTGAGCGGATCGAGACTGCCTCGGCGGACATCAGTCTCAATTCCGACGAACAGGAGAACATCGACAATCGCCTCTTTGCGCTTAAAGATCTGGCGCGCAAACACGGCGTTACCGTTGACGAACTGGCGGACACGCTGCAAAATTTCAAAGCCCGGCTGACGAATATCGAACAGGGCGAAGACGGTATCAGCTCATTGCGCAAAGCCGAGCAGGAAAAACGTCTGGTTTATATTGAGGCCGCCAACCGGCTGCGTCAGGCGCGGGTAAAAACGGCCGCCGAGCTGGATGCTCTGGTTATGGCCGAGCTTCCGCCGCTCAAAATGGAAAAAGCCAAATTTGTTACCTTGATTGAGAAAAAGGAAGAAAGCAGCTGGTCGGAAAGCGGGTTTGACAATGTTTATTTTACGGTTGCCACCAATCCCGACTCGCCGCAGGGACCGCTGAACAAGATTGCTTCCGGAGGCGAACTGGCGCGTTTTATGCTCGCGCTCAAAGTCAATCTGGCGCAGAGCTCCAGCGTCTGTACCATGATTTTTGACGAAGTTGATGCCGGTGTCGGCGGTGCCACGGCGCAGGCTGTCGGTGAAAGGCTGGCCAAACTCGGACAGCGGGTGCAGGTTTTGGTTGTAACTCATTCGCCGCAGGTTGCCGCCAAGGGCAATAATCATTTTAAGGTAGAGAAAAAGACCGTGGATAATGTCACGACCACCTATGTCCGCGAATTGTCGGCGGACGAAAGGCGCGAGGAAATCGCGCGGATGTTGGCCGGCGAAACCATTACTGAGCAGGCACGCGCCGCCGCCGATGT
>CAYNBB010000056.1:0-8596 GCA_964395655.1 uncultured Azospirillaceae bacterium | reverse complement strand
CTAATCCGTCATCGTGAATAGCGATGCACAGGTTCGAGTCCTGTACTCTCCGCCATAAAAGCCGTCCCGAGAAGGACGGCTTTTTTAGTGATCAGAAATCAGAGATCAGGGGCGGTAAGGTGTAAAGATTATAAAAAATCCATTGTCAGTTTGTTCATTTTTCATAGTAAATAAATTTTGTATTCTTAACCATAAAAGCCGTCCTCTCGGGACGGCTTTTATGGTTATTTGCGATTCGTGATTTGTAATTCGTTCGCAAAAGGGTTTCTTTTGATTGACTGTCGGTTAATATTATATGGTATAATGCTAAAAACGGCGGGAAAAATGTCTAATATGCGGGAAATACATGAAAAGTTCGACCGACAACAGTCCGGAATAGTTTTTATTCAAGATAACCGGAAAAGGATGCGGCTTGCTTTTCGGTTGGCCAGACGCGTTTTTCGGAAGTGGGATTATATTGTTTGGATTGCGCCGACAGCGTCGTTAAAAGTGAGGCATTATGTGAATATGGTTAATGACAGCGCAGGAAATATTGCCGTTAAGGTCTTTTTCTTTTCGCAGGAAAATATTTCGGGCAACGACTGGCAATATCTGAAATTGTATAATCTGGTCGGCAAATATAAAATATTTTGCATTATTGACGACAGCATAAATATTAAAAACACGGAGTCCGCATTGACCAAAAGACTGCAGGCCATGCGGCACAAATTTAAATATCGGCTGCTGTTGTCAAAAAATCCTCTGACGACCAGCATTAAAGATATATACGGCCAGATGGCGTTTCTTGATCCGTCGGTTTTTAATATGACGGATACGCAATTTTTGCATAATTTTATGCCACAGTTCGTTTCGGAGCATAACATGGTTAAACGCTGGTCGGTGGCGCAGTCGGAACAAAAGGCGGTGGAGATAATGCAAAGGTATGTCCTTGCCTGTGATTTCGGCCGCAACGTGCGGGTCAAATATCATGAATATTGGTTTGAGCTGACAAATAAGGAGAAAAAGTCTTATCAGCAGGAAAAAAACGAACTTTTGAAAAGCCTTGTTCACGGCGGCTATTTGTCGGTGACGCAACACTTTCAGTATTATTATACTTTGTGTATGGAAAAGGTTGTGGCTTTGCGGCGGATATTGGCGGATATAGCCAAGCGCGGAGAAAAGGTTATTATCTATCTTAAATACAGCGGCGAGATTAATTTCTTGGAGGAAACGGGGCTGCTGGATTCTTATCAATATGTTATTATGACGGGAAATTCCAATAAAAACAGGGCTTCTTTGCTGTTTGACGTTGACTATGATGTTATGATATGCACATATAAAGTTAAAATTCCACGGCTAAACTTGCAAGAATGCGCAAATCTGATATACTTTACGCAAACTTTTGACTATAAGGATAAACTGTATATTTTGTCGAAATTCGGCGGTAATACCAGAAGGAAGCTGAACGTTTATGATTTTTGGGTTAACACCAAACTTGAAAATCTGATTCGGGACAATTTAATCCGAAAGCAAAAGCTTTTGAGCAATGTATGCGAAATTATGACATGTCACAAGGTTGCGACTTATGAAGATTTATCTGGATAAAAACGTATATGAAGCGACACAGGATCGTTTGAAATTTATTTTTGAGAATTTTGACAATATTTATGTTTCTTTTTCGGGCGGAAAAGACAGCGGTTTGCTGTTAAATTTGGTCTTAGACTATAAGCGCAGGCATAAGATTGACAGAAAGATCGGCGTCTTTCATCAGGATTTTGAGGCTCAATATGAGCTGACAACCGAATATGTAACTAAAATGTTTGATGATAATATTGACGATATTGAGCCATATTGGGTTTGTCTGCCGATGGGATCGCGTTGCGCTGTCAGCAATTATCAGATGTACTGGTATCCGTGGGATGACAAAAAGGAAGAGTTGTGGGTTCGTCCGATGCCGAATCGACCCTATATTATCAACCTGAAAAACAATCCGCTTGATTTTTATCGTTATAAAATGGCTCAGGAAGACCTTTATGCCGGATTTGCCAGATGGTACGGGCGTACGCACAAGGGGACGTCGGTTTGTCTGGTGGGAATTCGCGCCGACGAATCAATCAACCGTTATCGCGCCTATGCAAACGTTCGCAAAGATTTAATGAAAAATTCCCAATGGACAACCAAAATTGACGAAAACATGTATAACGCCTATCCGTTGTATGACTGGGCAACGAAAGACGTCTGGATTGCCAATGCCAAAGAGAATTTCGAGTATAACAGAATTTATGATTTGTATTATCGTGCCGGCGTGTCCATCAGCCAGATGCGGGTTTCGAGCCCTTATCATGAAAACGCCAAAGAGAGTTTGAACCTTTACCGCGTTTTGGAGCCTTCAACCTGGGTGAAAGTGGTGTCTCGCGTCAACGGCGCCAATTTTGCCGCGATGTACGGAAACAGCAAACTGATGGGGGTGGGAAGGATAACCCTGCCGGAAGGGTATACCTGGCGACGTTACGTCAAATTTTTGCTGGCGACATTGCCGGAAGGAATCCGCCGCAATTACATTCAAAAATTTAAGACTTCCATTCGTTTTTGGTGGAAGCGCGGAGGCGTTGTCAACGAAAATGCCATTAAAGAATTGGAGGCGTGTGATTTTAATATTCGTCGCAACGGACTGAGCAATTATAAATCGAACAAAGAAAGGGTCGTCTTTTTGGGAACTCCGGATGATACGGATGACATTAAATCGAGCATAGACATTCCGTCTTGGAAAAGGATGGCCGTTTGTATTCTTAAAAATGACCATTTGTGCAAGCATATGGGATTTGCTCAGACTAAAAGTCAAACGCGTCGTGAAAAAGAATTGTTGGAAAAATATAAGAATTTGTGAGGTTTTGTAAATGAAAGATTTTATCAGTCCTGTTTATAACGTTATCGGCGTACCGCTGGAAAAAGTGCGTGCCAATGACTACAACCCCAACCGCGTCGCTCCTCCGGAAATGAAGCTGCTTGAATTGTCTATTTGGGAAGACGGGTTTACTCAGCCGGTGGTTTGTTATTATGACAAAGAGACGGACGGATATATCATTGTCGACGGTTTCCATCGCTATACGATTATGAAAACAAGCGATCGGATTTACCGCCGCGAACACGGCCTTCTGCCGGTGGTGGTGATTGAAAAAGAGCTTGGCGAGCGTATCGCTTCGACAATTCGGCATAACCGGGCGCGCGGCAGTCACAACGTGGATCTGATGAGCAATATTGTGGCCGAACTTTTGGAACTCGGCAAAAGTGACAGCTGGATTTGCAAAAATGTCGGCATGTCGGCCGACGAGTTGCTGCGACTTAAACAGGTTACCGGTTTGGCGGCGCTGTTTAAGGATGAAGAATATTCGCACAGCTGGGAAGTGAAATAATTTTGCGGTTTCATCTTTAAGACCCGTTCCCCCGCAATTATATTTGCAATGAGTTTTAATTACCAGACAAGGGGGAATTTGATGAGATATGTAAAATTGAATACCGGCGCGCAGATGCCGATTATCGGATTGGGAACCTGGCAGGCCGGTTCCGGAGAGGTATATCAGGCGGTGCGGTGGGCGATAAAACTCGGCTATACGGCCGTTGACTGCGCTTCCGTTTATGGCAACGAGGCCGAAATCGGACAGGGGCTTCATGATGCGGTTGCCGAGGGCGACATCAGGCGCGAACAACTGTTTGTAACTTCTAAACTGTGGAATGATTCTCATCGTCCGGAAGATGTACGACCGGCGCTTGAGAAAACGTTGCAGGATTTGCAGCTTGAGTATTTGGATTTGTATTTGATGCACTGGCCGGTGGCTCAGAAAAAAGGAACCGCCGTTCCGCAAAAGCCGGAAGACTGGACGCCTCTTGCCGAAGTTCCGCTTGAGGCAACATGGGGCGAAATGGAAAAAGCCTATAATGACGGCTTGGTCAGGGCTATAGGCGTTTCGAACTTCAGCCGAAACAGAATCGCTGATTTAATCGAAAAGGTCGAGGTGGTGCCGGCGGTAAACCAGATTGAGAATCATCCGCTGTTGCAACAGCAGGAACTTGTCGATTTCTGTCATAAAAATGAGATTGCCGTTACCGCATATTCGCCGCTTGGCTCTTCTCATCATGAGGATAAAAACGACGTGCTTGAGAATGAAACCGTCAAAGAGGTTGCCGGGCGTTTGCAGATTACGCCGGCGCAGCTTGTTCTGGCATGGCAGATGCAGCGCGGATTGGTCGTGATACCGAAATCTGTTCATGAAAAAAGGCTGCGCGAGAATTTTGCGGCGCAGGCAGTCGTTCTTGATGCAACGGATATGGAAAAACTTGCCGCGTTGGACAAAGGGTATCGTTTTATCAGCGGCGAAGTCTTTTTGAATCCGCAGGCCGGTTATGATGAAATATGGAAATAAATCGCGTTTTTACAAGCGTTCCGTTATGAATTGCGTCAGTTGATCGGGTTCGTTCCAGACAACGGCGATTTCAAGGACTTTGAAATTGCCGCGCAACGATGCCGGAATCTTGACATAATCCTTGGATGTCGTATAAATCTCGGCTTTCAGGCTTTTAGCCTGAGCAATAAGCTCAAGCAGCTCGGTTTCTTTGTAAAAATGATGATCCGGAAAATCGAAGGTCTTGAGGATTTCGAATCCGCAATCGGCCAAGGATTTGTAAAACTTTTGCGGACGGCCGATGCCGGCAAAGGCAATGACGCGCGGATTGTCTTTTGAAACCGGTCGGCTCGGTTCAATGCGGGCATGAAAAACCGGAATTTTGAAATCGGCGGCAAGGTTGTGCTTGTCCGGGCCGACGATAATGACGGCCTGGGCGCGTTTGACGCCGTGGGAGACAAATTCGCGCAACGGGCCTGCCGGAATACAGAACCCGTTGCCGAGGCCGAATTCGCCGTCGATGACAATAAACGAAATGTCCTTGTGCAAAGCCGGGTTTTGAAAACCGTCGTCCATGATGATTGCGTCTGCGCCGAGCGAAACGGCTTTTTGCGCACCGTCAAAACGATGACGGTTGACAATGACCGGTGCCTGACGCGCCAGCAACAGCGGTTCGTCTCCGGTTTGGGCGGCGTCGTGCTTGTTCGGTTCTACCTGAATGTCCTGTAAATTTCCGCCGTAGCCGCGGGTGACGAAAAACGGTCGACGGCCGTTCTTTTGCAACAACTCGGCCAGCGCAATCGAAACCGGGGTCTTACCTGTTCCGCCCGCGGTTAAATTACCGACGCAAATGACTGGAACCGAAACTTTTCGCGGTTTGTGAAACGCCAGACGCAGAGCGGTTGCCAGGCCGTAGAAACATCCCAACGGATAAAGAAGGACTGACAGTAAATTGGCGTTTTTCCAATGCGTTGGCGTATACATGTTAAATAAAACCTTTAACTTTGTCCATAATTCCTTCAAGAACCTTAGATTCGCTGGTAGCCCAGTTGTAGGCCAGAGAACGCTTGGCGTCCAGCAGTTCTTTGTTTTCAAAGAGTTGAGTTACGATTTCTTCCAGTTCTTCGGTGTCGGTGACCTGAATGATTGCATCGGCTTTTTTGGCGCGGTTCATGGCGTCGGTAAAATTGTGCATATGCGGGCCGACGATTACGGCGTCGCGGACGCGGGAGGGTTCGATGAAATTTTGTCCGCCGTGCGGAATCAGCGAACCGCCGATGAAGACGATATTGATAACGTCGTACCAAATGCCCATTTCGCCGATGGTGTTGGCAATATAGACGTCGGTTTCGGGGGTGATTTTCTCATTTTTGGAGCGAAGCGCGGTTTTGAGCTCAAGATTGTTTATTTTTTCCTGAATTTCGTCGCCGCGCTGCGGGTGACGCGGCGCAATGACGGTCAGAAGGTCGGGGAATTTTTGCTTCAGCCTTTTGTGGACTTTGGCAATGCGGATTTCTTCGTCGTCGTGTGTTGCCGAAGCCAGCCATATGCGTCTTTTGCCGGCTTGTTCGACAAATTCGGCGCGTTTGGTTTCATCAATCGGCAACGGCAGGCCGGCGTATTTGAGATTGCCGAGGCAGATGCTGTTTTGCGCGCCGAGAACGTGAAGCCGGTAGGCGTCTTCTTCCGACTGTCCCAGGCACAGCGTAAAGCAACTGAGGAGCTCTTTGCTGATGAAGTCAAACTGTTGCCAGCGTTTGAACGATTTGTTGGAAATGCGGCCGTTGATAAGAATCAGCGGAATGTTTTTGCGTCTGATGCTGGAAAGAACCGCCGGCCAGAGTTCGGATTCAAACCACAGAGCGACGTCGGGCTGCCAGTATTTGACAAAACGGGTCGTAAAAATAGGGTTGTCAATAGGGATAAACTGGTGAAAAGCCCGTTCGGGCAGGCGTTTTTGCATAACGTCGGCTGAGGTGACAGTGCCGGTAGTGACCATAACGTGAGCCTCCGGATAAGTGTCCAAAATCCGCTGAATCAGCGGCAGCATGGAAACAGATTCGCCGACCGAGGCGCCGTGTAGCCAAATTAATTTTCCTTCCGGGCGCGGCATTGTCGGCCGGCCGATGCGTTCGTTAAACCTTTTGACATCTTCTTTTCCGTTTTCTTTGCGTTTGTTGATATAGCGTTTGATAACCAGCGGATAGAGAATGGTGATTAACATATTGTAGATTTTTATGAACATGAGATATCCTTTTTACTGACGATGTTTTTTTGTTTTGCCGCTGCCGTCGTCAGGCAGAATCGGGGTGAGGCCGAGCTGTTTGTCGCAAGAGATGCTGATTTCGTTGAGAACTTTTTCTACCTGCCGGCGGTATTCTTCAAGTTTTTCTTTATCGGCGTCGGCGGGAATGTAAATCGGAGCGGACAAACGGCAAATTCCTTCGGAAAAAGGCAGAGGTATCATCATTTGATCCCAGGCTTTGGATATGATACAGGATTTTTTGATGCTGTAAGAGGCGCAGACAATCGGTTTGCCTGTTTTCTGAGCATAATAAAGCGGCGAATGGCGCATGTGCATGCGCGGTCCGCGGGGGCCGTCCGGAATAATGCAGATTGAGGCGTTTTTCTTGACGGCGTGCATTAGGCCTACAGCGCCTCCGACGGCGTTTTCGTTGGAAGAGCCGCCGATGGTTTTGATTCCGAAACGTTCAAGCAATCCGGCAATCATGCGACCGTCGCGATGCAGCGAGACCAAGGCATAAAGCGATCCGGAGCGGGGATTCCAGAAATAAGGCAGCATCAGAGCGCGGCCGTGCCAGATGAGCAAAATGACACCGTCGTTTTGCGAAGTCAGTCGATAAAAACGCTCAACGCCGTCCAACGTCCATTTGGTGGTCAGGCCGACAAACTTGGCATAAGTATAGATAAACGCTGAAATCAGCCACATGACGGGGGCGGATTGTCCGAGGTGTTTGAGAGGTTTTTTTATAAACTTTTTGTAAAAACTCATAACGTTTTCTTTTTATTTGCCGTCTGAAGAAAGTATGCTGATACCGATGGTTTCGTCGTCTGTAACGACGACTTCGCCTTTGCCGATAAGGATGTCATTGGCGTAGATGTCAACATAATCGTTGACGTTGCGGTCAAGCTCGACGACGGCGCCGCGGCCGAGCTTAAGCAACTGGTGGACACGCAAATCCGCCGTGCCGAGGGTTACGGAAACTTCGACGGTAATATCTTTGTTGGAAATTCCATTTTTGTGGTTTACAGGCATTTTCAGATTAATTCTCCGGATTCATCATATATATTTTTTTATCTGATTATATCCGTTTTTTTTAATCTGCAAATTCTTTATTTGCACTTATTATATGGTTATTTTCTTTATTTTAAAATAAATCCCCGCCGGAATGTAAACCGTCCAATTTTCGGAGAACAGTTCTGAGAAAGACGGGGATTGATACGGCGCGTGCTAAACGTCAGTAGACACCGGTATAGATAATATAATTCAGCGCCAGATACGGCATGCGGTTCTCGTGTGCGGTACCGCTGCCGGCAGATTTTAACTGACTTTGGCGAGGATAGGAGTAAACATAGCCGGCCGTGGTTGAGTCTTTCGAGCCGTCAGGATAACCTGTTCCGACGATTCCGGTATAACCGTGGTTGTGAGAGGGCATTTCGCTGACCGTCAAGGTATGTTTTTCTTCTCCGCCCTTGGAACCGAGCGAATAGGTATAGGTCGAACTGGTGGCATACCCGACGCCGACGGGAACACGTCCTTTGAGGTTGGGCAGGTAGAAGTTTGTGCTGTTTCCGCCATAGGTTGTGCCGATGACGGCATAAAGTGCGGAGTAAGTTGAGCTTGACAATGAAGAGCCGTCGCAAATTTTCCAACCCTTGGGAGCTGTTGCCGTCGGCCAGAGTCTGATTTCGCCGACCAGTGCGCCGGTATCGCAGACGACTTTGTTTCCATCAAAGGGGCAGATTACATATTTTCGTCCGGAGCATTGAGTTGTTGTCATGGTATAGCCCATTCGTTCGCAGCTTAGGCCATTGGCACAGAATAGTTTTGTTTTATCAAAGGGGCAATAGACTCTGGGCTTGCCTGAACATTGGTCTTCAGTCATTACATAACCGAGTTCGGTACATGAAGGAGCCGTTGCGCAGGTTTGAGCGGAGGCCTCTGCCGCAGTGACCAACAAAACGGCGGCAGAGGA
>CAYNBB010000055.1:0-8637 GCA_964395655.1 uncultured Azospirillaceae bacterium | reverse complement strand
AAAATGCTTGCGCTTTGTCTGATAATCTGCTATAACTGACGTTAATGTATAAAAGTTATTGTGTATGTATTGGAAATAAAGTTGTTTGTCTTTTGAGCGAAACGCTTGTTTCTGGTTTTACCGTAACTTTTTACAAAAACAGATTACTAACAAAAGAGGTTACGGGAGTGTTCAGGAGCACGCGCCTCTTAAAATAAGCCCAGAGAGTCTTATGAAGACAACAAACAATTCAACCGTAGAGAACTTGAAGTCATTCCGCAGCCGTTTTGCCAACTACATCCGCGAAGGCTGGAATTGTTTCATCGAAGGCAGTCAGGAAATAACTTTTATCCTCTACGAAGTGGCCAGCATTCTCATTACCGCCGTTGAGGAAGCCGAAAAAAACAACTGGCGGGTACACGACCGGATGGCTCTGATTCTGGTCAAGCGCAAGCTCGACAAGCTCATCAATTCGGAAGACTTTAAGCTTTTCGACCAGCTGGGCGCAATGTATGCCTGCGGTTGCGTGAGTAACGGTGTCAAACAGCACATCCGCGTGATGAGGTCGGTTCTCGCAGACCTGCTCGGAGATGCGCAGGAAATCGCGCGATTCGAGAAAGAACGTGAGGATTTAAATAATAGCCGGCGCGGCGTTCTCTGACGAATACCGTGCAAAAACGTCAAGACCGTTCTCTTCGGAGAACGGTCTTTTCGTTTTTTTTAAAAGACAAGCACAAGAGTCCCGAGCGTAATCAGCGCGCCGCCCAAAACCACCTTGAGCGTAACGGCTTCGTGCAAAAAGACAAACGCCATAATCATGCTGATTACGACGCTGAATTTGTCAACAGGCACCACTTTGGAAGCGTCACCCGTTTGCAGTGCCTTAAAATAAAACAGCCAGGACAATCCCGTCGCCGCGCCCGACAAAATCAGGAAAACCCAGCTTTTTTGCGAAATCTGCGGCAATTGGTGAAACGAGCCGGTCATGTAAACGATGCCGCCGGTCATCAGCAGGATTATGACGGTGCGGATGCCGGTTGCCAGATTGGAGTCGACGTTTTCAATGCCGATTTTGGCCAAAATCGAAGTTGCGGCGGCAAAAAAAGCCGATAGGATAGCATAAACAGCCCACATATGTTTAGTCCTTGTTTCCATTTCAGTTCTTAATCAAAAGCCGTTCTTCAATCGGCAGAAAAGACTTTTCTCCGGCCGGCGCCTCAATGCTTCCAAAGGGCATTTGCGCAATCAGTTTCCACGCTTCCGGCAGTTGCCATTCTTTTTTTACCGCCTTGTCGATCAACGGATTGTAGTGTTGTAAACTGGCGCCGATGCCGGCTTCGGAAAGCGCCGTCCAGACCGCCAGCTGGACCATACCGTTGGCCTGTTCGGCCCAAACCGGAAAATTATCGCGGTAAAGCGGAAATTTTTCCTGAAGTTCCCGAACCGTCCGGGTATCGTCAAAGAACAGAACGCTGCCGCTTCCCGCTGCAAAAGAAGCGATTTTCTGCGCAGTGGAAGCAAACTTGTCGGCCGGAACGACTGCTGCAAGCGCTTCGTGCGTAATCTGCCACAGTTTTTTATTTTGCGCGCAAAACAGAATTACGACCCGTGCCGATTGCGAGTTGAAAGCCGACGGCGTATATTTGACGGCGTCTGCAATCAAAGCGCTGATTTTGTTTTCCGGCAGCGTTGTCCGGTTTCCGAGACTGTAAATTGATCTGCGTTTTTTTAGAAGTTCGATGAAACTCAGAGACATGGTGTTATCCTTCCGTCATTCCGGTTTTCAAGGTATTATGCGTCTGAGTTTATTTCAAGGGGTATAATCAGAAACGAACAGTCTTTTTTCCGCATAACAAAATTAATCTTGAAGCCGGAGATTTTTTAATTGCGGAAATTAACGCGGTTGTGCAGTTGATAGAGAACGAATGTCGAAAACAGGGTAAAAACGGCCTGCGCCAGCCATGTCGGCCATTGCCATCCGCCGATCATCAGCCGCAAGGCCGCATAGTTGGCCAAAATCATTGCCAAATAAGTCAGAGCAGCTTTGCCGTATTGTGCACGCAGTTTTCCTTCGGTGCGGAAGACATAATATCGCATCGTGAAAATCGAGAGGTTTATGCCGGTCAGATAAGTCAGCAACAGCGCCGTGTCGTAATTAATGACCAAAGTCAGTGCCACAAACAGGATATATGAAAACAGCGTGTTAAATCCGCCCACGGCCAGAAAACGCATCTGCTTCGGCTGATCGAACCATCTGGTTTCGAGTTTGCGGTACAAGTTCCTCATTGCGCGCGAAAAACCTCAAACAAAGCGTTTTCAAATATTGGTTTTGCAGGGAGTCCTTTGCGGATTTCCAGCGTTTCGGGTAGATTGTTGTTTTTATGAAGAATGATCCAGTCGCCTTTGTGTGGTTGTTTCTGAGGAATGATCGGCGTATAGATGCGGATTCGGAATTGTTGCAGATGAACTAAATCCGCAAAGGTTTTGACCAGATGCCGATTGGATTTGATGACCAGTTTGTAATTGCGGAAGTAATAACGGTAAGAGGTAGACCAGGCTTCGATAATCCATTGGTCTATGTCGGGTGTGGCCTGAGGATTTTCAACAATGAAAAGAAAATTGATGTCGTCTTTGTTCATGTTCCGAGCCAGAAACTCGGCTGTTTCGCGATAATATTTGCCGATTTCCTGTTTTGAGGCTTCATGGTCTTTTACCGCGGAATAAAACAGGAGTGCGACACTCAGAACAACAAGTGCAAAACGGGAACGGATATGTTCAAACAAATAGGCCAGGGAGAATAACAGCGTCAGAAGCAGATAATAGGTTTTTCCGAGCAAATGCGGCGAATTCGGAGCCGTTTGCAGAACCAAAACAATTCCGACCGCAATCGCAGTGCCGCCGATAAGCAGGCCCCCGCGGAACATCGGATTGATAAGCGTGTCGTAACAGCGTCTGACCCGCAACAGCAAGATGCCGAATGCGGCGGCGCAGATTGCCAGTTCAAAGCGATAATAACCGAGCAGGCTTTGCCAGTGATGTCGTCCGTTGGCCAGATAGATATTGCTTTCGTTCGGTGTTTGCAGCAGAAAATAAATAATCGAATACAGCAGCAGGCTCAGCCCCATGAGAAATTCAAGCGGCATTGCCTTGATCGTTTGCAGCGGGTGCAGAAAACTGCGCGGCGTGATTTTTTCATTCCATATGTTATAGGCAAACGAAGCCAGCAGTATACCGAAAAAGAAGAGGATGCAGGTTTCTTTGGTATAAATCGCCACGTTCATAAAAAACAGGAACCATGCGATCCAGCGCAGACGCGACGTTCGGCTGTAACGGCGGGCGCAAAGCAGTGCCGCTGCCAGAGCAATGAGAATTTCCCGATCCGGAAACACGACTTTGGAAGTCAGAAGCATGGTCGGCGTCAGCAGAAAAACGGCCAGAAACACCAGCCGCCGCGCCGAAGGAATATAGTCGAAGAAGCGATACAGCAGATACACGGCCAGCAGCAGCTGCGCAAAGACGAAAGCTTTGATGAGATACATGTTTTGCGTAATTGCGTAGAGGGTGCTGAGGTTCCAAAAAGCCAGCGGCGTAATCCGGGCAAAATCAAAATTCGGAACCACTCCGGTTATCAGAGAGCGGGTGGTTCCCAGTGCCATCAGGTCAAAATTCTCGAAAAACGAATTTTCTGTACCGTACATGTAAAAGGCGGTCAGGCCGAGAGCCGCTGTCAGCATTGACAGCGCTGCCCAGTCGCGTTTTTTGCGCGGATTAAACTTGTAGGAAACGTTGTCAAACAGGTTAAAATAAGCCGGCGCCGTGCGTACCTGTCTTCGCAGCAGCCACAAAGAGACGCCGAGCGCCAGTGCGACAATCAGCAGCCACGGTACCCATAGGCGCGAAATCAACGTCGTCATGTTAAACCGTATCAGATTGGTCCAAATATGCTCTTGCAGCAGCGGTGCGTCAAACATTGTTTTTTCCTGTCATAAATTTAAGCCGCAGTTTTTGCAGCATAACCAGAAAGTACGGATAAAAAAACTTCGGCCGCGGCGTAAGACGATTGCGGATTTCTTCTTTTATCCGGCGGTCGGCGCGTCGCATTTGCTCTTTGCGTCGCAGCGAAAAATTGCCGCCGTGCAGGTTATATCGCAGCAAAATTTGCGGAATATTGGCAAGTTTCAGTCCCGCTTCAAGCGTCTGCCGCACCAGATCATAGTCTTCGGCCGGCGTATAGGCGGCGTCGTAGCAAATGCCGTGTTCTTCAAATAGACGGCGGCGATACATGGCTGTTGGGTGCATCAGGACGTTGCCGCGCCAGGCGTCGTTGAGTGTCGGAAAAAGCGGCTGGCGCCATACCCAGCCGAGATTGACCAGCAATCGCCGCGGTAGCGGTGCGGTTTGCGGGCAAAACAGCTCAAACCATGAGCCGGCCATAGCAATTTCGGGATGATTGTCCAGAAAATCGGCCTGTGTTTTCAGCCTTTCGGGGCAGCAGATGTCGTCGTGATCAAGCACTGCGACGTATTCTCCGCGCGCCATCGCTGCCAGCTTGTTGCGGGTTGCCGCAATGCCGAGGTTTTGCTGATTGCGCGCATAAATGATTCTTTTGTCGTGAAAACCGGCGATGACTTCCGCCGAATTGTCGGTTGAAGCGTCGTCCAGCAAAATAAGCTCAAAGTCTTCAAAAGTCTGCGTCAGAACGGAACGAACCGTCGCGGCGATAAACGGCGCCGCATTGTAAACCGGAACAAGAACGGATATCTTAGGATGATTACTTGTACACATAACGCTCAAAAACTTTTTACTTTTTATCTGTAACTTATAATATGAATATAAACTGTCACTGTCCACAAAAATGATAGACTTATGAAAATGAAAGCAACAACACGGAAACAAGATCCTCAGACAAAATCTTTTTCTTATACCGGAGAACGTTTTGTTCCGGGGGAAGAAACATCTGCAATGTCGCTGGAACATCATCATAGATATCGTTTCGCTCAAAAATACTGTCGCGATAAAAAAGTGTTGGACATCGCCTGCGGAGAAGGGTATGGATGCCAAATTCTGAGCGAAACGGCGGCTTCCGTATATGGCTGCGATATTTCAAAAGAGATTGTTGCCCATGCCGAACGCAAATATCCGGAAATTAAATTTCGCGTGGGCTCCGTGGCAGAAAATCTGTTTGCGGAAGATTCCTTTGACGTGATTACCTGTTTCGAAACGATAGAGCATGTTCCGGCAGAAGTCCAGGCATCTGCACTGGCTAATTTTGTTAAGTATCTGAAACCGAACGGCATTCTGATTGTTTCGACTCCCAATACGGAATCTCCGCAGCATGTTCCGAATTCTTTTCATAAAAAAGAGTTCAACGAGAAAGAATTTTGCCGGTTTTTGCAAAAATATTTTTCTTTTGTAAAAATAATCGGTCAGAACATTACCTGTATCAGTCTCATTGCCAATGAGAATAAGATTTTTCCTTTAGACGTTGCCGAAAAGCCCGATGTCAAGAAAGCCCGTTATTTGATTGCGCTGTGTTCTCAGGAAAAGCTCCCTGAAGTCGATTCGAATTTTTTAATTGACATGAGCGGGCGGTCTTTCATACAATTGGCGCATGTCAAAACCGTTATTGCCAAATTGGCTCCGTGGTTCAATTCGGTGATTAAGGCGTTGGCTTTCTTAATGCCGACGCAGAAATTAAAATCAAAAATATCAAGATACAGGTGGTAAAATGCCGTCAAAATTAGCGATAATTCTGCCTTGTTACAACGAAGAGGAAATTCTGCCTCATACCATAAAAAAAATGCGTGCGCTGCTGTCGGATTTGATTAAAAAGAAAAAAGTTGCAAAAGACAGCCGGATTTGCTTTGTTAATGACGGCAGTCGAGACAAAACCTGGCCTATTATTCAAAAAGTCTGCTCCGAAGACAAATTGTTCTGCGCGTTGAACCTGTCCCGCAATTTCGGGCATCAGGGCGCTGTTTTGGCCGGTATGTACGATGTCTGCGCCGATATTTATGTCACGATTGACGCCGATTTGCAGGATAATCCCGACTGCATCGCGCAAATGCTCGAAAAAATCGAAGAAGGATGCGACATTGTCTACGGGGTGCGCGATTCCAGACATACCGACAGCTTTTTCAAGCGTACCAGCGCCACTTTGTATTATCGTTTGCTCAAGCTTCTGGGCGTCAACATTATTTATAATCATGCCGATTTCAGGATGATGACCAGGCGTGCGGTGGAAACGCTTAAGCAGTTTCCCGAGCGCAATTTGTTTTTGCGCGCAATAGTGCCGTTGATCGGTTTCAAGTCCGCTCAGGTTTATTATGATCGCACCGCGCGTCAGGCCGGGGAGACCAAGTATCCGTTTTGCAAAATGGCTGCACTGGCTTGGAACGGTGTTTCCAATTTTTCGATCGTTCCGCTGCGAATGGTAACGTTTTTGGGTTTCTTTGTCTGTTTTCTGAGCGTTGTGTTTCTGTGTTTTGTCGTCTACCGCTGGTCGGTGCGCGGTACCATTGTCGGCTGGGCTTCTTTGGTCACGATTATTACCGTTTTCAGCGGTGTGCAGCTGGTCTCGCTGGGAATTATCGGTGAATATCTGGCCAAAGTTTTTGTCGAGGTCAAAAAGCGTCCGCATTTTATTGTCGAAGATAAAATCGGCTTTAACGAAGAATCGCAAGATTGTTAATGATTTGTCAAATAAGTTGTGTTATCGTAACTCAGAAACTGAGTTATATGTAAAAAGAGGAAATGCTGATGTATGCTTCGAAATCTCTGATTGCCGGCGGTAGTCTGGTGCCGATGGTGATTGAACAGACCTCCAAAGGCGAACGTTCTTTCGATATTTATTCCCGTCTTCTCAAAGAGCGGATTATCTTTCTGACAGGTGAAGTCAACGACGATGTTTCGTCATTGGTCTGTGCGCAGCTGCTGTTTCTGGAATCCGAAGATCCCAAAAAGGACGTCTTCCTGTACATCAACTCTCCGGGCGGTTCGGTAACGGCCGGCATGGCGATGTTTGACACTATGAATTACATCAGCTGCGACGTCAATACCATGTGTATCGGGCAGGCCTGCTCGATGGGCTCGCTGCTGCTGACCGCCGGCACCAAAGGCAAACGTTTTGCTCTGCCGAATTCTCAGATTATGATTCATCAGCCTTCCGGCGGCTTTCAGGGGCAGGCGACCGACATGGAAATCCGCACCAGGCTGATACTCGACATGAAAAAACGCCTCAACAAGATTTATGCGGAAAGAACCGGACAAAAACTCTCCGTTATTGAAAAGGCTATGGAGCGCGACAATTTCATGACGCCGGAAGAGGCTAAAAAATTCGGGCTGATCGACCATATCGTCACCAATCGTGAAGAAATACTCAAATAGGAAAAAGCCATGAGTGATAAGACATCCAATGAGGAATTGC
Organism: uncultured Azospirillaceae bacterium; assembly: GCA_964395655.1. Taxonomy (GTDB): domain Bacteria; phylum Pseudomonadota; class Alphaproteobacteria; order RF32; family CAG-239; genus CAZU01. Next base: position 1,232 of record CAYNBB010000055.1, on the reverse strand, counting down.
ATTGTTCGTTTTGCGGCAAAAGTCAGAATGAAGTCAAAAAGCTGATTGCCGGCCGCGGCGTTTACATCTGCGACGAATGTATCGAAGTCTGCATCAACATTGTTGCCGACGAAATGGCGGAAGAGACCGCGTCTGCCGGTTCTTCCGGCGAAAGTCTGCCGTCTCCGTCCAAAATCAAGGAGTTTCTGGATCAGTACGTTATCGGCCAGGACTACGCCAAAAAAGTATTGTCTGTAGCTGTTTACAACCATTACAAACGGCTTAATTCCAACAAAAACAGCAAAGATGTCGAGATTGCCAAGTCAAACGTCATTCTCATCGGTTCGACCGGATCCGGCAAGACTCTGTTGGCTCAGACGCTGGCAAAAATTCTTGACGTGCCGTTTGCCATTGCCGACGCCACGACCCTGACCGAGGCCGGCTATGTCGGCGAAGACGTTGAGAATATTATTCTCAAACTGGTGCAAAACGCCAATTACGACATTGAAAAAGCCCAGCGCGGAATTGTCTATATCGACGAGATTGACAAGATTACCCGCAAGACCGACGGTCCTTCGATTACGCGCGACGTTTCGGGCGAGGGCGTGCAGCAGGCTCTGCTGAAAATTATTGAAGGTACCGTTGCCAACGTGCCGCCTCAGGGGGGACGCAAACATCCTCAGCAGGAATTTCTGCACGTGGATACCACCAATATTTTGTTTATCTGCGGTGGCGCTTTTGCCGGACTTGAAAAAATCGTCAGTCGCCGCGGCAAAGACACTTCGATCGGTTTCGGCGCCAAAGTTGCAGCCAAGGAAGAACGCGGCATTGGCGAAATCATCAAAGACGTTCAGCCCGAAGATTTGCTTAAATTCGGCCTGATACCGGAATTTGTCGGACGCTTGCCGATTATTGCCACTTTAGGAGATTTGAACGAGGAAGCGTTGGTGCGCGTCTTAACCGAGCCCAAAAACGCGCTTGTCAAGCAGTATCTTGCCATGTTTGATATGGAAGGCGTCAAACTGACTTTTACCGATGATGCGCTCAAAGCCATTGCCCAAAAGGCGATAGAACGCAAAACCGGCGCCCGCGGCCTGCGTGCCATCATGGAAGACAATTTGCTTGAACTGATGTATGAAGTGCCGGATAAAAAAGATTTGAGCGAAATTGTCATTGACGAAAAAGTCATCACCGATAAAAAGGAGCCTAAGTTTATTTATCGGAAAGAGGCTCAAAAGGCAAGCTGAGCGAGC
>CAYNBB010000054.1:0-9136 GCA_964395655.1 uncultured Azospirillaceae bacterium | reverse complement strand
TTTTTTCTATAAAAAATAAAAATTTATCTAAAAAAACTCTTGCGAAAATATTTCTAATAGGCTAAGTTCTGCACAGACTATGATGGATAGATGGCCGAGTGGTCGAAGGCGCACGATTGGAAATCGTGTGTACCCCCAAAGGGTACCGTGGGTTCGAATCCCACTCTATCCGCCATTTTGACTAAAAAGACGCTCGTTTGCAGCGTCTTTTTTCGTATCCGGCGGAAATGCGGGTTTTGCAAGTATAAAAAATCATCCCGAAAATTGCTATCGCAATTTTCGGGAGACAGATTAGTTCAGATGAATGTTTTTATCATCCTGAAAAGACTTATTTACCTAACTGAGAAGCAACTTCGGCAGCAAAGTCTTCTTCTTTTTTCTGCAGGCCTTCACCGAGTTTGAAACGAACAAAGCCGGTCAATTTAATATCGGTACCCAGTTCTTTGGCTGCTTCAGCGATAACATCCTTAACCTTTTTGTCAGGATCCATAATATAAGCCTGTTCTTCAAGAACAACTTCTTCATAGTATTTGCGGATACGGCCTTCAACCATTTTTTCAATGATATTTTCCGGTTTGCCGGAAGCCTTGGCCTGCTCGGCAAAGATTGATTTTTCGTGCGCAACGGCCGCCGGATCAACGCCGGCAATATTGAGGAACAACGGCGCCGAGGCGGCAACGTGCATGGCAATATGTTTGCCCAGTTCGGCCAATTTGGCTTTGTCGGCTTTGGATTCCAAAGCGACCAAAACGCCGATTTTGCCGATGTTGGGAGCAGAAGCGCTGTGAACATACGGCGCAACGATACCTTCGTTGACTTCAATCATGGCTGCACGGCGCAAAGACATGTTTTCGCCGATTTTGGCAATCATGTCGGTCAGGCGCTCTTCAAAAGTTTTTCCGCATTTCGGGCAATGGAAAGTTTTCATGTTACAGATTTCGCCGGCACTCTTCAAAGCAACAATGGCGGCATCGGCAACATATTCCTGAAAGATTTCGTTTTTGGCAACGAAATCGGTCTCGGAGTTAACTTCGACAACAGCACCCTTATTGCCTTCCACATGAACGGAAACGAGGCCTTCGGCGGCAATACGGCTGGCTTTCTTGGCTGCAGAAGCCAAACCTTTTTTACGCAGCCAGTCTACGGCTTCGTCCATATTGCCGTTTGTTTCAACCAATGCCTTCTTGCAGTCAAGCATGCCGGCTCCGGTTGATTCTCTCAATTCTTTTACCATAGCAGCGGTAATATCTGTCATATCTTTTTTCCTTAAAAAATAAAATGCGGCAGCATCAAACCCGTTATCCAAGCTCAAAGCCGCCGCAAATTTTGATAATACTTCTAAAACGGTTGTCAGAGACTATTCGGCTGTTGCCTCTGCGGCAGCGGCTTTTCTGGAAGTTCTCTTTTTCGCCGGCTTGGCCTCAACCTCGCCGTCAACCATTTCTTCTACCTTAACACCCTGAGCGGCAATCTGAGCCTGCATTCCGTCCAGAACGGCGGCAGATACCATCTCCGCATAGAACTGGATGGCGCGAATGGCATCATCATTGCCCGGAACAGGCAGATCAACATCTTCAGGATTGGCATTGGTATCGCAGATGCCGATAACCGGAATGCCCAGTTTTTTGGCTTCTTTGATCGCCAGAGACTCTTTGCAGGTATCAATGACGAAAACCAGATCCGGCTGTCCGCCCATATTCATGATACCGCCGAGTTCTTTGCTCAGTTTTTCCTGTTCTTTTTTGAGGTTCATCATTTCTTTTTTGGTGTAACCTTCATAGTCGTTCTTCTCAGCCATTTCGTTCAACTTAACGAGGCGGGAAATTGACTTGTAGACGGTTTTCCAGTTGGTCATCATACCGCCGAGCCAACGCTGGTTAACGTAGTACTGGCCGCATCTTTCGGCGTTTTCCTTGATGATGTCCTGAGCCTGTCTCTTGGTTGCAACAAACAGAACCTTACCGCCCTGAGCGACGATTTCACGGGTGGTTGCCAATGCGGTATAGAGCATCGGATAGGTCTTTTGCAGGTCAATGATGTGGATGTTGTCTTTTTTGCCGTAAATATACGGAGCCATCTTCGGATTCCAGCGACGAGCGTGGTGACCAAAGTGAACGCCAGCTTCAATCATCTGACGCAATGTAAATGTAGGAAGTGTCATTTATATATATCCTTTTCCGGTTAAACCTCCGCGGATTCTCTTGAGTTCGAAACCGAACACCGGAGCGAAACGCCTTAAAACGTCCCGACAAAATCCGCGTGTGAAATTACTGGGAATCTCCCAGGAAAGAATCACACCATGTGATTTTTCGAGCTTGTTTTAGCATAAATTATTAATATTGCAAGCGTTTTTTACAGAAAAGCATACGAAAAAAGCGTTTCCGTTTGCCGGAAACGCTTTAGCCTTAATAAACAAAAATAGAGTATACCGCAAATTCTATTCCCAAGGCCAGCAGCGCGGCAACCAGCGGACAAACGAAACAAATTGCGTAACTCACAAACAACGTGGTATAATCCGCATCCTTAACCTTGTACAGCAGTATCGGAAATCCGGCAAGGAATATCGGATACAAGATTCCGACATCCAATCCTGCAAAAATTGCCGACAACAAGACCAGTTGAACGAGCAGACCAACCTTAAAAACTTTTTTCGGATGAGTGCAAACGCTTATTGACAATGCCGTTCCTACAAGAAAGCCCAACGCAAGCGAACTGAAACCAAACGCAAAGAACGCAGCAACGCTGACAACGACACTTACCGCCAAAAAAATTTTTGACTTAAGAAAAAAATCTCTTTTCATCTTCTGTAAATTTTAATTTGTTAAAAATAATTAATTGCTTTTAATTTATACGTCTTTCTCTTTTTTGTCAACATTTTGTTTAAATCTGCCGCAATTCTTCAAAAATTTTGTTTATGTTTCAATTTTAATCCTTGTTAAATCGGGCGTTTTAGGCTACTTTAGGCGCATTGATTCTAAGAAAACGCAGAGGAAAAAATGGTCGATTTGTTTGAAGCCGCCCCCGCGGCAAGCAATGATTACAGCGCTGACAGCATTGAAGTTCTGGAAGGTCTGGAGCCGGTTCGGCATCGTCCGGGCATGTATATCGGCGGCACCGACGAAACAGCGCTGCACCATCTGGTCGCCGAAATTCTCGACAACTCCATGGACGAAGCCGTGGCCGGCTATGCCAACAAAATCGACGTCCGCGTTAACGAAGACTATTCGGTCAGCATTGTCGACAACGGCCGAGGCATCCCTGTTGATCCGCATCCGAAATATCCCGGAAAATCAGCATTGGAAGTCATTTTGACAATGCTGCACTCGGGCGGAAAATTCGGCGGCGGCGCCTATAAGGTATCGGGTGGGCTGCACGGCGTCGGCTTGTCAGTGGTCAATGCCCTGTCCGAAAAACTGGTGGTAGAAATTGCCCGTGACAAAAAACTGTATCGGCAGGAATATTCCAAAGGCTATCCGACAGGGCCGCTGGAGCTTGTCGGCAACGCACCCAACCGCCGCGGCACTTCCATTACTTTCAAGCCGGATCCGGAAATTTTCGGTGTTAATTCCAATTTGCAGCCAAACCGCATTTACCGAATGGCTCGTTCAAAGGCTTTTTTGTTTAAAGGAATTCACATCAACTGGTTCTGCGCTCCGGAAATTATCGGCGAGGGCGAAGCGACGCCGACGGAAGCCGAACTTTGTTTCCCGAACGGGCTGTTGGACTTTTTGAACTACCAGCTCGGCACCAAAACAACCGTCAACCGCAAGCCTTTTGCGGGCGAGGCCGAACTGGCCAACGACGAAGGAAAGGTCGAATGGGCCATTACTTGGCCGGAAGATGAAAACGGCTTTTGCCATTCCTACTGCAATACGGTCGTTACACCGCAGGGCGGCACGCACGAAGTCGGTTTTAAGGCGGCGCTTCTCCGCGGATTGAAAGAATACGGCGAAATGGCCAATATCAAAAAAGCCACCGCCGTTACGGCGGAAGACTTTTTGAGCGACGCCAGCATCATGTTGTCGGTCTTTATCCGTGATCCGCAGTTTCAGGGACAAACCAAAGACAAACTGACTTCGACAAAAGCCGTCCGACTGGTCGAATCAGCAGTGAAAGACTCTTTTGACCACTGGCTGTCCTCGGATCCCGAAAACGCCACCGCACTGCTCGAATATGTGATTGATCGCGCCGAAGTCCGGAAAAAGAAAAAAGAAGAAAAAGTCCAAAGCCGCAAAACTCCGACCAAACGCCTGCGGTTGCCCGGCAAACTGGCCGATTGTTCCAAAGCCGCGGCCGAAGATACCGAAATTTTTATTGTCGAGGGCGATTCCGCAGGAGGTTCCGCCAAACAGGGACGCGACCGCGTTACACAGGCTATTCTGCCGTTGCGCGGCAAAATCCTTAACGTTGCCAGCGCCTCACTTGACAAGATTACGCAGAATCAGGAAATCAAAGACATGATCGAGGCTCTGGGTTGCGGTATCAAAGACAACTACAAAGAAGAAAATCTGCGTTACGAAAAAATCATCATCATGACTGATGCCGACGTTGACGGCGCGCATATCGCCTCGCTGCTGATGACGTTTTTTTATCAGCAGATGCCCAAGCTCATGGAAAACGGCCATGTTTATATCGCAACGCCGCCGTTATATAAAATTGCGGTCGGCGGCAAAAATTACTATGCACTGGACGACGAAGACAAAGACAGAATTCTGGCCAAGGTTATCAAAGGCAATCAAAAACCAGACATAAGCCGTTTCAAAGGTTTGGGCGAAATGAGCGCACAACAGCTCAAAGAAACGACCATGGACAAGAAAAACCGCATTCTGCTGCGCGTTACGCTGCCTAACACCAATACCGAGGAAGGCCGCGAAGAAGCTTTTGAAACCAGACGACAGGTCGAACGATTGATGGGCAAGAATCCGGAAACCCGCTTCAAATTCATTATTGAACGCGCAAAGTTTGTTGACGATCTGGACATCTGATGATTCGAACCGCCGTTTCCTCCGATTATCCGGCAATCGTCCGCGTATGGCTGGCAGCGAGTCTGCAGGCGCATGACTTTATTGCCGCCGAATACTGGGAAAAAATGCAGAAGAGCATTGTTCGGGATTACCTGCCAGACAGTCAGACATTTGTTTTTGTTGACAAGCGACGGATTAAAGGTTTTATCAGTATTGTTGACGACAATCACATCGGCGCGCTGTTTGTCACGCCCGAATACCAAAACCGCAGAATCGGCTTTAAACTCCTCAGACACGTCAAACGCCGCCGCGGAAATCTCAGCCTGCACGTTTTCGCAAAAAACGAACGGGCGCTGCGGTTTTATCAGCATTGTGATTTTAAGATTGTCCGCGAACAAACGGAGCCTTCGACTCAGGAAAAAGAACTGGTCATGGCCTGGGCCATGGGCTGCAAAAGCGGGTTTTTCAAAAAATATTATGCCGATTCATGATAAAAAGATATTGACAAGTCGTATTTGATTTCATATATTCGCTTTGATTTTGGGGTTATAGCTCAGCTGGGAGAGCGCTTGAATGGCATTCAAGAGGTCAGGAGTTCGATCCTCCTTAGCTCCACCAATTCAGAAAAGCCCGTCCCCAGGATGGGCTTTTCGCAATTTTTAATTATTGGGGGTATAGCTCAGATGGGAGAGCGATTGGTTCGCAATCAATAGGTCAGGAGTTCGATCCTCCTTACCTCCACCAATTCGACAAAGCCTTGGCTTCAAAGCCAAGGCTTTTTTGTTACAGATAAACACTGTAAACAAATCCTGCCAACATAATCGTCATGGCCGTAAAACCGACAAAAACGGGAAAAAATCCGGCTCGCGTCTGCCGCCGGAGAATCCATGCCGCGGCAAAAACCCCCAAATAGCTGACGAGATAAGCCAGGCTCGACAAATTTACGATGTCGTTAAAGCCGAACCAGACGGTGAACAACGTTAAAAGCAACAAACTCAGAGCATTGCCCCGGGTACCGCTGCGCCACAGCTTTTTTTGATAAAAGTTCGGCAAAACACCCTGATGCGCCAAAGATCTGGTGATACGAAACACGCTGAAAAAACTGGCACTGATACCGCTGACAAAAGCCATGGCTGCCGCCGCATAAATCAGAAAACTTCCTACAGGCCCGAGCAATTCTGCCGCCGCAATCGTAACAGAGACATTGATGTCCCGATAAAATTGATCAGCCGAAATATAATTCATAATTACAAAAGCGAGGCCGATATAAAGCACCATGACAATTAACAGAGTCATATACATCGCGGTTTTGATGGTTCGGGCAGGATTTCTGACATAGGCGGCGGCATTGGTTATGACACCGAAACCCGCAAAAGCAAAAAAGGTCAGACCGATACTGCGAAAAAATCCGCTGAAACCGGGATTGACCGAAAATGCCGGCGTATAATGTTCAAACTTGTACAAGCCGGCAAGAATCAACAACGCCAAAATGGCAATCTTAAACGTAACGATCCAAGCCTCGGTATCGCCTACGGCGTCAGCTTTGAGCATATTGAGCACGCCGAGACCGACGATCAAAACGGCAGCGCAGACGTTTACGCTCAGAAAAGACGTATGCGGAAACAGGCTCATCGCATAAAAGCCAAAAGACTTGGCCATGGTTCCGGCCGAAATCATGGTTGTAAAAACATAAATCAGCGACAAAGAGCCATGTACAAAACGTGATTTGAAAGCATGATTAAAATAGTCGGTTATCCCGCCGGCCTGAGGAAACGCCGCGGCCAATCTGATATAGGCATAGCCGCAGAACATGGCGATAACACCGGAAACCGCAAAAGAAAGATAGGTATAATTTCCGGCTTCGCGCAACACCTGCCCGAGCAACGCAAAAATTCCGGCGCCGACAATCGAGCCAATGCCCAAAGAAACGACCGGCCACAGTCCCATTTGTGTCGTTTTTCTCATGTTTACCTCTCTGCTTCTGAGGTAAAGATAATGAATTGCGGCCGGATTTCAACGCGCCGGTTTATTTTTCGCTTTTAAAATGTGCGGAAGTCCCTTTGTCCTGACCGACCGTACGCCCTATCGAGGCAATCAGATCTCTGACTTTTTGCAGGCTCTCGTCAGGCGTATAACCGGTGGAAGATTTACCGGGATAAAGTTCATAATGCTTGCGATATGACGTCAGCGTTACGTTGGGCATGATAACGTTGGCGCCGCTTTGCAGAGCTTTGCGCTGTCCGTTCGGCGCAAGCGTTTCCATGGCCGTTGTGGCAGGAATGTTAATATCAGGCAGCAAAAGACGCGTTAAAGCCATAACTTTCAGCGCCATATCCAAAGTTCCTCCGGCTGCTCCGCGCAACGGCGTGTCGGGATGCGGAATAAAAGGTCCGATGCCGATCATATCGGCACCTATTTCCTTAAAAAACAGAATATCGTCGGCATAAGATTCAATCTTTTGACCCGGCAAACCGACCAAACAACCCGAACCAAGTTCAAACCCGGCCGTTTTCAAATCATGCAGACACTGTGCGCGCCGTTCCCAGCTCATACCGGGATCATATTGTTGGTAAAGCTCTTTGTCGGTGGTTTCGATCCGCAGCAAAAAGCGATCGGCACCAGCTTGGCGACAAGACTGATACTCCTCAAGAGACTTTTCGCCGACGCTCAGAGTAACGGCCACGTCCAGCATCTTGATCCGGCGCAGTATGCGGCACAAAATCTCGGTCGTAAAAAACATATCCTCGCCAGATTGCAAAACTATTGTTTTGAAGCCCATGACTTTGACGGCATGTTCGGCCAACTCGAAAATAGTATCTTCGTCAATACGATAGCGTTCAATGTTTTTGTTGTTCCGGCGCAGTCCGCAATAACAACAGTTGTTGCGACAGATATTGGAAAACTCTATCAATGCTCGCAGATGAACGGCATCGCCGACGTATTTTCGGCGAACGGCGTCGGCCGCGGCATACAACTCTTCCGTACGGGAATCGTCCGACAGGAGTTCAACCAATTCGGCACGGGAAAGATTATGTTCGACAGCGGCTTTTTGAATCAGGCGGTTCATTCTGATTATCCTTTGCATTTTGGAATTAATTTATTCCGTTTGACGGCGCTTGTAAACATAAAACGAGACAAACCTCAAAAATCATTGCCTTTAACCAAATTACGGTATTATAATCAATCATAATTTGAACCCGTACGTAACAAACAAGGACGATAAAATGAGCAGAGTTATCACTTTGATGCCGGCGCGGCTGGCAGCAACCAGACTTCCCAACAAAATGCTTCTTGATCTTAACGGCAAAAGCATTATTCAGCGCGTATATGAAAACGTCAAAAACGCGATTGATACCGATATTGCCATTGCCGCCGGCGACCAGGCGATTGTTGACGAATGCAAAAAGTTCGGCGCAACGGCAATCCTGACCGATCCCAATCTGCCGAGCGGAACCGACCGCATTGCCGCCGCGCTCAAAGTTCTTGATCCGGACGGCAGCAAATACGATATCGTGGTCGATTTTCAGGGCGATAACATCAACGTCGATCCGAAGGTTAACCTGCCGCTGATCGAAATGATCGAACGCACGGACTGCGATATCGCCACCTGCGGCATGATTATCAAAAACGAAGCTGACAAAACCAACCCGGCAATCGTAAAAATCATCATGGGGCTTAAAGACGGCGAAGACGAAGCGAGATGCCTTTATTTTACCCGCGCAACCGCACCGCTGGCTCGCAACCCCGAAAAATGCAAGAATCAGGATTTGTACCAGCATATCGGCATTTATGTATTCAAGGCCGCTTCATTGCAGAAAATGGTTTCGCTTGAACCCGGCGTGCTGGAACAAAGAGAGTCCCTGGAGCAGTTGCGCGCTTTGGAAAACGGCATGGTTATCCGCGCCAAGCTGGTCGGCGACATTCGTCTCAACAAGGATGCGCCGACCGACATCAATACGCCGGAAGATTACGAAATTGCCAAAAAATTCATTAAATAACAAAAAAACTGAAACTTTCGCTTGCATGAATATCTGCGGACATCTCCGGCAGTTCAAGGGGTGGTCTGTTTTCCGCGGATTTTTTTAGTTATTTAAAATTCGGTATACAGTGTCAAATCTTTGGCACAGTAGTAATATCCGGACGTCAAAGTAGCGTTGCTATACGAACTCTGG
>CAYNBB010000053.1:0-10338 GCA_964395655.1 uncultured Azospirillaceae bacterium | reverse complement strand
CGCAGGTTTGAGCGGAGGCCTCTGCCGCAGTGACCAACAAAACGGCGGCAGAGGAGAGAAGGAGGTAAGAAGAGAAGGGCAGACGAGACATATCGAAACATCCTCAAAAAAGTAAAAGTAGAATTCTTTTATTATTATCTGACATTTTGCGCAAAGTGTCAACGGCAAATCACAGGTCAGATTGACAAAACAGTAATCAGAGATCAGAAATTAGTGATTAGTTATCAGTATGCTCTTTGTTGTCATTCCGGCATTTGTCGGAATGACACGAAGGAGCATATTCTGAATTATATTATTTATACCGGCGTTTATTGATAAAAATCCCCGCTTTGTGAACTGTCCGATTTTTTTAAGGACTGTTTTTGCGGGGATTTTTCGTTTGGTCTGTTGTCTTTAGCAGGTATGGATATTCCAGATATGATCGGCATACTCCATAACGGCGCGGTCAGACGTAAATTTACCGATGCGGGCAACGTTAAGCAGCGCTTTTCTGGCCCAGACTTCCGGTTTGAGATATTCTTTTTCGGCCTCGGCCATCTTCTTGTCAAAAGCTTCCAGATCAGCCAAAACAAAGAAGTAGTCGCGGTTGACCAGTTCTTCGAAAATCGGCTTGAACAAAAGGACGAAGTCTTTTTCGCAAAACATGTTGGAATTGACCGCGTTTAATATCCGGCGGATATAATTGTTGCTTTCATATATCTTGCGCGGATTATAGCCGGCGCGTTTGGCCTGGACTTCTTTTTCGGTCAGGCCGAAGAGATAGAAGTTGTCTTCGCCGACTTCCTCGCGGATTTCAATATTGGCGCCGTCGAGCGTACCGATGGTAAGCGCCCCGTTGAGGGCAAACTTCATATTGCCGGTTCCGCTGGCTTCAAAGCCGGCGGTAGAGGATTGCACGCTGAGGTTTGCCGCCGGAATCAGTACTTCGGCCAGCGAGACTTTGTAATCGGGCATAAAGACGACTTTCAGCATGTCGTTGACGCGCGGATCTTTATTGACGACTTCGGCCACGTTGTTGATCAGTTTGATAATGAGTTTGGCGAAGTTATAAGACGGCGCGGCTTTGCCGGCAAATATGTAGGTTTTTTTGCAGGCGGGTTTGACATTGTCTTTGATAATGTCTAGATAATCGCCTATAACCTGCAAAATCGTCATGAGCTGGCGTTTGTATTCGTGAATTCGTTTTGCATGGACGATAAACATGCTCTCGGGATCGACGACAATGCCGGTCGTTTTGAGAATAATCTTGGCCAGCCGCTGTTTGTTTTCGATCTTGACGTCGCGGAAAGCCTGAATGAACTTTTTGTCATCGGCAAATTCTTCGAGTTTTTTGAGCTTGGTCAGATCTGTCACCCAGTCTTCGCCGATTTTGGAAGAAATCAAACCGGCTAACGGCGTGTTGGCATGCAGCAACCAGCGCCTCGGCGTAATGCCGTTGGTTACATTACTGAATTTTTCCGGCCATAATTCATAAAATTCGGGAACCAGCGAAGTTTTAATCAGGTTGGAGTGAATTTCCGCAACGCCGTTGACCGAAAAAGAACCGACAATCGAAAGGTTGGCCATGCGGATAATCTGATTGTCGCCGTCGCCGTAAACAATCGTAACCTTGTCGAGCTTGGCTTTGTCTTCGCCGAATTTCGAACGTGCGAAATCCATAAATCGGCGGTTGATTTCGTAAATAATCTGCAAATGCCGCGGCAGCATTCGACCGATAATGCGAGCCGGCCAGGTTTCGAGAGCTTCGGGCAGCAAAGTATGGTTTGTATAGGCAAAAACTTTGGTGGTAATGTCCCATGCCTCTTCCCAGTCCTGACCGTAAATGTCAACCAGAATACGCATCATTTCCGGAATGGCGATTGCCGGGTGGGTATCATTGAGCTGAATGACAACCTTCTCGGGCAGTTGTTTGAAGTCTTCGCTCTTTTCCATAAATCGGCGCAAAATATCCTGTATCGCGCAGGATGCAAAGAAATATTGCTGTTTGAGGCGCAGCTCCTTTCCGGATTCGACGGCGTCCGACGGATAAAGAACTTTCGAGATCGTTTCTGTTTCGATCTTTTCTTTCATCGCCTCGATATAGCCGCCTTCGTTGAAGATGTTGATATCGAGCTCATCGTCGGTTTTGGCCGAGAACAGACGCAGGTAGTTGACAGATTTTCCGGCATAACCGACAATCGGAAAATCATAAGGTACGCCGTAAAGCGTTTGAGTATTCATCCAGACAAAACTCTTCTGTCCGTCGGGATTGTCAAAAATTTCGACGTCGCCGTAAATCGGAATTTTAACGGTACGGTCATGGCGGGCAAACTGCCACGGAGAATTTTCGCCGAGCCAGCTGTCGGCCTGCTCGACCTGATAGCCGTTTTCGAATTTTTGCTTAAACAGGCCGAACTGGTAGTTGATGCCGTAACCGAAACCGGCCAGTCCCATTGAAGCCATGGAGTCCAGATAGCAGGCGGCCAGACGCCCCAAACCGCCGTTGCCCAAAGCCGGATCATATTCGGTGTCAAAAATTTCTTCCAGCGGAATGTCGGGGAAACCGTCAATTTTTATGCTTTTCAAGATGTCAAAGAGGCCGAGGTTGTGCAGGTTGTTTTCGAGCGAACGGCCGATCAGATATTCGATTGAGAGATAATAGACGCGTTTGGAATTGCATTTGTTGTAGCGGGCTATCGTCTCATACATCTTGTCCATGGCAAATTCGCGCACGGCCAGAGCAATGGCTTCCAAAGCTTCTTCTTTGTTGATTTCGCAGGTGCGTTTGCCGATAAAATATTTGATGTAATGTTCAATTGAGAGTTTGAGCCTGGCTCTGTCAATTTCGCTGATAATTGTCGAATTTTTATTCACTTATATTCTCCTCAATGGAAATCCGATACTGAAAACAAAGCTAGTCAAAATTGTTTGAAATATGGTTAATATATCTTCCTTTTTTCTCCTTTCATTGCCGGAGTTATCAGTTTTTTAAGAAATATGCTTGTAAATTAGCTGTCACAAAGATATAATCGCAAGCGAATTTGATTAAAATATAGAGGGTTAATTATGAAAAAGACTTTTGTTGCAGGGCTGATGTTCGCCACGGCGCTCGGTGTGTCTGCATCTGCGCATGCGGCCACGATTTTTGAGGCTTTGAGCGAAACGTACAACACCAATCCGACCTTGCAGGCGCAGCGGGCGTATTTGCGCGGTATTGACGAAAATGTCGCCATTGCCAAATCCGGTTTTCGTCCCACGCTTTCGGTAGACGGCGGCTACAGAACAACAAATTCCAATGTCGATTCCGATTCTCGGGTTGCCGGAGTCGGTGGCGGAGATACCGACGTCACGTCAGTTGCGGCCAAAATTTCTCAGCCGCTGTTCAGCGGTTTCTCAACCGTAAACTCGGTTAAGTCGGCGGATCAGTATGTGCGCGCCGAGCAGAACAATCTCTACAACGTCGAGCAGAACGTGTTTTTGGAAGCCGCTACGGCTTATCTCGATGTTTTGCGAGATACCGCAATTGTAAAACTTCAGAAAAACAACGAAAAGCTTTTGAAAAAACGTTTGGATGAAACCCTGCAACGTTTTAACGTCGGCGAAGTCACGCGAACCGACGTTTCTCAGGCCAGAGCCCGTCATTCTCAGGCTAAGTCCGACCGCATTGCTTCAGAAGGAACTCTGCAAGCCTCTCAGGCCAACTACGTTAAGCTGATCGGTTCTCAGCCCGACAAACTTGTTGAGCCGGAAAATATCAAAACATTTTTGCCTCAGGCTTATGACGAGGCTTTGGAATATGCGTTGCAGAAAAACTTCTCGATCCGTCAGGCCAAAAATCTGCTCAATTCCAAGGGATACGACGTCTATACCAATACCGGCGCCCTGCTGCCGCAGGTCAGTGCCGACGCTTCTGCCTCTCATACCGAAACGGACAACAGCGGCTATGCCGGCGACGTAACTACCGATGACGTTGAGTTTGGCATTAATATGTCTATTCCTTTGTATGAAGGCGGTGCCACCCGTGCCAAGATCCGCCAGAGCAAATACCAGAAATGGCAGGCTCAGGAGGCGGTCATGGAGGCCCGTCGCGCTGTCGAAGCCACCGTATCGAGCGCGTGGGAATATATGAAATCAAACGAGGCGCAGATTGTTGCGATTAAGGATCAGGTCAAGGCCAATGCCATTGCGTTGGACGGCGTTCAAAAAGAAGAGGCTTTGGGCAATCGTACCGTTTTGGACGTTTTGGACGCTTATCAGGAACTGCTTAATTCCAATGTCAACGAAGTAACCGCCCGTCGCGACTATTATGTTTCGGCCATGTCGCTGTTGGTTGCCATGGGCAAGATGACGGCCAAAGATCTGAATCTCGATGTTAAACTTTATGATGCCAAAAAGTACTATAAAGAAACCAGAGGCAAATGGCTGTCGTTAAACTAAGGCTTGCCAAGGCATGATTTTTATGTAAAATAAACTCCGAATGACCAAGATAGGAAACCGATATGGCAGAAGACGATAATCAGGATATGGCAATGGAAGACATTTTGTCTTCGATTAAAAACATTCTCGAAGAAGACGAAGCCGGCAGGGTTGCCGCGTCGGTTCAGACCGAGGAGCCGCTTATTGACGAACGGGCTGAGGTTAACGTTGAGGATATTCTGGAATTGTCGCCCGATATGCGTGCCGACGAACCGCCGGCATCGGACACCGGGGTTGCTGCGGCTGAAGAAATTGATCTTGAGTCCGAGTTGGACGATGTTTCCGCACCGGTGCTGGCCGAAGAGCCTCGTTTCGAAATCGCCGACCCCGAAGCCGACGGCGAGCAGGGTGTTCAGTCCAATGTCAGCCTTGGTTGGGAAGATTTGGAATCTGATCCGTTTGATGCCGAGGAGAAAGCCGTTGCCGTCGGAGCTGACGCCGAAGCAGAGTTTGTTTCGCCGGAACCTGCGGTTGCCGAACCGGCGGAAGAAGTTTCGGTTGTCGAGGCCGAACCTGTCGCAGAATCCGATCCTGTTGTTGAGACTGAGCCTGTCATTGAAGCCGAACCTGCCGTCGAACCGGCGCCTCAGATATCTGCCGTTGACGTTTCGGCCGGTATTATCAGCAATTTTACCAAAATGTTTTCGCAGGTCGAGGCGCAGCCTCGTTCGGAACCGGAGGCCGTTGCGGTTTTGCCGTCTGAGCCGGTTACCGTTATCGGTGACGGCGCAAAAACGATAGAAAGCGTTGTCAGTGATGTAATTCGCCGCATTATCGGTGCCGAGGTCGAAAAGAACTGGCGCGGACAGGCCGATTATGACACTTATGCCCGCGAGGTTATCACCGCGCAGACCAAAGACTGGCTGGACGCCAATCTGCCGGCGGTTGTCGAGACGATTGTCAAACAGGAAATCGAGCGAGTGATGGCAAAGGTTGGTAATAATCAGTAAATTGCTGAACCGACCTGAAAACTTTTTATTGCCCCCGGGGAAAATCTCTGAGGGCATTTTGTGACTTGTCAGATTTTGTATGAATGAAAGATTCAGAGATGTTGGAAAAAAACTATACACCGAAAGATTTTGAAGAGAAAATTTATGCCGATTGGGAAAACTCCGGCGATTTCAAACCCGATATGCGCTCAAGCAAAGACGCTTTTTCAATTGTGATTCCTCCGCCGAACGTTACGGGCGTTCTTCATATGGGACACGCGCTGGATGACACGTTGCAGGATATTTTGGTTCGCTACAACCGCATGCTCGGCAAAAACGTTTTGTGGCAGGTCGGTACCGATCATGCAGGTATCGCCACGCAGATGGTTGTCGAGCGCAATTTGGCCAAAGAAGGTATTTCGCGTCATGACCTCGGACGCGAAAAATTCATAGAAACCGTCTGGAAATGGAAAGAAAAATCCGGCGGAACGATTACCAGACAACTGCGCCGGCTGGGCGCATCCTGTGATTGGAGCCGCGAGCGCTTTACCATGGATGAAGGTTTGAGCCGCGCCGTTCGCAAAATTTTTGTAAATCTGTATAAAGACGGTCTGATTTACAAAGCCAAAAAGCTGGTTAACTGGGATTCCAAGTTTATGACAGCCGTTTCCGATCTGGAAGTCGTCCAAAAAGAAACCATCGGCAAAATGTATTATTACAAATATCCGATTGAAGGAGCGGAAGGCGAGTTCATTCATATAGCCACCACGCGTCCCGAAACCATGTTCGGCGATACCGCGGTTGCCGTCAGCGATAAGAATGAGAAGCTCAGACATCTGATTGGCAAAAACTGCGTCATTCCGATTATCAACCGCGCGATTCCGATTATTGCCGACGACCATGCCGATCCGGAAAAAGGTACCGGCGCGGTTAAGATTACGCCTGCGCATGATTTTAACGACTTTGAAGTCGGCCGCCGTCATAATCTGCCGCTGATTAATATTCTCAATCCCGATGCGACTTTGAATGAGAATACGCCGTTTGCCGGCATGACCACGCTTGACGCCCGCGTAAAGACAATTGAAAAACTGACCGAACTGGGCTTTATGGAAAAAATAGAAGATCACCCGATGGTTATTCCCTACGGTGATCGTTCCGGCGTTATTATCGAGCCGTTAATGACCGACCAGTGGTTTGTCGACGCGCCGGTTCTGGCCAAAGAGGCGATTCGCGCCGTTGAGCAGGGCGAGATGGAGTTTGTTCCCAAGTCTTACGAAAAGACCTATTTTGAATGGATGCGCAACATCCAGCCGTGGTGTATTTCGCGCCAGTTGTGGTGGGGGCACCAGATGCCGATCTGGTACGGTCCCGACGAAACCATTTTCTGCGAAGAAAACGAGGAAGAGGCGCAGGCTGCTGCCGACAAACATTACGGGAAGCATGTTGAGTTGCGCCGCGAAACCGACGTTTTGGATACCTGGTTCTCGTCCGGTTTATGGGCTTTTTCGACACTCGGCTGGCCGGACAAGAGCGAATATCTGGAAAAGTTCTATCCGACCTCGCTTCTTGTCACCGGTTTTGACATCATCTTTTTCTGGGTTGCCCGCATGATGATGATGAGCATGTATATGATGAAAAAAGTGCCGTTCAAAAAGTGCTATATCCACGGCTTGGTTCGTGATGAAAAAGGGCAGAAAATGTCCAAGTCCAAGGGCAATACCGTCGATCCTATGGAAACCATCGAGAAATACGGCGCCGATGCGTTGCGTTTCTTTATGGCGGCGATGGAAACTCAGGGGCGCGACGTTAATATGAGCGAAGCGCGCATTGCCGGTTATCGCAACTTTGCCACCAAATTGTGGAACGCCGCCCGTTTTTGCGAAATGAACGAGTGCCAAACGATTAAGGGTTTTGATGAAACAAAGGCCGAACTCGGCATCAACAAATGGATCGTAGCCAAAGCCAAACAGGCGACGGCCGAAGTAACGCATAACCTGAACGCCTATCGTTTTTCGGATGCCGCCAATGCGGTTTATCAGTTTGCGTGGGGTACTTTCTGCGATTGGTATATTGAGTTGAGCAAACCGGTTTTCTACGGCGAGGACGAAACGGCCAAAGCCGAAACCCGCGCTGTCGCCGCCTGGGTTTTGGATCGGATTTTGACGATTCTGCATCCGTTTATGCCGTTTATTACCACCGAATTGTGGAACAACACCGGTGAGCGTGAGTGCAAACTGATTCATGCGTCCTGGCCGTTAAACGAAAAAATCGATGAAAGCGCATTGACGCAGATTGACTGGGCAATTGATCTGATTTCTTCTGTCCGCTCATTGCGTGCCGAGATGAATCTGCCGGCCGGCGCCAAACTGAATATTATTCTCAAGGACGCAGATTCGCAGTCGCAGGCCAATGTTGCGGAGCTGAACAAGATTATTTGTTCTCTTGCGCGTCTGGAAAAAATTGGATGTGCGGGTGCCGATTGTCCGATTACGCCGGACATGATTCAGCATGTATTCAGAGAATGTACGATTTTGCTGCCGCTCAAAGGCGTGGTAGATTTTGCGGCTGAGCGCGAACGCCTGAACAAAGAGCTGGAAAGTCTGAAAAAGAATATTGAAGGTTATGCGCGCAAATTAAGCAATGCCGGCTTTGTCGAAAGGGCACCGGCACAGGTTGTTGCCGAAGAACGCCGTCGCCAGTCCGAAGCCGAGGAAAAGAAAGCCAAGGTCGAAGAAGCGCTGGCACGCATTGCTGATTTCTGAGATACAATAAGATTAAATTTCGCAAACAAGCGTAAGCGAAATCGATGATTCGTTATTTGTGATTCGTATTTTTTTTACGGTCGGAATGACACTAAAGAGGATACGAATCACAATTTCAGATTCTCGGGTTTCTTCTGTTTTGTCGTTCTCTGGCTTGATCTTTCTTTTATCGTCATTCCGGCCGTAAGCCCCTTTTTGTCATGCCCGACCTGATCGGGCATCCAGGTCAATATACAGGCATATTGATTCCCTGGATCCTCGTGTCTATTCCTCCGGCCTGCGGCCTTCGGGCACAAGGATGACCGTGGGGGTAAGGATGTCATGCCCGACCTGATCGGGCATCCAGGTCAATATACAGCCATATTAATTCCTGGATTCCGGCTCTGAAAGCGCACTCAAAAGACTGGCGCTTTTGCTGCTTCCGCAGACATGCGCTTTGCGGCCGGAATGACACCGGAAGGAATACGAATCACGAATTACAAATCACTATTTTGGATTCTCGGGCACCTCTCTCTTACGGTCTTCCTCGTGCCTGAGCGAAGCGAAGAATAGACACGAGGATCCAGGTTAATTATACAGCTATACAGATTCCTGGATTCCGGCTCTGAAAGCGCACTCAAAAGGCTGGCGCTTTTGCTGCTTCCGCAGACGTACGCTTTGCGGCCGGAATGACATTCTTACCTTCATGGTCGTCCTCGTGCCTGAGCGAAGCGAAGAATAGACACGAGGATCCAGGTTAATTATACAGCTATACAGATTCCTGGATTCCGGCTCTGAAAGCGCACTCAAAAGGCTGGCGCTTTTGCTGCTTCCGCAGACGTGCGCTTTGCGGCCGGAATGACACTAAAGGGAAGGCACATCACGAAACTTTTCTGCGCCGCAGGCTCAGAAAAGTTTCAATATTGCCTGCGAGGCCTGGCTGGCCAGAGAGAGGGAATTGACGGCGAGTTGCTGACGGGTCTGGAGCGCGAGCATATTGGCCGATTCTTCGTTCATATCGGCCAGCGTCAGTTTGTCGGCGCCCTCGGTCAGAATGTTAATCAGATTCTCGGTAAATTCCTGCCTGTTTTGAATTATCGAATAGCCGTTGCCGAGTTCTCCGGAATAGCTGCGCAGCGTCAAAATCGCCTTGCGCACCTGTTCTATCGAAGCTTCGACGTCATCAAACGACGTCCAGTTTGCCGCTTGCAAACCGATGTTGACGGAAGATATATCCTTCCCCGCTATCGAATAGCCCGTCGTCCGGTATTCGTTAAAACACACGTCGAGCGTATCCGCCTGCAACAGGTTTATCCCCTTGTACGAAGCGTCGTTAATCAGCATATCGTATTGATTCAAAATCTCATTGTACTGTGCCGCATACGCGGAATTTACCGAACCGCCGCTACCGCTTCCGCCGCCGGCAGAAGAAGGCGTAAAAGTAACAGTTATTGTTCCGCTACTTTTAGTGGTGTTTAACAACGTGGAACTATCATAATTCGGAATCCCGGTTATGTCTTCGGAATACTTGGCTGAAGTGATAATAAGGGTATATCCGAGACGTCCGCCGTACGGATTTTCGGGGTCGAAATTATTCACTCCATCTCGGGAATTAAAAGTCAGATCCTTCAGATTCATAATTTTGACCGAGCCGTCGTTACCGACGGCGGTCACTATGCCCGCGGCTGTCTTGCTTCCGTCATAATCTTCGGCTGACCCCCAGGTCTTGTCTGTGTACATAACATCGCCGATTTTCGGAGAGCTTCCGGAAGCGTCAAAGCAATTTTCTACAGTCTGAAAACTACGAACGTAGATGTAGATAGATAAGCTTCCAGGATTGTGGATCCGGTTGCCATTATTCACATCGAGACCCCAAAAATAATTACTACACTCGGAAGACGACCAATAATAGCCATTTGTTAAAGTTGCAGCCTCGGCGCCCTTATCAGCAAGGGTTGCAAGAGCATTGTTGATTATCGTTTTATTTGCACCCGTGGCACCGGATATACCTGTTCCCGAGATCATGGCCGACGGATCAATTCCGTAAACATCCATCCATTCACCAATGGATGGAAGGTACCAATTGCTCTGGCCGAAATCTCCGTTTTTGTCGCCGACGTAAAACTGATTGGCCGCCGTTGCCGCAAGCGCATCGGCGCCGATTTGATCCAGCATTGCCTGCGTATTGCCTTTGCCGTCATACAAAGCTTCAT
>CAYNBB010000052.1:0-10571 GCA_964395655.1 uncultured Azospirillaceae bacterium | reverse complement strand
TTGAAACTCGTTGAACTGCCGGAGTATTCGTCGTTACAGGACGATTATGAGCCGGAGTTATTTTGTTTGTTCCGCGCAATGCACCGATAGAACACTTAAAGGTTCGAACATAATCCCCTAACAATCTCGATGTAGCATAGGCCTTGTTATCAGAATCGTGAATGACCTGATGTCCCTCAATCTTCTTGTTCGCCTCCTCAACCCTTTGTTGTACGGGCTTTTCTATAATTCCCATTGCAATAAGATTATCGCTGATGCGCACAGCTGCTTTATCATGCAATTCTCTAAAACGCCCTTGCCCAATCAGTGACCCAGCTTTGTATAAATCTTTAGCCATTTGGAGAGGTTAAAACGCAATTTCTCCGAATATTTCGCCTATTGTCATTATAACAGACGCTTGACGCCTTATAAACAACAAAAAACTCCGGAAAATTCCGGAGTTTCTTTAACAGACGCTTATGGAGAAGAACGTTAAATTCAGCGACTGTTGCCTCTTACCGGCATAACGATGGCTGACGTCTTCTTTTTGAACGGATTTATTCTGCCCAGCAAAGCTGAAACCTTGCTTTTTGTATCTTTGCCCAATCCGTCGACTACCTTTGCCAGAGCAACGGCGGCCTTGCCGGAAACGGTGCGTACCTTGCCCGACGCAAGCTGTTTGTTATAATCGGCGTACATCTGTCTGGCCGACTTAATGCCCTTATAGGTTTCGGGCAAATGTTTCTGAACCAGTCTGGAACCTTCGGCCAGCTCCAGGCCTTTATCCGTAATATTGCTGACAAAGGAATCAAGACCGTGCAACACGCCCCCCAACCCTCTTGTTTTTTTTACTTCTTTCATTGTCTTTCTCCATAAATAAAATCGCTGTCTTTTTGTCTATTATCACAAAAGCATTCTTTTTTGTCAACCCTAAAATCAACCGTTACCATGACTTTGTCAATAATTTTTGCTTTCTTTATGCAAAATAATAATATACAATCCCTTAAAATCTACTTAATTATACGATTAGGTCACAATTAATCATGAATTTGTTTAAATCAATCGCCGCTTTCGGCGGCTTTACCCTGCTGTCGCGCATTACCGGATTCTTCCGCGACATGGTTCTTGCCAATTATCTCGGCGCCGGTTTGGTTTCCGACGCGTTTTTTGTGGCCTTCAAACTGCCGAACCTGTTTCGCAGCCTGTTTGCCGAAGGCGCTTTCACCTCTGCTTTTGTGCCGATGCTGTCGCAAAAACTGGTAACAAACGACCGTCAGGACGCGATTGACTTTGCCGCCAGGGCTATTTCGGTTCTGGCCTTTTTCCTGGGCATTTTTGTGATTGTCATGGAATTTCTGATGCCGTGGGTTGTACAGTTTCTGGCACCGGGTTTTGTTGACGACGCCGGAAAAATTGAACTTGCAACGACTTTGTCGCGTATTACTTTCCCGTTCTTGCTCTTTATCTCTATAGTCTCTTTTCAGTCCGGCATTCTAAATTCGCTCGGCAAATTTGCCGCGCCGGCTGCCGCCCCCGTCATTCTCAATCTGATGATGATTGCCTCGGTTTTTGTCTTTGTGCCTTTCGGTCAAACTCCGGCGCACGGAATTGCCGTCGGCGTAACATTCGCCGGTTTTATCGAAATTTTGTGGCTTATGTATTTTCTGCATCGTCGACAGATTTGGCTCAAGCCGGATTTTCATATATTTAAACTCATCAAAAATCAGGAAATCCGCACGCTGTTCAAACGTATCGCTCCCGGTGTCCTCGGCGCCGGCGTTTATCAAATCAACATGGTTGTCGACACGATTTTGGTCTCCCTGGTCGGCACCGGCGCCATCTCGTGGCTGTATTATGCCAATCGTCTGCAACAACTGCCGCTGGGCGTTGTCGGCGCCGCCATAGGCGTCGCAGTGCTGCCGATTTTGTCAAGGCACCTAAAAGCCGGAGAAACCGACGAAGCCTGCCGCGTCCAGAACAAAGCCATAGAATACGGCGCCCTGCTTTCGATTCCCGCTGCCGTGGCGCTGATTATTCTGGCAGAACCGATAATCAACATTCTGTTTCAACACGGCAAATTTGGTACTTTTGAAACGTCAATGACCGCCAGAGCCGTTATCGCTTATGCCGTCGGACTGCCCGCCTATGTCATGGTCAAAGCCCTGGCTCCGAACTTTTTTGCCCGCGGCGATACCAAAACGCCGGTCAAATACAGCGTTGTCGTGCTGTTGACCAATCTGAGTTTTGCCGTTTTGCTCATGAAACCCTTCGGCCATGTCGGCATTGCCGCCGCCACTACCATTGCCGCCTTCGTTTCTCTGTATCAATACCTGCGCGGCCTCAAAAAACGCTGTTTTTGGAGCATCGGAAAACCTCTTGTTGTCAAATGTGCAAAAATTCTGCTGGCAGCGCTGATAATGGGTGCGGCCGTCGAACTGGCGCAGTATGCGCTCAACCTTGCCTATGACGGCTGGCTCCGGCTCGCGCTGCTGTCCAAACTCGGCATATTTGCCCTGCTTTGCATTTTGGGTGTTGCAACTTTTGCATTTGCCGCTAAGATACTGGGGATTATTGATTTTCTCGAAATTTCGAAAAATCTGCTCAAAAAAGGTAAACAAACATGCTGAAGAACATTTTGACCGACTTCGTTCCCTTTCTGCCGAAGATTTTATCAGAAACCCGTCTTGCGGCTTCAAAGCTTATCCGCTTTTTCAAAAAACAGATAACCTCTTGGCCGAAACTGGGCTTATCGATTTTTTTCCTGCTGTTTGTCCTTTATTACCCGCTCGGCGCTTTCATGACCGACAGTATTGACACAGACACCGCCTATGAAGCTCAGACAATCGAGCACCAATCGGCAACGGTATCGGCCGCAGCGTATTTGATCAAACGTGAAATCAACAACAAAATCTGGACGCCCAATCTGCCCTTTTTCTTTCCGGCCTCTGTACTTGACAACATGCCGGCCTTTCAAGAAGGACTGATGTCCGGTATTGCCACGGTCATGACAGCCATGTCCAAACGCGTTCCCATTCGGGATGACAGTCTGCTTGCCAAATCGGCAGAATTGCTCAACTATCCGCCGACGATCTGGATGTTTTCGCCGCAAAACAAGCTTCTGCCTGTCCCGTCTTCCAACAGTCAATATCGCCGCGCCCGCAAATATCTTCTCAAATACAACGAAGCGCTTTCCCGCAGCGAAACGATTTTTATGAAACGCCCGCAGGATCTTAACTATATACTGACCAAAGTCCGCAAGGATCTTCTCAAAAGCTCTGCCGGTCTCGAAAAACATATTCGCGAAAATTCAACCGCGCTGTTCGACAACAAAGCCGATGAACTTTTTTACCACCAACAGGGCAAGCTCTACGGCTATTACATCCTGCTCAAAGCCCTGAGCGCCGACTATAAGAAGATTATCGTCGCTCATGACCTTTATCAGTCTTGGATTAAACTGCTCAAAGCGTTTGAAGACGCATCTCATTTGTCTCCGCTGATCGTACGCAACGGCAGGCTTGACGGTTCTTTTGCTCCCAACCATCTCGCCGTTATCGGTCTATATACCGATCGCGCAGTCATCAGCCTGATCGAGCTGATGCAAAAGTTGTCCGAACTTCCGCAATAAGGAATTACATTATGATTATCGAAACCCAGCTGACTCCCGACGCCAATGTTGTCAACTTTTTTGCTCCCGAACCTCTCATAAAATCCGGCAATGCGGAATTTGCCGACGCAAAATCCCTGCGTAAGTCTCCCTTGGCCGAACATTTGTTTGACCTTGGCGGCATCGCCTCCGTTTTCATCAGCGGCGAAATGGTCTCCGTCACAAAGGAGGAAACGGCGGTCTGGGAAATGCTCAAACCGCAGATAATGGCCGAAATAATGGATTATCTGGCTACCGGCGAAGACGTTATTATCGACGGCAACGATGCCGGGCAACAAGATGACGTCGTCGGACAGATCAAAGGTCTGCTCAACGCACGCATCCGTCCGGCAGTCAAAAAAGACGGCGGCGACATTGTTTACAAAGATTTCCAAAACGGTATCGTCTATGTCGAAATGCAGGGCTCCTGCAAAGGCTGTCCCTATGCCATGGTCACGTTGAAAGAAGGCGTCGAAAAAATCCTCAAAGATTACATTCCCGCCATCAAAGAAGTCCGCAATATCGAAACGCCGGAATAAGAGGTTTCTGTTGAAAATAAGATTGCTGACATTTCTGCTGTTTTGCTTTTGTTTAAACATTTCCGCCTTCAGCGCGGAAATACGCCTCAAACCGCTGACAACCGAACAGCTCCGGCAATTGTACGATTTTTATGCCTACCACGGCGAAAAAGACTATCTTATGATTCCGTCCTATAAATATCCGGCATTGCTGCTGTCACGTTTTCCCGAAGACTACGATAAGATCACCGACGAAAAAGAACGCAACGCCTTGTTCATCAAAATACTGGCGCCGCTCGCCCTCAAAATCAATCAGGAAATCAAACGGGAACGCGAACGGCTCCTGCGCCTGAACGATACCTTTGAAAAAACGCAAAAATTAACTTTAAAAGAGGAACGCGAACTGGCGGAACTGGCGCGGAAATATGATGTCTTTACCCGCCTCAAAAACGAAGAACGCACACGTTTTCTGCTGCGCGAACTGCTGCTCAAGATAGATTTCGTTCCGCCCTCGTTGCTGATAACCGCAGCGGCAATCGAAACCAACTGGGGCACTTCGAGAATTGTCAAAGAAGGAAACTCTCTGTACAAAACGCTGGTCTGGCATACCGACAAAGGCCTCAAGCCAATCGGCGAAAAAGAAGATGACACTTACCGGATAAAAACTTATCCCGACCTCTACTCGTCCATGAAAGATTTTGCCATTTCGCTGAATACGGAGCTCAAGTTTGCCGATATGCGTGACGTTCGCAAAGAATTTTTGTATCGAGACAACATTCCGTTCGGCAACATTCTGGCGCCTTATCTCATCTGGAAAAGCCCGCTCAAAAACTACGCCGGCATGTTTCAATACACTCTTGCCTACTACGAACTTAATATAATTGACAAATCCTCGCTGGATAGTACAATAAAGGTCGACAAGCTGCCAAAAGTTCTCAAGGCTCTGGTGATGTAACAAAAATGTCATTGGCCTTTTTGCCGAAGACATATTATTATAAAATATAGTTAAAGTTATCGAGAAGAAGCGCCATGAACAACTCAGAACTGAACAAACAAGATGTCCGAAACCTTGCCGACAACCCAAAACTTGAGGCAAAATCGGTTGTGGCGCAAAAAGTCAGTGCCTATTATAACGGCCGCACTGTTACTCCGAACGGAAAAAAACTGGCCGAAGACATCTTCCGCATCATGGTTCGCGACGTGGAAGTCAAGGTGCGTCAGGTTTTGGCGGACAGTCTCAAAAACTGTCGCAAACTTCCCGACGACATTGTAACCGCGGTTATTAACGACATTGATTCGATAGCGGCTCCTTTCTTGCAATATTATACCGACCTCAGCAACGAAGATCTGATCAAAATCCTCAACATGCCGAGCATCAGCAGACAAAAAGCCGTCGCCGGACGTCTGAATCTGCCGGGAATCGTTTCGGAATACATTGTAGAAAAATGCCCTGAAGAAGTCGTCGGGGTGCTGATTTCCAATGAAACGGCCGAAATTCACGAAAAGACCTTTGCTTCCATTCTTGCCAAATACCGGCAGAATGAAGACATTCAGAAAAGACTGGTTTATCGCACCGAACTGCCTACTTCCGTTATCGAAAAAATTGCCAACTCGTTATCCGAAGAACTCAAAAAACGTTTGATTCTTTCGCATAATCTGCCGGCAGACATGGCTTCCGACATTATCGAAGAAGTCAAGGAAAAAACCACGTTGCGGATTTCCGAAGAATACAGTTCGGACAAACAGATTGAAGAACTTGTTCACCAACTTTACACCTCTAACCGTCTGACGCCCAATCTGGTCGTCCGCGCCATCTGTCTGGGCGATCTCAAATTTTTTGAATACGCCATTGTTTATCTTTCCAATACGCCGATTCTTGAAGTCCGCAAAATCCTGTTCAACACTCAGCTGGATTTTATGGTTCGCAATCTGCTGCGCAAAGCCTATATTCCCAAAACGATGTTTCCGGCCGTATTCAGCGCTCTTAAGGTCATCCGCGAAGTTAAATTCGACTGCTGCCGCACCGATCGCAAATCCTTTGCGCATAAGGTAATCGAACGCATCCTTACCTATACCCCCAACAATGAAGAACTGAGCGAAGAAGACATTCGCTATCTTGTCTCCAAAATCAGCTAGTCTTATATTTTTCTTAAACTTTTTTATTTAAACTCTTCTCTGAACAAGAGGAGAAAAAAGTGCCGAGCACCAACGACATCATTTTAGCAGGACTCCTGAAACTCTGCAAAGAGGTTTCCAGAAAACAGGATGCCGACACCGTTATTGCGGATGTCATGTCGGCGGCGGCCGACGCTGCCAATGCCGACGGCTGCTTCTTTTTTGAAGTTTCGCCGGAGAAATACATGACTCTGAACTACGCCGCCATCGCCGGTCTGCAAAATAAAAACGTTTCTTTTGAAAACGCCGCTTTTTTTCCGCCGGTTTACGTCCCCGACATTCACGCCAAAATGGCTAAACGACCGGCCGAAATCTGTGCCTGTAACCGCGAAATCGTCAATTACGCCAACATCTTTGCCGCCGCCGAACTCGACACCTCTTTCATCGCCAGGTTTGATGAAGAAAACAATTATTCGACCGTCTCGGTACTTGCCATTCCGCTGATTGACCGCAAAGACAATCTTCTCGGTGTCGTACAATTTATCAATGCAAAAGACATTTCCGGCAAAATCATTGCCTTCACAACCGAAGTGCAAAACACGCTTATTTCGATATGTTGCCTGATAACCGTCTTTCTCGAAAACAAAACCCTCAGCGCCGATTATAAACTGCTGCTGGAATCCTTTATCGAAGTTTTGGCTCGCGCCATTGACGCCAAATCGCCTTACACCGGAGGCCACTGCCAGCGCGTACCGATTATCACGCGTCTGCTGGCCACCGCTGCTGCAGAACAATCGGAAGGACCGCTCAAAGACTTTGAACTGAACGCCGACGACTGGTATGCACTGCATATAGCGTCATGGTTGCACGACTGCGGCAAAATAACGACGCCGGAATACATCGTAGACAAGGCAACGAAGCTGGAAACAATCAACAACCGCATCCATGAAATACGTAACCGTTTCGAAATTCTCCGACGCGATGCGCATATTGCCTATCTGCAAAAGCGGCTGGCAAACACAGACAGCAAAGAAAACCTTCAGGCCGAATTCGTGGCAAAAGTCAAACAGCTTGAAGACGACTTTGCCTTTGTCGCCGAATGCAATAAAGGCGACAACGAACTTTCGTCGGAAGACGCCAAACGGCTGGACAGAATCTCCGAACAACATTTTACGCGCTATTTCAACCGGATGCTTGGCCTTTCCTGGGCTGAACGCAACCGTATCAAAGACCCGGAGCTCTATACCCGGCCGGCGGAAGAAATGCTGTTGCAAAACCGTCCTGATCATCTGGTCGAAAATTACAATCGCGGTGAACTTTACAATCTCAAAACGCCTCAGGGAACTATTACCGAAGAAGAACGTCGGAAAATCAACGAACATATCGAAGTCACGATTAATATGCTTGAAGCTCTGCCTTTCCCCAAAGAGCTGTCCAACATTGTCGAATATGCCGGCTGTCACCACGAACGCGTTGACGGTAAAGGCTATCCGCGCGGCCTTAAAGGAAGCCAAATGTCAATTCCTGCCAAAATCATGGCCATCGCCGACGTTTATGAGGCGCTCACAGCCCGCGACCGTCCCTACAAAGAACCCAAAAAGCTCTCGGAAGTCCTGCGCATCATGCGCGATATGAAAAATTCAGGACACCTTGACCCCGACTTATACGAGGTTTTCATCAAAAGCGGAGTTTATCTGGACTATGCCGAACAATATATCGAAAAAAAACAGATTGACGAAATCAACCCGGAGGAATGTTTATAATGCCGCTGCAAATTTATCCGGTGCTTTGCCGCGCCGGCAAAATGGACAATTACAGCT
Source organism: uncultured Azospirillaceae bacterium (assembly GCA_964395655.1). Classification (GTDB taxonomy): domain Bacteria; phylum Pseudomonadota; class Alphaproteobacteria; order RF32; family CAG-239; genus CAZU01. Next base: position 2,496 of record CAYNBB010000052.1, on the reverse strand, counting down.
ATATTTTGGTCGATGAAACAACCCGGACGACCGCCGTGCTCGATCCGTCCGAAGCCGCCCCGATTATCGCCGGGCTGGAACAACTCGGACTACGGCCGCAGTTCATTCTCAATACCCATCATCACTTTGATCACACCGATGACAATCTCACTCTCAAAGAAAAATACGGTGCCAAAATTGTCGCCAATAAACAGGACAGGCAGCGTATTCCCGGTTTTGATATCGGCGTCGAACCCGGCGGAAAGTTCCAACTCGGCAATGCCGCCGCGCAAATTATAGAGGCTTCCGCGCACACGCAGGGACATATTTTATGGTATTTTCCGCAAGACAAAGCCTTGTTCACCGGCGACACCCTGTTTAACCTCTGTATCGGCGGCCTGTTTGAAGGAACGCCCGAACAAATGTTTACCGCTCTGCAAAAAATAAAACAGTTGCCCGGCGATACTTTGTTTTATCCCGGACACGAATACACGCCCCACGGCGCACATGACGCTTTTACCTTCAACAACGGCAATCAGGATATTCAAAATTATCTTGCCAAAGCAAAGGCAAACCTCGAACGGGAACTGCCGGCAGGCCCGTTTACGCTTGATGAGGAAAAACGATGCAACCCCTACCTGCAAGCTCAAACATTGAACGAATTTAAAAAACTTTTCCAATTATGACAAAACGTTAGACAAAATATCTTTCTTGTGATAATATAATGTCATAAACCGAATTTTGGAGGACGAACATGGCTTTCTTAACCTATCCCGCCGCAGCTGACAATACCGAAGATAAAGCACGAGAAATCAAAGAATTGAATAATTTCATTGCCGCCGAACCTGACAAATACGACGGCGGAATGACACTCGTCGCGGAAAACCATGTAATGCGCGAAACCGCCAAATACTTCAACTGCGACTTTGCCGATATAGCATTCCCGGAAAATCTTGCCACGGCATTGAACGAACAAAAGGAATCCCCAAACAACATCCTGCTGTGCAGCTCGCAGCCGATTAACAAAAATACTGCGGCAAATGACCTCCAAAAGCTGACGACTGCTCTTCAGGGCATAAAAATGGCAAACAAACACAAAAAAACCTTGATTCCGATTGCCGCTTCAGGATACGGCGTTGCACATATGATGGCCTTGGCTGTCGAAGGTAACAAAGCCTATATATTTGAACAATTCGGCGGCACATCCGCTTACGGCGAAGTCAAAAACGATCTTACTCAGGCATTGACTGCTGCCGGTTACACCGTCTCTCTCAATACCAATCCGCTGACCGACGGCAATCGTATGGATTGTGCAACGGTCAGCAACAAAATCATTTTTGAGGCCATGCAGGCTGACTCGGCAGAAGTTCTCCTTCAGCAAACAAACAAAAAATCTCCGTTGTTCTCGCATGAAGAAATTAACGACCAACATAAAATCGACCAGCAGTTTGCGCGGCTGGCACTCAAAGACATAAACGAAGGGCACCGTGACGACCGCAACAACAGTGCCGACATCATCCTGTTGCAAAAACTGCTCGACAAATGCAAAGGGAATCTTGACACACGCCTCAATCTCGCCGAAGAATTCTGGAAAGCCGAAGACAAGGCAAAATTCGTTGCCGAATATCAGCCGGAACAAACGTCGGACAACTTGAACGTCGACGACAAAGTTGATACGCCGGCTCATGATGAGGGATGGAAAGAAGAAGTCCGTCAAGCCGTCAGCAAAGCCAAACAAAGTGTCAAAACAAACTTTGAAGAATATCAGGACGCCGAATATCCTCAGCACCTGTGCTTCCGCGACGGTGATGACAAAATGATTTTCTCCTCGCGCAACAAAGTTGCCGTTGAAGGAGATATCCAGACTTTCCGCACCTTATGTGAAACTGCCCAAAATCTCGGTTACAAAGCGATTAACTTCGGAAAATTTGAAGAACACCCCGAATACAAAGCCAAATTATATTTGGCCTGCCTTGAAAAAGGCCTCAAAATGAACAATGCTCCAAAGCTCGAAGAGTTGAAAGACGCCCCGGAATACAAAGACATTATGAAAATTTACGTTCCTCAAAAAAGAAAAGAACTGGGAGACACCTTTAACTTAAGCCTGACAGAATTTAACAAGGCCAACACCCTTGCCGCAAAAGACGCCGACTACAAACGTCTGGTACAAGAACTTAAAGACGCCAAAAAGAAAAAAGATGACGACGCCATAGAAAAAGCGCAGGAAGCCCTAAACGCCAACCCGACGCATCAGACTGTCCAAAAAGCAACCAAAGCATATAAAGAAGCTATGAAAGCAAGAATGGATTTTTATATTGCATACGGAAGCGAAACCTCAAAAGCCGAGGAAACACCAGAACAGCGCAAGGAAAAACTCAAAAAGCACCTGACTCAATACGACGCCAAAGAGTTTTTCTCCAAAGACAAAGACGGCAACCCGATAACGCCCAATAAAGAAGCCGCTGAAAAATATGTCCATTCACAGCGAATTGCCCGCGAAATAATGGGTATCAACCG
>CAYNBB010000051.1:0-10798 GCA_964395655.1 uncultured Azospirillaceae bacterium | reverse complement strand
GAAGCAATCTCCGCCTGTAAATCGGCGATGCCGATATTTTTTTCGGAACTGGTACACAGCACTTTGGTATAGGCGGCCGCATGAACAGCGATTTCCTTTTCGGTTCGAGCCAAAACTTCCTGCAGTTCCCGGGCGCTGATTTTATCGATTTTGGTCAGCACAATCTGATAAGTGACGGCAGCTTTGTCGAGCATATCCATAATTTCGGTGTCAACCTTTTTGATGCCGTGGCGGGAATCAATCAGCAGAAACACGCGCTTGAGACTGACCCGTCCCTGCAAATAGGTGAATATCAGACGCTGCCATTTTTTGACCAGAGCTTCCGGCGCCTGCGCATAGCCGTATCCCGGAAGATCGACCAGATGAAGCTTTTCCGCCAGATTAAAATAGTTGAGCTGTTGGGTGCGTCCGGGCGTGTTTGATGTTTTTGCCAGCCCTTTTTGGCCGGTGACAGCATTGATAATGCTTGATTTTCCGACATTGGAGCGACCGGCAAACGCCGTCTCCGGCAGGTTGTCCGTCGGCAGTTGTTCAAGCCCGGCCACGCCGAGCACAAACCTTGTGCCTTGCTTGAACAACGCGTTGGCTGCTTTTAACTGCTCGTCCGTAAATGCTGCCGGTTCAAATCCCATTAATCAACTCCGATTTTTTTCATAATCACTTTTTGCTGGATGATTGACAATATATTGCTCAACGTCCAGTAAATCACCAGTCCCGAGGCAAAATGTCCGAGCATGAACATAAAGATGAGCGGCATCAGCGCAAACATTCTGGCCTGATCCGGATTAGCCGGTTTGGGATTAAGTTTTTGCTGAATGTACATGGTCAGCCCCATGATAATCGGCCAGACGCCGATATCCAGAAAACCGGGCAGCGGAATATGCGTAATTACCGAGACAGTCAGCGGATCGGGCGCCGAAAGGTCTTTAATCCAGCCGACAAACGGCGCATGGCGGATTTCGATTGCAATGTTCAGAACCTTGTACAGCGAGAAGAAAACCGGAATCTGAATCAACATCGGCAGGCAACCCGATGCCGGATTAATTTTTTCCTTGCGATAGAGCTCCATCATTTCCTGCTGCAGTTTCATTTTGTCGTCTTTGTACTTTTCCTGCAAGGACTGGATTTTCGGCTGAACCTTTTTCATCTTCGACATGCTTTCGTAAGACTTGTTGGCCACCGGAAACATTGCCAGCCGCAAAAGCGCCGCAAACAGCAAAATCGCCCAGCCCATATTGCCGATGAGCTTGTATAAAAAGTCCAGAATGTAGAAAAACGGTTTGGTCAGGAAGTAGTACCAGCCGAAATCGACCGCGAGGTCAAATTTGTCGATGTGCAGGTCTTTTGAATATTTGTCAAGCAGGGTAATTTCCTTGGCGCCGGCAAAAAAACGGTGCTCGGCGGTGCCGACGCTGCCCGGATCAATGCTGAGCGGCGTGCCGACAAAATCGGCCTGGTATCTGTTCTCGCCGATTTGAGAAAACTTGACGTTGCTTTTCTGATCGTTGTTCAGGATCAGCGCGGAGAACCAGTAGTGATCGGAGAAGCCCGCCCAGCCGCCTTTGCTTTTGAATTCTTCTTTTTTGTCGTCTTTAAGCGCGCTGTATTTGATTTCCTTGAGGGTGGAGTTCAGAACGCCGCTCATTCCTTCATGAACCACGCGGGTGGTGTTTTCGCCCTCGACATAGGTCTTGTTTATCAGTCCGTAGGGATAAAGGGTGACTTTGGTGCCGCCGTTGTTTTCGACCGACTGTTCGATTTTGAACATATAATTGTCGTCGAGGCTGATTTTGCGTATAAACTTGAGCCCCTGACCGTTGTTCCATTCCAAAACGACCGGCGTCTGCGGCGTAAGTTTGTTTCCTTTGACGGTCCAGAGCGTTTCGCCGTCGGGAAGTCTGAGCTTGTTGTCCGCATCAATAAAGCCGAATTCGGCATAATAGGGCGCTTTAGTTTGTGCCGGTGTCAACAGCTCAACGTCTTCGCTGTCGGATTCGAGCGTTTTTTTGTATTTGTTGAGATACAACTCGTCAATACGTGCGCCTTTTACGCGGATGGAACCGCGCACCGCGGCATTGTCGAACCCGATGCGTTTGTCGGCTTTAAGTACTGTTGCAATGTCCGAAGAAACGACTGCCGGAGTTGCCTCGGCCGCCAGCGTGGATGCAAGTTCCGCGCTGACAGGTTCGGCAGCGTTTGACTGCGCGGCTCTTTTTTGGGGAAACAGCCAGTTTGTGGCGAATATGACGGCCATCGACAGCAAAATGGCGGCATAGAGTCCCTTCATATCTTCTTTCATTGACTAAAACTCCTCATAACATAAACAGCTTTGTTATATTTATTATAATTTCCGGGGCAAAGCAAGCTTTTAAGGCAACTTATTATTTTGGGGATTTTTGTTTCGGCGGAACCGGATCATCTCCCTGGCCGCCCCAGGGGTGACAGCGCAGGATTCGCCTTATGCCGAGATACGAGCCCTTAAAAACGCCGTGAATTGTCAGCGCCTGAACAAAATATTCCGAACAGCTCGGTCTGTAACGGCAGACATGGGGCAAAAAGGGGGAAATTCCTTTCTGATAAAACCTAATCAGCCAAATCAGGAGCCGTTTTATCATTCTTTTTCTCTTTGGGCTTGCTAAACAGCCGGTTTATCTCGACGAGTGCTTTTTCCATGTCGGCCTTGAGCCGGGCAAAATCGACGGAGGCGGTGCTGTAGCGGCCGATAAGCACATAATCGGTCAGGCCGCGGCCGCTTTGTCTGAACAGCGGCACTGCCGCGGCGCGCAGCCGGCGTTTGGTGCGGTTGCGCAGATGCGCCTTGCCGATTTTTTTTGTAGCGGTATACCCGAGATGGCAGCAGTCCTTGTCACACCGTTTGCCTTCCCTGCATAAACTTTGAGCCGCCTGAAGGATTAACGACGGCGTAACCACCTTTAATCCCTTGGCGACTCTGACAAATTCTTTTCTCTTTTTTAAGACAAGAACTTCCATTTGCTTAGGCAGAGAGTCTCTTGCGTCCTCTTGCGCGGCGTGCGGCCAAAACTTTGCGTCCGCCGGCGGTGGCCATGCGGGTGCGGAAGCCGTGACGACGGGCTCTTACCAGCTTGCTGGGTTGATATGTGCGTTTCATTTGTTTTCTCCGGTTAGTCAGGTTTTCAAACCTGTTATTATTAATTAAAGTCCCCGTACCGGGAACTCTCGGACACCTTGCTTATAAAAGGAAAATAATTATCTGTCAAGACCTTATCTTCATTGGATCCGTAGCGTTCAAGAACCTGCCGGTAAAGCTGAAAAATGGTCAAATGCTAAACGAAGGAAGATATGCTTCGACCATCGCGCAGAATGGCTTCGGCTTCGGGGGTGTGTCCGCCCTCGGTGGTATGAATCGTCAGCGGCGGACACAAAACCGTCGGAGCCTTGCAGTCTTTGCGCGCCGTCACAATCACGCGCTTGGCGCTTTGTCCGCTTTTGGATGTCAGCGGCAGAATGCGGATGCCGCCGAGTTTGCCGTGCAGATGATACAGGATTTCGCTCAGCGCCGCGGCGCGGTTGATCATATAAAAATATCCCTGCGGCCGTATCATTTTAATGCAGAATTTTATCCATTCGCCGAGATTGGGTACGCTCGAAAAATTATGCGCGGCCGATTTGCTGTCGTTCGGCGAGGGCAAGTCTTTTTCGGCATAAGGCGGATTGCTGACAACGTGAGAAAAAGAGCAAAACGGCAGCGGGCAATCCTTGATATCGGCATTGATGAACTTTACAAAGTCAAACCCGTTTTCCGCCGCGCTCAGGTTTGCCAGTTCGGCCAGCCGCGACTGAATCTCTAGTCCGCAGACGGAAACGTTCTTGTCTTTGAGCCTTTGCGCCAGACAAAGCGATATGGCGCCGGTGCCCGATCCGACGTCGAGAATGTTGTCATTACGCTTGACATCGACGACGGCCGATGCTAACAAAACAGCATCGCTGGAGGCGTGGTATCCGTCGTCCGGCTGAAAAATTTTAACTTTGCGGTCAAGCAGATGGTCTTCGCTGTAATCTTTCATAAAAAACTCCGTGTTTAAGAGCATTATAGCCGGGACAATCCAAAAATCCAGCCTTAATCGACGGAGAGCAAAATGAATTTGGCAGATATCTTTTTACTGGCGCTGGCTTTGGCAGTGGACGCCTTTGTCGTTTCTTTTTCCTACGGCCTCATCATCCGGCAGAAGCGGCGTCTGGCCTCGTTCAAGTTGGCGGGCGCCACGGCGCTCGGGCAGTTTGTCATGCCGATTCTCGGTTGGTACGGCGCGCGCGGCGTCTATCGGCTGATTGAACGGGTTGACCATTGGATAGCTTTTTTCGTTTTTCTGACACTCGGATTGAAAGTGATTGTCGATTCTTTGCGCAGTTGCGATTGTAAGGAAAAACTCAGTAAAAATCTGCCGCTCCGGGTTTTGTTTGTTATCGGCGTCGCCACGTCAATAGATGCCTTTGTCAGCGGTTCAATGCTTTACTTTGTCAAAGCGCCGGTTTGTTCCTCGGCGCTGATTATCGGCGCCACGACTTTTGTCTGTTCGCTGATAGGCTTTAACCTCTGTCGGTTTTTCAAAAAACTTAAGACTTGTTATCTGGAACAGGCCGCCGGAATTATTCTCATCCTGCTTGGTTGCAAGATTCTGTACGAACACCTTTTCTAGCGTTCGCGCCAGACCACGGTTGCCCGCGCCAGCTCGCGGTTGTTGTCGCCGTCATAAGTGTTGATGCTGAGCAATGCGGTCAGGCCGTCATATTCGGTGTTAACCATAATCTTTTCGCCGAGGTAGCCTTCTTTTTTATAGGCGATTTCAATATAACGCGGCGTATGCTTTAGCCGAAAGTCGGAATCCACCGCTTCGCAAGCCCACAAAACATAAACGCCGTTGTTAACGTGGCGGTTAAGGTCGATATCGTCGTAACGAACGCGGAATTTTGCCTGATAATCAATTCGTTCAAGTTCTCTGATCTTCGGAAAATCGGTATTCAGAGCCCTGTTTTCCGTCAGATCGTATTCCGGCAGACGTTCTTTGAGAACAACCGGCCGGTGCTTGACGAAGTCAACCATCACCCATTGGCTCGAAGCGCGGATAATGCTTTGTCCGTCGTCGCCGAACACTTCAAAGTCGCGTGTCATGCTGAGTTTCTTTTCACCCGAAGGCCAGGTGTCGATACGGATATTCTCGTCCATTTTGGGCAGGCGGTCGATTTCGATCGCATAATTGGTGCCGACCCATGTAATTTTGTTTTTGAGGCAAAAACGCAGGCCGAATCCCATTTGCGTAACCTGTGTATAGGCCATGTCCTGAAAAATATTCATCAGCGTAACGATTCGCAGTTGATTGTTTCTGTCGCATTCGTAACTGCGGATGGTGTAATCGCGTGAGAATTTTGTAATTTCCATAATTTGGGTTTCCTTATTCGGTTAATTCCAGTCGATGAGGACGCGAGCCAGCTCCCGGTCGTCCTCACCGTCGTAAGTGCGGATGCTGTGCAGGCTGCGCAGACCGTTCTGCTGAGTAAGAACCTCGATTTTCTCACTCATGTATCCTTCTTTTTTGAAGGAGATTTCAATATGTCGCGGCGTATGTTCAAGCCGGAAAGACGCTTCGACGGATTCGCTTGCCCACAAGGCATAAACTGCATTGTTGACGTGTTTGTTAATGTCGATGTCGTCAAAACGGACGCGGAATTTCGCTTCTTCGTCCGCGTGTTCGACTTCCGGCAGTTTCGGAAAATCTGTCGCCAGCGAGCGTTGCGGAAGTGCCTCGTATTCGGGCAGGTTTTCGCACAGACCGACCGGTCGTTTGCGTTTGAAGTCAATCAAAATCCATTGGCTTGAGGCACGGATAATGCTTTGTCCGTCGCTGCCGAAAACCTCAAAATCGCGGACGGCGCCGAGGCGTTTTTTTCCCGAAGGCCAGGTTTCGATTCGGATGTTTTCATGCATCCGGGGCAGTCGCTGAATGTCAAGGACGTAATTCGAGCCTACCCAGGCAAGTCCTTTGGAAAGAACATATTCCATTCCGAGACCCATTTCGCAGGCATGGTTGTCGGCCATGTCCTGAAAAATGTTCATCAAAGTCAGGATTCGCAGGTTGTTGTTCCTGTCGCATTCGTAACTGCGGATATTATAGGTTCCACTGTATTTTTTTATTTGCATGTCATCCTCTTTTGCGGCGCAGATGCAACAACATCTTAAATTTGTTGCGACAGCGTCTGGCGCTGAAAGTCCTTTTCAAAAAGCCTTCGCCGGAAGTCGGTTTTTGCCAGACCTCGCTGAAAGAGGCAAAACTTCCGTTGTAACTGACGACCAGCCATGACGCAGGATTTTCTGCCGTAAGCGTACATTTCCCCGCTTCCAGACGATAAACCTGATTGTTTTTCGGCGTTGTCTCAATCATGTTCAATCCGAGATACTGCATCAGTGTCCGGCAACTGTCTATAATATAGCAGGGGCAGTGCGTCGGAATAAAAACCGGTTTTAGGAGCAGGTTGTTCAGATATTCGTAATCGCCGATAAATCCGTGTCCGTAACCTTGAAGTTCCGGTACTTCTTGTACGGTTACAAATTTAATGTTTCGTGAATTGAACTGTCCTTTGAGCGGATTAAAAAACGTACGCGCCGTAATAATGCCGATACTGTTGTTAGGCTTGTCTCCGAAAAAATTGCCGATGTCGTTATAGTCGCCGATAACAACGAACGATTTTCCGGGCTCGTCTGGATTCTGCGGTTCGCCTTCAAAAACCTTAATGCGGTTCCCTGCCATTTTTTCAAAGGATATGCCGTAGTTTCTCATCAGTTCCAAATAGCCGTAGAAATCAGAGCTGCCGTAAAAAACGACGTTTTTGCGCAGTTTCAGCGCAGCCAGAAAAGCGACCAGATACATCTCGGGATGCGTCGGATAAACCGGAATAAATATTTTGTCTTTGTGCGATTTGCGGATTATCTTCACCATTTTTTTAAATGTGTCCGCTTCGCGGACGGCAAATCCGTCTTCGGTAATGCCGCAGAAATCTGCCACGACATGCGTGATCTTGGATGCCAGTTTTTTTATGGCTTTCAGATTGGTCGGTTTTCGGAAATAAGTGCTGTTGTCGATTTTCATGTCGCCGGTATGATAAACGGTAGCCGATTTGCTTTTGATCACAAATCCGAAGCTGTCAAAACAGGTGTGCGACGCGGCGACGGCCTCAATTTCCAGCGAACCGATCTTAATTTTGTCGCCGTCTTTAATGCGGACAAAGTCCGGGCGCATATATTCCGGCACCTTAAAACAGGAGTAAAGATCGTCTAAAATCATTTGGGTATATTTGCCGCCGTAAAGTGTCGGCAGTAAAAATCCTGCCTTAAGATAGTGGACGATTCCGTTGAGATGGTCAGGATGCGAATGTGTCAAAAAAACGGCTCCCGGATTAAGGAACGGCGTCTTGAGCAAATCCCTGATATCGGGAACGGCTGCCGTCGAATTCTTAATGCCGAGAGCATGATGGTTGTCAAATTTACCCAAATCCACAATAATTGTCGTTGCCGACAGGCCTGATTTCCGTGACACAATGTCCGTATACTGGTAGCAGTGGCCGCTGATCTGGTCAATATTGTTTCCGCCGATGGGGCGCCAATAAAAGCCGGGTTCTGCAAAACAGTCTGTCATCGTGTCCTAATTACGGTTGCGAGCCTCCTGCCAGGCGGCGACTTTTGCCTCACGCCAAGCATTGGCTTTTTTTGCGGTCTTAATTCTGTCAATGCTTTTATTTTTAACGACAACGCGAGACTTTGCAAGCGTTTTTGTCTTGTTTTGTTGGGTTTGTGCAAACAACGGAGTGCTTTGCGACTTCTGTGCCTGCCGGATTGACTGATAAGCCGAGGCTAATTTGTTTTTATACATTTTTGCCCGAAAAGGAACGCTTGAGTGATAGGCCATGGCGGCTTTGATCCAATCGCCTTTTTTGTTGTGCAGCTTTTTAAGGAATTTGGCGCCGTATTCAACGTTTTTCTGCGGATCCAAAGCCTCTTCCACGTTGGCAAACGCTTCCGGATGATAGGCAAGGTTAATCTGCATACATCCGACGTCGATGCTTTTGACACCCAGAGCCTGAAGTCTTTTGACTTCGCGTACTGCTTCGGCTTTTGTCGCAAAGAAACGGCCTCTGCCTTGGGCGTTAATGGTCCACGGCCAAGCCATGCTCTGCTGTTTTTTCTCATTCCAACGCCCGGTTTCGACATTGGAAATGGTGGTTAATAGGTGTTCTTTGATTTGATATTCTTTTTCAAATTTTTGTGTCGCATCCATACAGACCAGGGCATCATCTCTGAATTCGGTGTAAGCGCGAGCCTGTACTGGCTGAATAAACATCAGCAATATTAACAAAAACATTAAGTGTGTTGATACGAAAAGTCGCATCCCTCTGCTCCCTTAAACCAGCCACAAGTATCCCTCATGCAACAAATATGCCAATTTCCACTTGCTTAACGGCAAACAAAAATAAAAATAGTTTAAGGTTGGTTTACCAAAAGTCTGCAGGACATTATGGCCCTGCAAACGCCAGACTGCAGATGTAAATATTCATCCTGCAGCCGCAAAACAAGAGCGGTTTATAACATAACTATTTTTTAAAATCCAGCAAAAAATTTCCCAACGCGATGACGGAATCGCAGACGTCGGAGCTAACTTTTTGAAAGAGCGCGTTTTTTTGATAGCTTCTTTCATTCATGTAAAGAGCGCGGTTAATTTCTATTTGCAATGTATAAATGTTTTTGCGCGGTTGGCAGTAATTAAACGCGATATAGGCGCCGGCATACGGTCGGTTAAATTCGACGCGGTAATCTCGCGCTTCCAGGGCTTTGCTCAAAAATTCCGACATCTGCGTCGGGCAGCTTTCGTCAAACAGGGTGCACAGGCAAAAGTCCAGAGCTTTTTCATCGTTCATGATATGGCAGATCATCGAGGGCATTGAATGGCAGTCAATCAAAAGGCAGAAGCCGAATTTGCGCACGCATTTGTCGACCAGCTGTTTAAGGCGTTTATGATAAGGCTCGTAAACGTTTTGAATGCGCTCCAGTGCTTCTTTGTAAGAGAGTTTGCCGTCGTAAATGTCTTTGTTGGGATAGACAATCCGGTGCAAGACGCCGAGTCCCACGCGGCAGCGGCGGCTTCCGGCGTTGCCGAGGCTTTGCGGCGCGTCAAAAAACATCGTTTCGTCAAGTTCGATTTTGTCGCGGTTGACATCAACGAATGTCCGCGGAATGTTCATGCTCAGGAGCGGAATCCCTGCGTCGGAAGCCTGTTTGACCATTTCGGTCATATAACAGTCTTCGGAAGAACGCAGCTCTTCCACGTTTAGAACGGAGTTCTCCAGAAATTCCTGCGGGAACAGCGTTCCGCTGTGCGGAGACGACATAACAATCGGAAAAGCCATCTCTTTGGTGTTAAATTCTTCAAAGATATTGAGCTTTTTATAATCGATTCGAAAGTCAAGTTTTTTGTCGTTCATCTTAAATTTTCTCCACGGCGGTAGAAAGATTCTAAGACAAAAAACTTAACTATTCGCTAATTTGCAGACTTTTTGTGCAGCAGTGCGTATTGAAAAATGATGAATGCGGCAATCAACGGCAACAAAGTTTCCGAAGTTTCTTCTACGATTTCAATGTGCAAACGCAGTTGTTCCGGAAGAGGCGTACCGGTACTGTGTTTGTAATTTGAAGGAAACCTGTCGGTAAATTTGGCAATAACGCCGATGGTGCACAGAGTGGCTATCGACCATGTCGTCGGATTCATCTTGAAGAAAGAAACGATCAGATGTTTCGTATATTTGATGCCCAGATAGACAAGCGCTGCCGCCAACAAAAGCAACAGAACGCCAGCCGTAATTTTTTCACTCAGCGGATTGGCGGGATTCAGGAAAAAGCGTGATTTGAATGCCGTAGTGTCGTGACTGGTCAGCCAGTGTTGTATTCCCATTTCACGCAGAAAAGCGGCGAGGCCGAGACCGACAAAAACAAAAAAGTCGATTCGACGGCTGTTGTCATTCATAAAATAACGGGCACAAAAGATATAGGCCGACAACAAGGGCAGATAAGCCAAATTCGTTATAATTTCGAGAACGCCGTCGTCTTTGTCCAGCAACCCCGCAAGATTGTCATATTCAAAAATGAAAACGCAGCACATCCAGAACATCCAGATGAGCGAAAAGAAAACCGGCGCAAACAGGGGAGAAGTCAAATATTTTTTCATGGATTTTATAGTTCAGTTACAAAGGTTAGTCACAAAAGTAATTGTCAAAAAAACAGATTATTATATCGATTTTAAACAAATGTAACTTATGATGTAAAAAAATGCTTGTCAAACTAAAATTAATCGTATAAATAAGATTTCTGTCGATGACAAAAGATATTTTTATGGGTGTGTAGCTCAGGTGGTTAGAGCGCTACGTTGACATCGTAGAGGCTCGAGGACAAAAATCAACCGATGCTCCGGTTGATTTTACCGCAAGAGGCGAAGTTTTCTTATTGAGCGAGAAAAGCGTAAGCAAGCGAAGCGAAATTAGAAAACGAGAGACCGCAGCGAGTTAGCGAATGTTAATGAGCTTAGGAGCCAGAACAAGTTTACTTGTGAGCAATGACAAAAGGTATTTTTATGGGTGTGTAGCTCAGGTGGTTAGAGCGCTACGTTGACATCGTAGAGGTCACAAGTTCGAGTCTTGTCATACCCACCATAACAAAACCTCTCCCTCGTGATCTGTCCCCCGGAAATTGGACAGTAAAAAAAGTCCCGAAGAGGAG
>CAYNBB010000050.1:0-11142 GCA_964395655.1 uncultured Azospirillaceae bacterium | reverse complement strand
GCTCGTCAGGCTCATAACCTGAAGGTCGTAGGTTCAAATCCTGCCCCCGCAACCACTTGGAAAAGAGGAAGTGCATGCTTCCTCTTTTTTTGTATCCGCAATACCCTGCAAAGTCCCAAAAACTGATCTGTTCCCTGGAAATTGGACAAGTAAAAAAGCAACGATATTGAAAGTCAAGCATAAAAAGAACGCAGTTTAGCATTTAATATCGTATCATTTTTCGAACGACCGCAATAACGGCAAGCTTGCCAGGCTTGCCGTTATTCTTTAGGTGCAAATAAAATTCTCTGAGTTTGGGTTCGAAGCGGATTGCCGGTAGTGCAGCAAGATACAAGCTATCACGAACATATCCCCGACCGCCGTAGATTTTACTTTTTCCTCTCATCATCCCGCTTTCACGATTAAGCGGAGCAACACCGATAAGTTCCGATATATGTGTTATTATCTTCCAGGGGGAAAGTCCTCCTTATACACGAGCATTAATGCTCTTTCAACGATACGACTAACCCTAAATATGCCGGCAGGCTTTACTTTTTTACAAGTGTGAAAACTCGTGTCCCCCTTGGACCTCAGCCGCTGCCGGCACTTGAGAGGATGTTGCAACATTCACTCAAGCAATTAGGGACAATAAACATCATAACACATACTTCGTTTATTGTCCCTCTAATGTATAAGTCCTCTTTATAGCCGCTCTTGTTGCCATTAAGTATGATGAGAAACTGAACTCCGTTTACTCTGCTTTAATTGCTCGCGGAAAAAAGAAAATGGTCGCGCTGACCGCCGTAATGCGAAAAATTATTGTTACTCTCAATGCAATATTCAAACAAATTTGTGTGTAACTTTTTTACTGGGTTGATGACTTAAAGAAAAAAAACTGAGGACGACACAGTAGGAGAAAGCCCGAGAGGCTCGATCAACTCCTTAGTTTAATTTGCGAAGCATGTCGACTATCGTTTTCAGTTTATTATATTCGTTCTTCTTATCGGAGACGAACTCATTTTCCATATCCAGCACCAGAACGTTTGCCTGTTGGTTGGCAATTTCGCGTCCCAGCATAATATTGTCTTTATGTCTGCACAGATACTCTTTCTGTATAGCTGTTTGGTCAATATATGGTCTGAGCAGGCCGTTGCGTTTCCCGTATCCGCTCGTAAAGTAAAAAATGGCCGACACCGAGCTGAAAATAAGCGCCACGGCCGGCAGTGAGACCGTTGAAGTCATGACAATGACAGTCAGCAGAATCAGAGCTGTTCCGACGGCTTTGGCTGCAATGTTATATAAATTGCCGACCGATTGCGCATAAAAGAGCAGACCGCCGCCGATCAAAACCAGCGTTCCGGGAATAAGGACTTTCAGTATTTCAGGATTTTGCGCAAACAGCGCAATGCAGATCTCTCCGGCAAACAGCATGACCAGACTGAACAGGATATAGCCGCTGTTCAGTTTCAGGCGGAACAGGCCGAAGTCGCGCTTCACCTCTTTTTCGATAAAACGCGAAGCGCGCCGTATTTTTACGAGGTTGTTTTTATTGACGTTAAAAACGGTTTCGCCGGCGCCGAACATTGAGAATAAAGCTTTTTGCTCATATTTGCTCAGGCTTTTGAGGTTGTCAGTCCGTTTGACCAGCAAAATCGTATCGCCGGACTGTTGAATGTCGATAATGTTTTTCCTGTACGTCTCGAGAATAAATGCACCGAAGGATTTGGCGTCATACCTGCCGGTATAAAGGAAACGCAACAGCGGCGCGGTTTTTTTGAGCGTTATTCTAAGCTGTCCGACGTTGCGGCGGACATATCTGCCGGAAATCATAAATCCGGAAACAATCGCCAGCAGTGCGAGCGCGCTGAAAACGATGTCGTTATGTTTTTCGATTTTGCGGAACCAGAAATCACCGAAAGACGGTGCGGCGATCACTCCGTGCGGCAGAGAGCTGATGATATGAAAACCTTCACCGATAAACAGCGGGCGCGTGCTGCGATAACCGAAAGAAACAGGAGACAGCCGGATGATGTTGCCCCAGGCCGGGGTCAGGACGTCCGGCGCGCCGACCAGAACAACCTGTCCGAGCGGTTCTCCTGCCTGCGGATAGGTTATGACGGCGCCGGCCTTGCCGACGACCAGATCTCCGGAGCTTCCGGTGACATCCCAGTAAAATTCGTCAAAGTCAGGATAAACTCCCATCAGATTATGCACCAGGTAGGTAAAACGATAGGTGTAAACGCCGGGGTTCAGCTCCGTTTCCGAAACGGGCGTCAGCAGAAAACCTGTCTTGCCGCGCGCGATTTTATAATCCGCCGGTTGTCCGTTAATGCTGGCGCCGACAAAAGTATAGCTCAAATTCTGTCGTGTGCCGTCACGCAGCAGAATTGAAGAAGGCAGGCTTTTATGTATGTCGGTACGGAGTTTTTCGCCATTGGCAACGACGGTGATCGTTTCTTCGATTTTGACAACGCCGTCGGGCAGAACGTCAATCTTGGCCAGCAGATAGGGAATATGCTCTTTGGCCGGAAGCAAAACCTTTTCCGGGCTGTCGGGCAGAACCGCTTCAATAACGGCAAAATTAGGCCTTTCCCATGCTTTTTGCTGTTCGGATGCTTGCAGAGCGGTCAGCGGCTGCCTTGTGTCGATGGAATTTTGCCGTTGGATGACGCGAGCCATGGCCGCTTCATAAATTTTTTGAAACTCGGACTTGTTTTGTTCTTCAATTGCTTTTCGGGCTTCCGGGCTGTGAACGGCATTGATGCTTCCGGTCGTAATTTTTTGTGCATCTTCCGCAACGGTAGCTTTTATTCTTTCTTCCAAAAAACGTTCCAGTGCTTCTCTTGTCATGCTTTGCATTTTAGGGGTTTCGCTCTGAACCCGAGCCTGTGGTTGCGGTACGGCGGCACGATCGGAAATTTCCGTCATTTTGGCGCCGGCCGCCGCGCTTCCCAAAAGAGTGAAACAAACGGCAAGAAAAATTTTTTTCATAACTGAATACTCTTTGTTAACAAATAAAAGATATTTGTTATTATAAGCTATAAGTTATTAAAAAGTTATAAAGGAGTTTGTGAACCATGAACGACAATAAAGTAGCCGCCATTATCCTGGGAGCCGGCCGCGGCACCCGTATGAAATCCGATTTGCCCAAGGTGATGATGCCTGTCGGAGGCAAGCCGATGATCCGCCATATTCTCGACACGCTGGAGGAGATTAAGGCGGACAAAATCGTCACGGTTATTGCACCGGACGGCGACATTGTCAAAAAAGAAGTCGCCCCGTATCCGACCTGCGTGCAGGAAAAACAGCTCGGCACCGGCCACGCGGTTGTGGCGGCGCGCTCCGAACTGTTCGGTTTCAAGGGCGACATTCTGGTTATTTTCGGAGATCAGCCGTTGTATACCAAAGACACCATGCAGAAACTTCTCAAAAAACGCCGCGAAGGCTACGCCGTGGTCTGCCTCGGTTTTCGCCCGAAAGATCCGGCGCGCTACGGCCGGCTGATTATGAACGGCAGCAATCTTGATCGCATTGTCGAGTTCAAAGACGCCACCGACGAAGAAAAGGCTATTAATTTGTGCAATTCCGGCATGATGTGCTTCGACGGCGAAAAACTTTTTGAAATTCTTGCCGCCATCAGTAATGAAAACGCCGCCGGTGAATATTATCTTACCGACGCGGTAGAAGTTGCTCTGCGCAAAGGCCTCAAATGCAGCGCCGTCGAGTGCCCTGTCGAGGAGGCTTCCGCCGCCAAT
Source organism: uncultured Azospirillaceae bacterium (assembly GCA_964395655.1). Taxonomy (GTDB): domain Bacteria; phylum Pseudomonadota; class Alphaproteobacteria; order RF32; family CAG-239; genus CAZU01. The sequence continues at coordinate 7,408 of CAYNBB010000050.1, read as the reverse complement.
ACGCTGGAAGAGCTGGCGCTTCTTGAAGAATTGTTGAAAAAACGCAACGCCCGAAAAGGAAAATAATGTCTTTCATCAAACGTCATTGGTTCGGAATTTTGAGCGGACTGGTTGTTTTTGTCTTTATGTGCGTGTTTATGCTGATTTTGCTGTCGCCGCGGCAGGATGCGCAAAACCGCGGTTTTATCCCGTGTACGCACGAACTGGCAGACCGCTTGCTGAACTGTGGGGAAGACAAAAAAATAAGCTGCCTGTTCGGTGCAATTCTGCGTAATACCTGGTGTGATATGCGCGTCATCGGCCGCGGTCTGTCCGACTGGACACAGGGGCGGCAAAGCGCGCCGTGGAGCAATTATATTTTTGAGCCGGAGACTGTCCGTGACGAGACCTTTGACGTCGAAACCGCCGCCGAATATCTCAAAAACAATCCCGCACCGGCCGCCGAGATGCAGAAACTTCAAAAATTAAACGAGGAATTGGAAAATGAAATCATCACCGAAGAAGTTCCCGAAGACGAAAAACCGCAATGACGTTCCGGGGTGGGATCTGAGCGACTTATATGTCGGTATGGACGATCCTCAGATTGAAAAAGACCTGCGAAAGTACAAAAGACTGAATGAGACTTTGGCCAAAAGGTACAAAGGAACATTTGCTTCGATTGCACCGGCAGATTTCCTGAAGGCGTTGCAAAATGTCGAAGAAACGGGAATTTTGGGCAGCAAGTTGGGTGTTTTTGCCTATCTGAACATGGTTACGCGCATGAAGGATACCGCGGCTGTCGCCTTTTATCAGAACATTGACGAACGTATGACCGATTACGGCAAGCCGTCGATTTTCTTTACTCTTGAAATCAACCGTCTGCCGGAAGCCAAATTCAAAGAGCTGCTGGCTGATGAGAAGGTCGCTTATTACAAACCGTTTTTGGAGCGCATCCGTCGGTTTAAGCCGTATGAACTGTCCGAACCCGTCGAAAAGGTTTTCCTCGAAAAATCGGTAACTTCCGGCGGCGCTTGGAAACGCCTGTATGACGAGTATTCCGCAGCGCTTGAATATACTGTCGACGGCCAAAAGTACAACGATGCCGAGATATCCAAACTCCTGCTTGACAAAGACCCCGAAATCCGCGCCAAGGCCGGGCGGGAGCTCAATCGCGTCTGTCGGGAGAACCGCAAGCTGTTTACTTTTATTTATAATATGATTGTCAAGGACAAGGCCATCAGCGACGACAACCGCGGTTACAAGTCTCCGGTGGCGGCGCGCAATCTCGACAACCGGGTCGACGACAAGGCGCTCCGTGCTCTGACTTCATCGGTGCGTGCGCAATATGCCAATCTGGCGCATCGCTTTTACAAACTCAAATCCAAATGGCTCGGCGTCAAAAAGATTCAATACTGGGATCGCAACGCGCCGCTTCCGTTCGGTTCCGACCGCCAATACAGTTGGGATGAGAGCGTCAAAACGGTTCTTGATGCATACGAACGTTTTTCGCCCAAACTGAAAAAACTTGCTGAGCCGTTCTTTGACAAGGACAAGTCGTGGATTGACGTTCCGCCTCGCGACGGCAAACGCGGCGGAGCTTTTGCCATGCCGCTGCCGGCAAAATTTCATCCGTATCTGCTGCTTAATTTCGTCGGCAAGCAGAACGATGTTTTGACTTTGGCGCACGAGCTCGGCCACGGCTGTCACATGCGTCTGAGCGTCCGGCAGGGAGAGCTAAATGACGATACGCCGTTGACGCTGGCCGAGGTCGCCTCGGTATTCGGCGAGATGATAACGTTTCAGTCCCTGTTGGCGCAGCTTGATGACGACAAGGAAAAATTATGCCTGATTGCCTCTAAGGTAAACGACATGATAAACACCTCGGTTCGTCAGATTGCGTTCCACTTTTTTGAAACGCGCGTTCACGAAGAGCGCAAAAAAGGGGAGCTTTCGCCCGAGCGTCTGGATGAAATATGGCTTGAGGAAATGCGCGAGAGCCTTGGCCCCAGCGTTATTGTCGATGATGACAGCAAGTCGATCTGGCCGATCGTAAGCCACTTTTTTCACAGTCCGTTTTATGTTTACGCCTATTCGTTTGCCGATTGTCTGGTCAACTCGCTGTATCAGGTTTATCAGGAAGGAAAGGTTGAAAACTTCCCCGACAAATATCTCGAGATGCTGAGCCGGACGGGCGTCAAGAGGTATGACGCGCTGCTCAGGCCTTTTGGTCTGGATGCCGGAAGTCCTGAATTTTGGAATAAGGGACTGAGTCTGATTTCGTCCTATATTGACGAGCTGGAACGACTGGATAAAAAAGTAAAATTCTGAATATTTTCGGATCAAAATGCGGTCGTTGTCTCAGAAAACGAAGGCTGACAAAAATAGTCAGTCTTCGTTTCGTATCTCCGTTACCTGTTTGGCTACGTCAAGATAGTGTTCGGAAGCCTGTGGCGTGCCTGCATAGCCGAGAACATAGCTCTTAACGCGAAAACCATAGGGATTGTGCGTATAGTCAAACGAGCGGACGCCTTCCTCCTCTTCGGGATTGTTCTTTATGTCGACATAAATGACGCGCAGATACGCGCGCCAGATAATTGTCTGCGGCTCCGGAAAATCTTTGGTTGTCGTGGTGGTGCGGAACTGAACTTGCCATAACTCGTCGGTGAGCTGCCGAATCCAGTCCGTGTCGATTTTGCGGATCATCTGTTGCTCGATAAAGCCGGTTATTCGATCGAAATCCATTTTATAAATAAACTGCTGATAAGCGCCGACGGTAGAAAGTTGAAAAAACTCCGAACTGCGATCCCAGCGGTAAATCAGGTCGGCGTGCGAATAAGGAATTTCGTGCCGTAGTTTGACATAACGGCTGATAAGCTCTTCCGTCAGAAGACTCTGCGGATTCCCGCGCACTTCAGCCGGCTGCGATTTTTCGAGATTGCCGAAAGTTTTGTTGATCTGATAAAAAGTCGGCATCGACTTTTTCTGCGGCAGAAGGACATAAACGGTCAAAGCCAGCATGATGGTAATGCAAATGCTGAATACACCGACAATAACCATAATCCGCGAAGTCCATAGATAGCGGCGTTCGGGCATGGCTTCAATATGCACGCGTTCCGGATAAAGCCCGAGAACATCGGGACTCTTTCTTTCGCGGTACCGGAATAATTTCGAAAAAAACACATTCATGAAGCGGTTTCTTTCATTAGTAGGTAAAGCGCATGCTGCGGGCGTCTTTGGCTGTGTTCATGTAACTTTCGGGTTCGTCCGGCGTGCCGACGTAAGAGAGTGAATAGTTCAGAACCAAAAAACCGAACGGATTGAGCTCCCTTTGGCGGCGGTTGTTGTAGTTTATGGTCGTAAACGCAACGCGCAGATACGCACGCCAGATGTTAATCAGAGGTGTCGTTTCGCCGGGGTAGTAGTCCATGGTGATAAACTGAGCGCTCCACAGGCCGCGGGTGAGCGGGCGCACCCATTCGATTTCGACCAGCCGTACCAGTGCGCGCATTTTGAACTGCATAATGTTGTTCTGCGCGTCGTTGGTCGTAAAGTTTTGAAACACCGAGCGTGCCGACAGCCAATAAAGCTGAGATCCGGGAGCCCAGCGGGTAACCAGCTCGTCATAGTCGTTGCCGATAACATGCCGCAACGAGATGTATTCTTCGATAAACAACTCCGCGATCAAATCTTGCACCGGAACGGTCTTTTCCTGCTCATCGGTCAGTTCGAGCTGGCTGAAGTAGCCGTTGGTCTGCAAAAGCCGCGGATACGCGCCGCGCTGCGGCAGCAAAACATAAATCGCGCTGGCCAGCATCATTGAGAAACAAATGCTGATGCACGATAAAATCACCAGGATTCTTGAAGTCCACAGATAGCGGCGTTCGGGCATGGCGCCGACATGGACTTTTTCCGGATAAAAACCGAGCTTGTCGGGACTCTCTTTTTCGCGGTATTTGAAGATTGTCTGAAAAATATCTAACATTGGCCCTCAAACTTTTGTTGTGTTTTGCGTAAATTATATCCGGAAAAAATATCAATTTTATTAATTTTATACATCAAAGTTGAATAAAAGCAAATAAATACTGTTAATATCCGAAATATTGATATAACCTGTATCGCAGATAGGTGTACTGACAGGATATCATGATGAAGAAAATATTTGCTTTTTTGTTTTCGGCGGTTCTGATTGTTTCGGCGTGTTCTTCCCGGGATGATGTCGTCGCGGTCGACGAGCTTGCCGCTCTGGCGCCGGTTTCTTATACCGATTGGGACAGGGCGATTCGCGTCGATGCCGATTTGCAGACCATGTATGCGTCAACTCCGCGCAAAATCGAAAAGCCGATTGATATGTATATGGCTATGGCTCTGGCGCTCAAGTACAATTATACGCGCCGCGTCGTCAGCTATCAGCAGAGTTTGATCGAAGTCGGCAAGTCGCCGGCCAATCGTCTGCCCGAGATATTCTCTTCCGCCGGCTATGTCAACACCGCCAATCCCGGAGCCATGGATTCCGAACTCAAACTGGCCTGGAATATTCTTGATGTCGGCACGGTTTATTATCAGACGCAGGATGCGCAGTACCAGACCAGCGTTGCCTACGAACAAAGCCGCAAGGTCATTCACAACCTTTTGCAGGAAACCCGCGTCCTGTATTGGAAAACGCTGACTGCCCAGCGCCTGTTGCCGGTTGTCGACGATATGATTGAATATATGACGCTTGAAGTCGACGAACTCAATACGCAGTCGGCTGATTTGGCCAAAAAAGGTCAGAGCCTGACCATGCCGGATTTGGTCAAAAAAAGAAAATACATGGAAGCGGTCAAGAAACTCTCGGCTCTCAAGCGCGATATGGAGACTGCCGAAGTGCGTCTCGCCGCGCTGATGGGCTTTCACCCGTCCACCGAATATAAGTTGGTCGGCAAGGAATACGGAAATTTTGAGCTGCCCGAAATTAAAAGCTCGCTCAACGAGATGGAATGGCTGGCGCTGACCAACCGTCCGGAGTTGCGCGTGCGTGATTTGGTTACGAATATTGACGAAATCAAGGCCTCGTTCCATACGTTCGAAGATCCGGGTGTCCGCAATTATAAGAAAGATCCTTCTTATTACAACCGCCTGTGGTCGAAGAAAGCCCGCCGGATCGGTATGGAGGTTTTCGAAAGCAACCGCAATCCGAGCACGCAGGAGCTTGAGACGCTGCGTCGCCAGCGGATGACGACCTTAATCTTAAGCCAGGTCTATGTTGCATGGGCGCGTTATATGTCGGCGCTGGAAGATTATCAGATTAAGCACGAACTGGCCAACGTCTCCGAAGATATTGCCGAAGACACTACAATTCAGGACGGTGCCAAGGCTGCCAAGAGCAAGCTCGAAGCCGCCCGGGCGATTGAAGACGAAGTTGAATCTCTTCTGGCTTATGTCGATTTGCAGGATGCCTTGGGCAATCTGTATGCAACTTTGGGCATGGATGCGATACCTTATTATATGCTTGGTGAAAAACCGTCGAAGATAGCGATCTATCTGCGCGGTGTTCTCGAAAAATGGCGTAAAGGTGAATTTTTGCCCGACAATCGCCCTTATCTTCTCGACGTTCCGACCAAGCGTCCGCCGGTTAACCTCTCTTCAGGCAAACTGTTGCCCGATGTCGTCGTTGAGACCGGCAAGCGCATTAACGTGACGATTCCCGAGGCCATATACAATAAGATGGATTTCCGCGGCAAGGTCAAGGCCAGAGCCGGCCTCAAAGATGACAGCCCTCTGCCGGACTGGCTCAGCTTCAACGAAGAAACAAAAACTTTCACCGGTACGGCCATGCCGGGCAATATCGGCAAATATACCGTCAAGACCTATCTGACCGATGAAGACGGCACCACGGGTTATGTAACGTTTAACATTAAAATTGTCGACGTCTATGTCCCTTCGATGCAGATTAAGGGGCTGGTGCCCGGACGCAGTGCCACGGTTCTGAAACGCTGTGTCGGTTCGCAGTGTTCGGACGAATATGTTTCGGAAGAAATCATCGGTGAAGACGTGGCTGTCAGTCCGCGTTAAAGATTTTTTGGTGGATAACATTTAAATTAAAAGTTGTCTTTTGTCGAAACGTACTGTTATGCTGATCAAGCTGTTGAGCGGCAGTATAATGTTGCAGGCAGGCAATAGGCGGGAATTTTAATAATCACGGTTGTTAAAAGAGAGCGTCTTTTTATTAAAAAAGGGTCGTCCACAGCGTGCTTTGGCAGGCTGTTTAGATTTTCAGCGGCGGCATTCGGGTTTTTGTAAGGTCGTCTTCCGAGTATAACAGTAATAATTCTTGGAAACTCAATATGAATAATGGCAACCGGAACAACAACAATAAGAATAACAACAACTACGTTCGTAGTTTCCAGCTTTTTTAATAGAAGATAGAAAAACAGGCCTGCGTTTTATCGGGAACGGAAAAGTGCAGTACGAGCTTTTTGAAAACGCACTGTCAGGGCAGATTGCCCTTGAAGATGTCTTCAAGGCTTATTACGATTGCCGCAGGAGCAAACGTCGAACGATTAATGCCTTGGCGTTTGAGCTCAATTTCGAACAGGAGTTGGTTCGTCTGTGGCAGGAGATAAATTCCGGGACTTATAAAATCGGCCGCTCAATAGCTTTCATTGTCCAAAAACCTGTTCAGCGCGAAGTTTTTGCCGCCGACTTTCGAGACCGTGTCGTACATCATCTGGTTATTTCGAAAATAAATTCGCTTTTTGAAGAAATTTTTATTGCCGACAGTTACAGCTGCCGAGCGGGCAAAGGAATGCTCTGCGGCGTTAGAAGCGTGAAAGAGCATATTGAGTCCTGTTCCGAAGGCTATACGCGCGATTGCTATATTCTCAAATTGGATATCCGTTCTTTTTTTATGAGTATTGATAAGAGGATACTTTATCGCATGCTGCATGAATTTATCGATGAGAAATATCATCAGCCGGACAAACGTATTTTGTTGCGTCTGATAAAACAGATTGTTTTCAATTGTCCCGAAGACAATTGCGTCATTAAGGGAAGGCGCTCTGATTGGAACGGACTGCCGTATTACAAAAGCTTATTTTGGTCGGCTCGTCATTGCGGCCTGCCGATCGGCAATCTGACTTCGCAGATTTTTGCCAATTTTTATCTCGACCGGCTTGATAAGTATATTACCGAAGATTTGGGTTTTCGTTACTATGGACGATATGTGGACGATTTTGTCCTGGTTCACACGGATAAAAAAGTTTTGCTTGATGCCCGGATGAAAATAGATTCTTTTTTGCGTTCGCAGTTGAAGCTTAATCTGCATCCGCTGAAATTTTATTTGCAGCATTACGGCAAAGGGGTAAAATTTATCGGCGCCGTTATCAAGCCCGGTCGAATTTATGTCGGCAGCCGAGCAAAAACAAATTTGTATGATAAAATTTATAAAATG
>CAYNBB010000049.1:0-11229 GCA_964395655.1 uncultured Azospirillaceae bacterium | reverse complement strand
TGCGCTTCGGTCACTCGTTTTCTAAACTCGCCGCGGGCGCTGCCGCTTTCCTGGCTCGTTAAGAAAACTTCGCCGCTTACGGTAAAAACAACCGCTACTCCGGTTGTTTTTATCCTTGCGCCTCTTTCGAGGTCGCTGGTTCTTTAACGCAGAAAAGCCACCCCAAAGGGTGGCTTTTACACTGGTCGGAATGACTGGACTTGAACCAGCGACCTCTTCGTCCCGAACGAAGCGTTCTACCAGGCTGAACTACATTCCGTTTTGCAGTTCATGCTTATATCATAAAAAAAAAATTAGACAAGCCCTTTTTGCATTTTTTTATAGACAAATTTTTCCAAACATGCTAAACTTTATGAAAATATAACCTTTGGGAACCGTTATGTTATTGAAATCTCTTATGCCGCAAATATCAAACCTTATTCCTTGTGAATACGCTGAGATCCAAACGCCGGAATACGAACAAATCATCACAACCGCGCTGCTTGCCGCGCAACCGGCTCAATTTCCCCGCATTGTCCACACGCTCGGCATCCCCGGCGCCGGCAAGTCGACCTTCTATAAAACCGGACAATGGCCGGGATACCTTTTCGTCAGTTTTGACGCCTTAATGGAAAAAATGTCCGCCTATCGCCAAGACCTGCAAAAGCTTGGATCTGTGGCCGCCTTCAAAAACTGGGAAATTCCGGCTCGCATTGCAGGATACGAACTTCTGCGCCGCGCCGTGGAAAAACGCCTTAACATATTTTTTGAACACAGCGGCACTGCGACGGCTCACCTTGATTTGCTGAAAAACCTTCGCAACTGCGGCTACCAAATTGAAATCGACTATATTTCCTGCAACCTCGAAACGGCGCTCCTGCGCGCCCGCAACCGCGAAACCGTCACCGGACGCCATACGCCGCCGGAGATGATAAAACAACGTGCGGCCATCCTTGAGAATTTGTGTTCCGAATATAAGAAAATTGCCGATATTTTCAAAACATACGACAATTCTCTTAACCAATTCTCTCTGAAAGACGAAACGCCGGCCGCCATGACCGTTGCTGCCTGACTCAGCGGCCGATGCCGTGATATTCAAAACCTGCTTTTCGTACTTCAGCAGGATTCAGCAGATTGCGCAGATCCATAATCTTCGGCGTATTCATCAGTTCTTTGACTTCGTCCAGATTAATTTGCTTAAACTCTGGCCATTCGGTTAAAATAGCCAAAATGTCTGCACCGTCAACCGCATCCATAACCCCTGAAGCGTATTCGACGCTGTCTCCCAAGATCTTGGCCGCGTTTTCCATAGCCTTAAAATCAAAAACCCTGAGTTTTACGCCGTACTTCAGCAATTCGGTTACAATCTGCATCGCCGGAGATTCGCGGCAGTCGTCGGTTCCGTTCTTAAAAGCCAGCCCCAAAACGGCAATCTTTGCATCGGGAATGTTTTTGACAACGTCCAAAATCCGATTCGCCATTTCAATCTTGCGTTCGTCGTTGCCTTTGATTGCCGCTTCGATCAAACTAAGATTAACGCCATACTGCCGCCCCATGTAGGCCATTGCGTTGGTGTCTTTAGGAAAACACGAACCGCCGTACCCCGGCCCCGGATTCAAAAAGCGGCTGCCGATACGGCTGTCCAACCCCATGCCTTTGGCCACTTCATAAATATCGGCTCCGGCTTTTTCGCAAAAATCGGCCATTTCGTTGATATAATGGATTTTCATTGCCAAAAACGCGTTTGACGCATATTTAATCGTCTCCGAAGAACGGCGCCGAACAAACAAAATCTCCGTTTTTCCTTCAAAAGGCTTGTAAAGTTCCCTCAAAATCGCGCAGGCTTTTTCGCTGTTCGCACCGACAACGATTCGATCGGGATTAAAAAAGTCATGCACGGCAAAGCCCTCGCGCAAAAATTCCGGCAGGGAAACGACGTCAAAATCCGCCTGCGGACGACGGCTGCGGATTATTTTTTCGACCTCGTCGCCGGTACCGACCGGAACCGTCGACTTTGTCGCCACCACAGTATAGCCGCGCAAAAATTCGGACATTTCTTCGGCAGCCTCGTGAATATAACGCATGTCTGCCTCTTTGGTAATCGGATGCGGAGGCGTTCCGACGGCAATAATTACCACGTCTGCTCCTTCAACGCCTTCCTGCATTGAAGTCGTAAATTTCAGACGACCGTTGCGAACGCTGCTCAAAAACATCTCGTCCAAACCGTCTTCAAAAATTGTTGCCCGTCCCGCGCGCAGCTTTTCAATTTTGGCGGCGTCTTTGTCTATGCAAACGACCTCGTTTCCGAGTTCGGCAAACCCGACACCCGTCGGCAGCCCTACATATCCGGTTCCGATAATACCTATTTTCATTGCATCCTCTGTTCGTAATTCAATGTCCGAAATCATTTCTAACAAATTTATAACCGCAACGCAACTCATATTCTCATTATAAGCACACCCCTATTTAGAACTTGCCAAAACCTCTCCCGTATATTAACGTAGATCAGACAAGATTTTATTGAGGACTGCCATGTATAAAAAATTCTCCTATTTGCTCGCCGGCTTTTTCGGCATCGGTTATGCCCCTTTTGCTCCCGGCACCTGCGGATCCCTGGCCGCGTTGTTGCCGTCCTTCATTCTGGCTTACAATTTCGGCGTTTTAGGCATCCTCAGCGGCGCCGCAGTCGTTTTTGTTCTCGGCACGCTGGTCACGCATGAAGTCCTCAAGACCTCAAAACACGACCCCTCGTTCGTCGTTATTGACGAAGTTGCCGGACAGATGCTCGCTTTTGCGCCGGTTGCTTCTTTTTTGCAGCACAACTCTTCCGCCTGGCTGACCTATCTGCTCGGTTTCGGGCTCTTCCGCCTGTTCGACATCACCAAACCGCAACCGGCCAAATGGGCCGACCGCAAAGTGCTCAACGCCTGGGGCGTTATGCTGGACGATATTTTCGCCGGCCTCTATGCCGCGCTTGTTCTCTGGCTCCTGCATAAATACCTGTCGTTCTGATAGTTGTTGCCAAACCGCAAAAACACTGATATTATGCCGCTGTGTTAACAATAAAAAAGAGTAATAATGTTTGCAAATCTCATAAATAAAATAAAAACCTCTTATATCGTCTGCAACTACTCCAAAATGTATCCTTATGTAAGACCCTATGCTTTCAGGGCTCTTATTGCCGTGCTGATTACCATTCCGATCGGTTCGATGGACGCTGTTATCGCCTGGTCGCTCAAACCTTACATGGATATTGTCATGGTTGAAAAGTCAACCTCTTCGACGACTTATATCCCGTTGCTTATCATCGTGTTCAGCGTGTTGCAAAGCCTGCTCAACTACACCGCTACTTATCTTAATACATGGGTTGGCCGCAAAATAGCCAACGACGTAAAAATTGACCTTTTCGAAAAACTGATGCACTATGACGCGCAATTCTTCGACAGCCGCCGCTCCGGAGACGTCCTGTTTCAGTTCAACACCAATGTCGACACCGCCTGCAACGGCTTGCTCGCCAACCTCAAGCTCTTTACCACCCGCGTTTTCTCTTCTCTGTCTCTGATCGCGGTCTTGTTCTATAATTCATGGCAGCTGGCGATTGTCGCCGTCATTGTCCTGCTCGGTGCACTCTATCCGCTGACCACGCTGCGCCGTAAACTCAAAGCCCTGTTTGATAAAAACATTTTTTCCAGCTCTGCCGTCATGAGTCACTTTAACGAAACGTACAGCGGCAACCGCATCATCGCCTCTTACAATCTTTATGACTACCAAATGGCGCGCTTCAAAGAAACGTTGCGAACGCTGTTTAAACTCGGCATCAAAATGATTCAGCGTACCGGCATGCTCTCGCCGATTATGCACTTTGTCGTCTCGCTGGGCATTGCCGCCGTTATCTGGCTCGGCAGCTATTTGATTGTCACTCATCAGATATCCGCAGGAAACTTTGTCTCTTTCATCACTGCGCTGATTATGCTTTACAACCCGATTAAAAGCATCGGCAACAACTACAACTCGGTTCAGGTGTCGCTCATGGCCATGGAATGCGTTTTCAGCCTCCTTGAAGGAGAAGCTAAGATTTCCAGCAAGCCGGGGGCTAAACCTTTGCAAAGCATCAAAAGCACAATCGAATATAAAGACGTCTGTTTCGAATACGTGCCCGGCAAGCCGATTCTGAAAAACATAAATCTCACGATTGCCAAGGGACAAACCATAGCCTTTGTCGGCAATTCCGGAGGCGGAAAAACCACTTTGGTTAATCTGCTGCCGCGTTTTTACGACGTCAAATCTGGACAGATTCTGATTGACGGCGAAGATATTCGCAACCTCGAATTAAATTCCCTGCGTGATAAAATCGCCATTGTTTTTCAGGATAACTTCCTGTTTGCGGGCACCATTCGCGACAACATTTTGCTCGGTGCCGAAAACGCCACGCAGGAACAGATAAATCAGGCCGTCAAATCCGCATGTCTCGACGAGTTTATCGCCGCGTTGGACAAAGGTCTTGACACCGGCATCGGCGAACGCGGCGTTTTGCTCTCCGGCGGACAGAAACAGCGCATTGCCATTGCCCGCGCGTTTATAAAAAACGCGCCGATCGTTATTCTCGACGAAGCAACGTCCGCACTCGACAACAAATCCGAGGCAATTGTTCAGGAAGCAATCAACAACCTGATGCAGGATCGTACAGTATTTGTCATAGCCCACCGCCTGTCGACCGTCCGCCACGCCGACAAAATCGTTGTGGTCAACTATGGCGAGATTGCCGAAATCGGCACGCATGAAGAATTGCTCAACAAAAAAGACGGGGTCTACGCCGCTTTGTATAAAACCCAGTTAAAATAATTTCAGCGAGGTATCTTATGAAAATAGGCAAACTTTATATCAAAATGCTTCGCCTGTTCAGCATTATTTCCGAACAGGAATACCGCATCCGCAAAATTCGATATCTCCCGCATATCGACAAAGCGGCAGTCCAATTGCAGATTAACTGCTTTAACGGCCTCGGAACCCTCAAGCGCGAAACCTCGCCGCGTCTGATCGTTTCCTTAACGTCATTCCCCGAACGGATGTATGACATTCATTATACGCTTTATTCCCTGCTTAACCAAAGCCTCAAGCCGGACACCGTCATTCTGTGGCTGGCGGAAGAGCAGTTTCCCGGCCGCGAACAGGATATTCCGGCAAACGTTCTCAGGTTACGTGACAACGGTCTGGTCATCAAATGGTGCGAAGACCTGCGTTCATACAAAAAACTTGTTCCGACCCTGAAAGAATTTCCCGACGACATAATCGTTACGGCCGATGATGACATTTATTATCCGCAACAATGGCTGGAACTCCTCTATGCCGCCTATCTCAAAAATCCGCACGCCGTTCATTGCCACCGCGGACACCGGCTGCGCTTTGACAACGACGGTAAGATTCTTCCCTATAAGGAATGGAAACACCGGATTCATTCGGGAATGCCGGCTTTTACCAATTTTTCCACCGGCGCCGGTGGCGCCTTGTATCCGCCGCACAGCCTGTACAAAGACGTGACCGACAAAAAACTGTTTCAAAAACTCGCACCGCACGCAGACGACATCTGGTTTTGGGCAATGGCGGTCATGAACGATACGCCGGTCAACATTGTCGAACATAACCTGCGCACACTCATTTACGTCAACCCCGAACGGGAAATGCGCATAACCGACGAGTTTACCCTGGCCATGGTCAACTGCAGCGAAGGGCGCAATGATACCCAACTGCAGGCTGTCATGGACGGTTATCCGCGTATAAAAGAAAACATCTTCAAAAAATAAAGAGGTTCCACATGTATAAACGCCCGACCGTTTCGGTCTTAATGCCGGTTTACAACACCAAAGAGTCTTATCTGCGCGCGGCAATCGAAAGTATTCTGAACCAGACGTTTACGGATTTTGAGCTGCGGATTCTCAACGACTGCTCGACGGATCCCAATGTCGAAAAAGTCGTCTTGTCTTATCAGGACAAGCGCGTCAAATATTCAAGGAATGAACAAAACCTCGGCATTTCCGGTTCCCGAAACAAATTGATTCAAGCGGCTCGGGGCAAATACATAGCCGTCATGGATCACGACGACGTCAGCCTGCCCGGACGTCTGGCGACACAAGTCGCATATCTGGAACAAAATCCGGACATCGGTGTTGTCGGCTCCTTTGCGCGCGAACTCGTCTCCGGCAAAACGCTGACTTTACCGGTTGAAGACGAAGACATAAAACTGGCGATGGTCTTCCGCAGCAGCATTTTTCATCCGGCCGCGATGTTGCGCCGTTCCATGTTCAAACTGGTCGGATACGAGAGCACATACACGCCGGCCGAAGACTACGCCTTGTGGTGCCGCCTGCTGCCGCACACGCAGTTCTACAACATTCCCGAAATTTTATTTGCTTACCGCAACCACAAAAACAACACTTCGCACCGTCAAAAACGCTGCACCGCCGACGTCAGTGAAAAAATTCGCATTTTCGTAAAGCGCGAAAATCCGGAACTTTATGCCGAAGCTTTTGAGCGCGCTACCGTAACCACGCGCATCAGTCTTTTCGGTTTTCTGCCGTTCCTGACCATAACCCGCAAAAGTGGACGAAGCCGCTGCAAACTGTTTAACTGTATCCCGCTCTGGAGCGGAAAAACCAAAACCATTGTCTGAACAAAGGAGAAAACGCGATGACCATAAAAAACATATTTTGGGACGTCGACGGCGTACTGGCCAATCTTAATTACGCCTATTACAATTTTCTGACCAAACACCCCAATTACCGCGACACTTACAAAGACATCAAATGGGAAGATCTCCCCAAAGTACTGCCAGTCAACGAAAAATACGGCGCACTGGAACTCAAGACGCACCCGACGCTGGGCAAAGAAATGGATTATGACTTTTGCCATTCGCCGGAATTTTTCACCGACCGTCCGCTTTACCCGGACGTTATCGAAACGCTTAAGGAACTGCATAAGCAGGGATACCGCCAGTTTACCATGTCGGCAACTTTCGACGTTGAAACCAAAAAGAAGTTTTTGAATCAACTGCTTGCTCCGGTCACAGACTTTCTAACGATAGAATGCGTCCAACACGGAAAATTCATGCATGATTCCGCCAAAGAAGACATGCTCAGAGAATGCTTCCGCCGTTATGACCTCAAACCGGAAGAAACCGTTCTGATCGACGATCGTATTTACAACCAATATGCGACTATCGCCGTCGGAGCTCACCCGATACGCTATCGCTGCGAATTTACGACAGATTTGCCCGAAGACCTTAAACATGTTCCCGAAGTTCACAGCCTTGAAGAACTGAAAGCTCTTCTTTCAAAAATGAACAACAACTGACAGGATGCCGCATTTTTCTGCCTTGCTTCGGCATAGAAATCAAAGCCAGGCAATTGCTGCCCGTCATATTCGGCATATTGCCCCGAGAAGAATTGTCTTGTCACTGCTTCGACACGAAATTTCGACCGACCGACGATTTAAATTTATACTCGCGGGGACTATATGAAAGCATACCTCACTGAACTATCCCCCAAAAAATTTAAACAGTTCACACCGGCAGGAGAATGCAAAATGAGTTTATCGCAAGCCATCTTTGCGGCCGGCTGCTTCTGGAACGTGCAGGCCGCATTTGACGCAGTACCCGGCGTAAAGGAAACGATCGTCGGCTACACGGGAGGCTCGGAAGACGCGCCGACATACGAGCAGGTCTGTTCTAATTCTACCGGTCATGCCGAAGCCGTCAAAATACTCTATGACAACAGCCTTGTTAATTATGACGGGCTACTGGATGTTTTCTTTGCCATCCATAACCCGACCACGCTCAACCGCCAGGGGGTTGATATCGGCAACCAATACCGCTCCGTTGTTTTTTATCTGAACAACGCCCAAAAAGAAAAAGCTCTGCGCAAAATCAGGCAATTAAACGCGGCCGGCGTATATGAAGCGCCGATTGTTACCGAAGTTATTCCCGCCGCCGAATTTTATCCGGCAGAAACTTACCATCAAAAATACCTTGAGCGTCGGGGGCAATTCGGCTGTTCGTCGACAAGAAAAAACGATGTACCGAATGAAGAAGAACTCCGGCGGAAACTCTCGCCGCAGCAATATGCAATTTTGCGCCTCCGGGCAACCGAAGCACCGTTCAGCGGCCGGTATCTTCATACCGCGGAAGACGGTTGTTTCTCCTGTGCCGCCTGCGGCAACCAAATTTTTGACAGCGACGCCAAATTCGATTCCGGCAGCGGCTGGCCAAGTTTTAACCGGGCAATACCCGGCAGCATCGCGCTGTATCCCGATCATAGTCATAACATGGTTCGAACCGAAGTCATCTGTGCTCGTTGCGGCTCTCATCTCGGACACCTGTTCAACGATGAAGCGTCCGCCACCGGCATGCGCTTCTGCATCAATTCGGCCGCCATGAATTTCAAAAAATAAATTAGCAGAAAAATTCATCCTCTCAGACAGGAAAATATTGCACCGGTTTGCATAAAATTGTATAATGAAAGCGTTGTATAATTTATCGGGAGAAGGAAGCCATGGCAAACCTGCGTCATATATTTTATTACAGCCGCAAAAAACTCGGATTGTATCTGGTTTTCAACATTTTTCTTCTGGCCTTGGCAGTTTTGTTTACCCTGACGATTTTCCCCGACTATCCCGGCGTATATTACTTTGCTCTCGGAAGTTGCATCCTTTCGGTTTTGAGCGCATTATTCGTTTTTCTGCTGCCGCTTCGACTGGCAGAAATTTCGCAGTCATCCGTAAAAATTGACCGTGCCGAACCTCTGGACTGGAAAAACATTATAAAAATCCGCAAAGTCACCGTCGGAAAGGGTATTTTTCGCAAACAGATCATCAAATTCGATACCGGCTCTTTGCCCGGCTATCACATGAATCTGATGCAAAAGATCACCCGCGGCAGTCAGTTCGGCGCGTTTTCCATTCCTTTGTATGCCATGTCTGCCGACGCCGCCCGCGATATTGAAAAAGTCATTCGCAAATATCACGCCGCCGCCTGCCCGAAAAAGAAAAAACACGCAAAAACAGCCTGAAAATCGGAGACAACGCCTGTTTTCATTCTGGTATCTGTCTTTGCCAAAACGCTTTTATCTTTTCCAGATTAGCTTTGGCGTCAAAACGCCCGAGCTCATACATTTCTCGAACCAGTTCAAGATTCTGTTCCATTTTGCGCACCTTGAGCATGCGGCTCGGACGCAAAACCAGAATACGCCCTTCCTTTTCCTCCTGCTCGATATAATCCAACTCGGCATTATACATCTTATGCCGATTGCGCACCGCTTCCGCAAATTTCGGAAAGCGGCGGTAAACCAGCGCGGAAAGCCAGGCCAGCGGATTGGGCTTTTTGCGATATCCGGCCGGACGCGTCAGAACAACGATATTGCGGTCATATCCCATGCTTTCGAAAGCTCGCAACGGAATACTGTCGGTAATTCCGCCGTCCAGAAGCTTTTTCCCGCCGATTTCGACTATTTTCGATACCAGCGGCAACGAGGCCGAAGCGCGCAGGCAATCAATTTCTGCAAACATATCCCGACATAAAATATATTCGGCGGCGCCTGTTTCAAGATTTGAACAAGTTACAAAAAATTTTATGCCGGAAGCTTTGAATGTCTCGTTGTCAAACGGATCGAGCTTTTCGGGTAATTCATGATAACAAAACTGCGTGTCGACCACATTACCGCTTTTAATCCATGATTTAAAGCTCATAAAACGATAATCGTTTCCGTACTTCATATTATACCGAATACTGCGTCCCGGTTGTAAAGATGCATATGAACAGCCGTGTATCGCTCCGGCCGAAACACCGATAACTCCGTCCGCAAGCAAATTATTCTCCAGCAAAACGTCCAAAACACCGGCCGTATAAATACCGCGTTTAGCTCCTCCTTCCAAAACCAATCCCGTTTTCATGAAACCGTTCCCCTGCAAACAATGACAGTTGTACATTAAATCCTATTTTACAATCAAACGCAAAATAATTTATTAAAACTTCTTAATATTTTCATTCCAAGACATATATCTTAAACACTGCCAAATTTTCAAAGGAGAGCATCATGCAAGAAGAAGTATTGTTTAAAATCACCAACGGCCTGTATGTCATTTCCGCTGTCCATAAAGATAAACCAGGCACTTACGCAGGTTCTCTGGTTGACGCCGTCTGCCAGATTGCAATCAATCCCAATCTGCTTATTCTCTCCTGCATGAACGGCAGCTATACCAAAGAATGTATTGAACAGTCCGAAGAATTCGGCGTTTCCATTTTGCCGCGCAGCATTACGCCCTTTACTGTCGGAAATTTCGGCTTCCAGACCAGCCGCAACACAGACAAATGGGCAAACGTCCGTTTTTCGGAAAAAGACGGGTTACCTTATGTTGATGAAGCCATTGGTAAAATCCGCGCCAAAGTCATCAATAAAATCGAATACCCGTGCAATACCTTGTTCATAGCCGAAATCAAAGATGCCTTTGACTTGCGCAACGCCGAGGCGCTGACCTATCACGATTACCGCGACAACTTCAAAAAAGAAGCAATGAAAGCTTTCAGCCTCTGGCAAAAAGGCACACTTTCCGAAACCGGCCTACCCCCGGCGGCAGCTGCGACGACATCTGCCGAAACGCGGCCGGGACAGGAAGCAAAGCATTGGACATGCGTTGTCTGCGGCTACGTCTATGACGGAGAAACGCCTTTCGAAGAACTCCCCGATGACTGGCTTTGTCCGATCTGCGGCGTCGGCAAAGAATTTTTTGAACTCCGCTGACAAGCTCAAATCGTATTTTTTCGTAAAAAAACGCCCTTTGTTAATATATATTGCCTATACTCTGAAAATATGATATAATTGAAACATAATAACAAATTAGTATGTTCTATTATTTAAGAAAAAGTCATAATTATTTTCTGCTTTGGCAGTTTATGGTTATTCCTTTTTTAATAGAACACGCTTTTATTAGAGAAAAATAACAACAATATAAACCCAAAACAGAAACTGTCATGACTAAGAAAGAAATTCGTGAGGAGAAAGTTAATCAGGCAATCGAAAAGTGGATGGACATGGAAACTTCCGACTTGTTTGAAGAGTTAAGAGATTTGAATCGACAAGAAGAAGATCGCACCGAAGAACTTTCTCTAATCCGTGCGCTCCGAAAAGCGTTAAGAGAAGTATTGGCTGACCGCGACTATGATGAACCGGAACAAGACTGGTCAAATAAAGACGCGCAAAGAAG
>CAYNBB010000048.1:0-11239 GCA_964395655.1 uncultured Azospirillaceae bacterium | reverse complement strand
TTGCCGATTATAAGAAAAATCCGGCCGATTTCGTGTTGTGGAAACCTTCCGAAGCTGACCAGCCGGGTTGGGACAGCCCCTGGGGTTACGGACGTCCGGGCTGGCATCTGGAGTGCTCGGCGATGAGTTCCAAACTGCTCGGTAATTCGTTTGATATTCACGGCGGCGGTTCCGATTTGATTTTTCCGCACCATGAAAACGAATGCGCTCAGTCTATGTGCGCCCATCCGAATGACACTTTTGCCAACTATTGGGTACACGGCGGCATGCTGATGGTCGACGGCGTCAAAATGAGCAAGTCGCTCGGCAATTTCTACACCATTGACGAAGTTTTGGAAAAAGCGCCGGCCGAAGCGTTGCGTCTGTTGTTTTTGAGCACGCATTACCACCAGCCGTTCAATTTTACCTTTGAGGGATTGTCTCAGGCAAAGGCAACCTTAGACAAGTTCTATAATGCGCTGCTGCGTGTCGAAAATGTGGTCGCAGAACCCAAAGCAGACGAACGTGTTGTCGAGGCGCTGGCCGATGATATGAACACCCCGTTGGCGCTGACTTGTCTGCATGAAATTGCTGGCTTGCTTAATAAGGCTGAAACTGCGGAAGAACAGAAAAAATACAAAGGTCTGCTGCTGGGCAGCGCCGCATTGCTCGGCATTTTGTTCCGGTCGCCGGAAGAATGGTTTAAAGGCGGCAGCGATGATGAAGCTGCGGAAATCGAGGCTCAGATTGCCGCCCGTGCTCAGGCCAAAAAGGACAAGAACTGGGCGCTGGCCGACGAAATCCGCAACAGGCTCAAAGAACGGGGCATTGTTCTGGAAGATACCCCGCAAGGCACAACCTGGAAGAAAATGTAAATGAATACTTACGGATTTGGCCGGCCATATCTTATTGTTTAATTTTACGCTTTGCCCATTGATAAGCGCGTTTTTCGATTAAATGATAGCTCAGAACGCCGAGAGAGATGACCACTGTTAAGGTTGTTGCCAATTGTGCAATATATCCCGGAAACAGACTGTTGCTTATTTTTGTTGAGATGTTAAATCCGATTTTTTGAAAAATATAGATGGAATAAGCATATTTTCCCATGCTTCCCAGATATTTGTTTTCAAACATGTCGGAGATGAATCCTCGTTTTTCGATGAATAAAAACAGCAGTAAATAAAAAAATACGATAAAAATGAGTTTGTTGTCATATTTTAACTGATGAAACACCATATTATAAATGAGGAAAAATAATGCGACGCTTTCTGCTATGCCGAACAAAACATAGCTTTGAGGAGTCTTTTGTTTGGGCAGAAGCAATTTTATTTTGGCAAAAAGCGGTACGGCCAATATTCCCAAACCGATTCCGGATACGGCTCGCAGCATTGCCAAAGAAAATATTCCGTCAACGGTTCGGCGAATATTGTAATTCCCGTTGTCGTAATTGATAATGAAAACGGAGCTGACATAGGTGATTAGAGCAATAAACATATAAGCTTGCGATAATTTATGCTGTTTTAAGATGATAAAATACCAATACCCAAAAGAACGGAGCAACGAACCAGATAAATGTTTTGTATTGCAGAGTTAGCCCCGTTGCGTGAAGAAACAAGAGTTTGAACAACATGTCATACAGATTGCCGCCGGCCAAGACAACGGCAACCGCAAATACCGGCCAAAGTCTCATAAATTTTATGGTAATAAATTTATCTACGGATATTTCTTTGTTTTGGTTAATTGAGCGGGAAAGGAAATATCCAGCCAAAATAAAAAACATTTCCACGGCCAGATAACCGTCGGCAGTTGTTCGTCCGCAATGAAACAGCACGATTACAATAGCAAGTAAAAATCGCAAAAATTCAATATTCTGCATTCTCATCTTTAAGAACTCTCCAAAATAAAAAACCACCTTGAAAAGGTGGTCGGAGAGTTGAACAATCATATTTCGTGAAATGACTCTTGTGGCCTTTAAAGCCAGAAGCTTTTGGACATACGCCACAAGCTCCCCGGCCATTTGCATAGTCGAGGTAATGTGGCGTATCATAAAAATACACCTTTCGGTGTCATTCGCACCGCACGAAATATGAGCCGTTCAAAGCCCTCTTGCACCCTAAGGCACTCAGAACACGGTTTCCCGCATCCGAGCATATTATAGATGATTTATAAAAAAACGCAAATATAATTAACGTATGATGAGAATATGTCAGACCAACGTAAAATTCCGTCGCATAAACTCGCAGCATTTACAATGACGCTTCGGCAATCGGACGGGGTTTGCCGGAAAGAACATTCTTGTCAGTGATTTTCAATCGTCTTGGCAAATTTGACTTTCGGAAAGTCTTCCTGCGTCTTGTTCAAATGCCAGGCGTTGCGTGCCAGAAAAACCGGTGAGCCGTCGTTATCTTCGGCCAGGTTCATCTGATTGGCGTCACAGAATTTTTTCCATTCAGTTTTGTCTTCGCAGTTAACCCAGCGCGCCGTAAAATATTGGGTGGGTTCAAACATGACCGGCAGGCCGAATTCGTTTTTAATGCGGTCGGCCATGACTTCAAACTGCAGCGAACCGACCACACCGACGATCCATTCGGCGCCGACGATAGGCTTAAATACGCTTGCGCCGCCTTCTTCGGCAATCTGTCGGAGTGCGTCGCCCAGATGCTTGGACTTGAGCGGATCAAGCGCACGGGCAGATTTCAGAAGTTCCGGTGCAAAAGACGGAATGCCCGTAAAGTTGAATTTTTCCCCTTCGGTCAGGGTATCGCCGATTCTGAGTTGTCCGTGATTCGGAATTCCGATAATATCGCCGGCAAAAGCGTCTTCCGCAAGCTCGCGCTCCTGCGCCAGAAACATTACCGGAGTGGGAACTTTGATTTCTTTGCCGGTTCGCACCTGCAAAAGTTTCATGCCGCGTTTAAAATGTCCCGAACAGATGCGCATGAATGCAATACGGTCACGATGTTTGGGATCCATATTGGCCTGAATTTTGAATACAAAACCGCTGACTTTCGTTTCGTCGGCGTTAATTGTTCGTTCTTTGGCCGGATGCGGGCGCGGCGTCGGAGCAATCTCGTGCAGACCGTTGAGGATTTCGCGTACGCCGAAGTTGTTGATGGCGCTGCCGAAAAAGACCGGCGTCTGCGTGCCTTCCAGATAGGCCTGTAAATCAAACGGCGGACACAATTCCTTAATCATTTCGACGTCTTCGCGCAGCTTGGCGGCCAGATGCGCCGGCAGCATTCGGTCGATTTTTTCGTCGTCAAGCCCCTGACAGGTTTCAATCGTGTCGTTAATCTGCGATTTGTTTCCGGTTTTGTTCATCAGGATCAGTCGGTCGTTCATCAGATCATAGCAGCCCAGAAAGTCCTTGCCGGCGCCGATCGGCCAGCTTGCAGGTGTTACTTCGAGCGCCAGCGTTTTTTCAATCTCGTCGAGCAGGGCAAACGGATCCTGTCCTTCGCGATCCAGTTTGTTGATAAATGTCAAAATCGGCACGTCGCGCAACCGGCAGACTTCAAACAGTTTTTTTGTCTGAGTTTCAATACCCTTGGCAGCGTCCAAAACCATTACCGCCGAATCAACAGCCGTCAGAACACGGTAAGTGTCTTCCGAAAAGTCCTCGTGGCCGGGCGTGTCGAGCAGGTTGAACGTAATGTCGCGATAATCAAAAGTCATTACCGACGAGGCAACCGAAATGCCGCGCTCCTGTTCAACCTTCATCCAGTCGGAACGGGCGCGCCGGTTTTCACCGCGGGCTTTGACCGCACCGGCCTGTTGAATGGCACCGCCGAACAACAGCAGTTTTTCGGTCAGTGTTGTCTTACCGGCATCGGGGTGGGAAATAATAGCAAAAGTCTTGCGGATATTGGGTTTGTTCTCGGGCATTTCTACATATCTTCAAATGATTGACATACAAAATTGCCTCCTTAATAGAACATATTTTAAGGAGGCACAAGAGTTTTTTTGCGGCCGGCAGGCTAAAACGGCGACGAGACGTTCGGTGTTGCGGCCGGCGTCGGAGCATTTTTAACGGTTTCGGTCGTGGTAATCAGGGCAACGGCTTCGTCGCCTTTGGTAACGGTGTCAATCTGCGGCGTAACCGGAATGACGGTTTCTTGAACCGAAGTCTTGACTTCTACAAGATCCGGCGTTAAAGCTTTGGATTGAGGCGAAGCCGTCGTTTGAGGCGTACCGGAGGCAGGTGTCGCCGCTTTCGGTGCACTGCGGTTAATACCGAGATATTTTTCAATCGCTTTCTTTTCGGCTTCTTTTTCGGAAGAAGTAATCAGATTGAGGTCATAAAGCACTTCAAGCTTACGCAGGTCTTTGGCTGCGCTTAAAATGTCTTTGGACGGAGCCTTGGGTTTCATGCGGGCGCGCGGAGAAGGCGGCAGCAGGGCTTCGATAATTACGTCGCGTTCGGCCGAAAATTCGCGCGGAGTAATGGCGCGCGATTCAACGCCTTCTTTCAATACGTCAATTCGTTCGACAATCAACTCCGGAGCCGGAACCGGCCGATCAATGCCGACCGCGCCGGGCGCGTTGGTCAGCGGCAACAGTCCGCCGATATTGGCCATCCGGCGGGTTAAAAATTCTTCTTTGGTAATATAGTCTTTTTCGGCCAGTTCTTTTAATACCAAAAAGCGCGAAATGATGTTCTGCTCCTGCTGCGAGAACAAATTGTCTATGACCGGCGCCTTTTTTGCCGGAGCAGGCGCTTTTTTGCTCAGGGCTTTTTTAATGGTGGTTTTGCTCTGGGCATTGCCGTCCGCCGCTGAGATGTTGAAACTTTTTGCACCGTCCGGCGCTTGGACAATCAGTTCGCTCTGTTTGATGGTCAGGTTGCGAAGGCGCGTTTTGGCAATGTCGGCAAAAGGCTGCGGTTGTCCGTTGGCGCTGCCGAGAATGGAGGTGTCGGTGCTGTCAATAATGATCAGTTCTTCGTAATTGGCGCGCGCACGGTTAAAACGTCCCAACTGTTCGGCTGCCAGCGCGCCGACCAAGAGCCCCTGCTGATTGCGCGGGTTGGCTTTTATTGAGGCGGCCGAAAGTTCAAGCGCTTCTTTGAAGTGTCCCTGCGAGTAGGCCATGGTGGCGTCGGCCGCTTCCTGATTGCCGTCTTTTTCAAATTGGCGAACCAGCCAGTTAGATTCTTTGTCGGTGTCTTTCTTGTCGATGACGGCGCAGCCGGCAAGCAGCGCAACGGCTGTGGTCGAGAGCAGGATTTTTTTGAAAATGCGGGTACGGGACACTGCTTTACTCCTCAAAATTACATAAAGATTCATCTGACTTTGAAGCTATCTTATAAAAGATTCGGCCATATTACAATAATTTTGTTTGTACTGTGAATTTGTGCTTGATTTATAAAAATAATTATGTAGTATTCAAGCAAATTAACCGTTTTTTAACAATCCGCGAGCGTGGTGAAACTGGTAGACACGCCAGATTTAGGTTCTGGTGCCGCAAGGTTTAAGAGTTCGAGTCTCTTCGCTCGCACCATCTTTTCGCCTTTTGCGCGGAAAGATGGGCAACTTAACCAAAAGAAGAGTAAATGATGAAAATAACCGAATTAAAGTCTGAAGGCCTGAAACAGGAATTCAAAGTCGTTGTTCCGGCCGCCGATGTTGAGAAAAAGATTGACGAGAAAATCAATCGCATTGCCAAAACAGCCAAACTTCCGGGCTTCCGCGCCGGTAAGGCTCCCGTTGCAATGCTTAAGCAGAAATATCATGATTCCGTTATGGGTGAGGTTGTTGAAGACCTGATTCAGGAAGGAACCGGCGAAGTTATCAAATCCAAGAAACTGCGTCCGGCTTCTCAGCCCAACGTCAAAATCACTTCTTTTGCCGAGGGTAAGGACTTGGAATTTGAAATCAGCACCGAAAATCTGCCCGAAATCAAAGTCGGAGATTTCTCAAAAATCGCGCTGACGCGCTATATGGCCGAAGTTCCTGCCGAAGAAGTCGACAAAGCTCTCAATTATATTGCGGAATCCCGCAAAGAAACATCCGTAGTCGAAGGCAAAGCCGCCGCTAAGGGCGATGTTGTCATGATTGACTTCGTCGGTTCGGTTGACGGTGTCGAGTTCAAAGGCGGTAAAGGCGCGAACTATCCGCTTGAGCTCGGTTCCGGTTCGTTCATTCCGGGCTTTGAAGACCAGCTGATCGGCGCCAAGGCCGGTGACAAAATTGACGTCAAGGTCAAATTCCCCAAAGACTATCATGCCAAAGACCTGGCAGACAAAGACAGCGTCTTTGCGGTTGAAGTCAAAGAAGTCCGCGAGCCCAAAAAGGTAGAAATTAACGATGAGTTTGCCAAATCCATGGGTGAGGAGAGTCTTGAGAAGCTCAGGGAAAACATTGCCAACCGCATTAAAGGCGATTATGAAAACGCTTCCCGCATGAAAATTAAACGTCAACTGCTTGATGTTTTGGACAAGGAATACAAGTTTGAGAGTCCCGCCTCTCTGATTGAGGCCGAATACGACGCCATTGTCAAACAGTATGAGCAGGCCAAAAAGTACAATCAGCTTGATGAAAGCGAAAAGAGCAAGTCGGAAGAAGAGTTGTTGAAAGAATACAAGGAGATTGCCGTTCGCCGTGTTAAGCTCGGTCTGCTGTTGTCGCAGGTAGGCCAGGAAGCCGCCGTTTCCATCAAGCCCGAAGACATTAACGAAGCGATTATGAAAGAAGCGCGCAAATATCCGGGACAGGAAAAGACCGTTCTCGACTATTATCTTAAGAACAAACAGGCCGTTGAAGCTCTGAAAGCTCCGATTTTTGAAGAAAAAATCGTTGATCATATCATCAGCAAGGCTCAGGTTGAAGACAAGATCGTTTCCGTTGAAGAACTTTATAACTTCAACGAAGACGCATCTAAGGCCAAAAAGGCAGCCAAGAAATCGGCCTGAGGCCTTTGAACTGTCTTCCGAAAATTGGACGGTAAGAAATCCCGAAGATTGCAACAGCGATTTTCGGGATTTTTTCGTTTGCATAAGATTTTAAAAAATCATGAACCGTTTTGTTATGGCCGGTGTCGCAACCTCAATATCGGTTCATCATTTATAAAAAATAACAGGGTCAAAAGAGAATATTGTTCATTCGAGTTGATTTTTCCGAAATATAAGTTTAAAAAATCATAAGCGGGTTTGCTGCAAACGGGAGAAGAACGAATATGGACGATGTTTTTAAATTATATCACGGCGACACCTTTGAAGTTTTAAAACAATTTGCAGACGAGAGTTTCGATTTGATTTTCGTCGATCCGCCGTATCTTATTTCCAATGTCGGAACCAGCTGTCAGAACGGACGTTTGGTTTCCATTAATAAGGGAAACTGGGACAAGTGCAACGGCGTTGAAGCCAACTTCGAATTTCATAAAAGGTGGCTGGCCGAGTGTCGGCGCCTGCTCAAACCCGACGGAGCAATCTGGGTGTCCGGAACTTATCACAGTCTGCATCCGTGCGGGTTTGCCATGCAACTTTTGGGGTATCATATCCTCAATGACGTCATTTGGTTTAAACCCAATGCCAGTCCGAATTTGTCCTGTAAGTATTTTACCGCCAGTCACGAGAGCCTGATATGGGCGCGCAAAAGCAAAAAAGCCAGACATTATTTCGATTATCATGCCATGAAAGACGGCGATTTCCCCAAAGATATGATAAAAAAGCCGCATTGCCAGATGCGTACCGTCTGGTCGATTAACGCAACTCCGCCGGAAGAAAAAAAATTCGGCCGTCATCCGACTCAGAAGCCATTGGCGTTGCTGGAGCGGATAATCCGCGCTTCGACGCCGGAAGGAGCGTTGGTTCTGGATCCGTTTATGGGCAGCGGGACAACCGGTGTTGCGGCGATAAAGTTAAATCGTCGCTTCGTCGGAATAGACAACTGTGTCGAATATGTCGAACTGGCCGAAAAACGGATCAAGGATGCGTTCAATAACAAGCCGATTTTATAACAGTTTGGTTATTATGCACAAGCGATATAAATGATTGTCATCTGAACAAAATTTTGTTAGCATATGCTACATATTTTATAATTCAGGGAGTTTTTCATGAAAGGTATAATTCTTGCCGGAGGTTCCGGTACCAGACTTTATCCGTTGACTAAAACCACTTCCAAACAGCTCCTTCCCGTTTATGACAAACCGATGATTTATTATCCGCTTTCGACGCTGATGTTGTTCGGCATTCGTGAAATCCTGATTATCTCAACTCCGCACGACACACCGAATATCGAAGCTCTGTTCGGTGACGGTGCGCGATTGGGGCTGACTATACGCTATGCGATTCAGAAGGAGCCCAAAGGCATTGCTCAAGCGTTTACCATCGGAGCGGATTTTATTGGCAATGACAGCGTCTGTCTGATTTTGGGAGACAACATTTTTTATATGGGCGATCAAATTCATTCGTTCCGCGACGAGGTTGACAAAAACGGCGACGGCCGCGCGATGATCTTTGCATATCACGTTTCTGATCCGGAGCGCTTCGGCGTGGTTGAATTTGACGAAAATCATAAGGCCGTGTCGATCGAGGAGAAGCCGGCGCATCCCAAGTCGAACTATGCTTCGGTCGGGTTGTACTTTTATCCTGCCGACGTCGTGGACAAGGCTGCTTCGCTCAAGCCCTCGGCTCGCGGTGAGCTTGAGATTACCGATTTGAACAATATCTATCTGCGGGAAGGCCGCATGAACGTGGTGCCGATGCGCCGCGGCAATGCCTGGCTGGATGCCGGAACGCCGGAGAGCCTGATGGATTCATCTCAATTTGTGCAGATTATCGAAAAGCGTCAGGGGCTCAAAATAGCCTGTATCGAAGAAATTGCCTATCGTCGCGGTTTTATTGACGATACGCGGATGAAAAGCCTGATTGACGAACTCAAAAACAGTGATTACAAAAAATATTTGCAAAAAGTCTATGAGGAATATCATGAACTTTATTAAAACCGAAATTGACGGCGTTGTTATTGTCGAACCGAAAGTTTTTGCCGATGAGCGAGGATATTTTTTTGAGAGCTATAACTGCGGGGCTTTTGCGGCGGCCGGAATTGACGCTGATTTTGTACAGGACAACCAGTCCAAGTCTTGTTATGGCGTTATTCGCGGGCTGCATTGCCAGACCGGCGAACATGCGCAGGCCAAGTTGGTTCGCGTTGTCGAAGGGCGCGTGCTTGACGTAGCTGTGGATATCCGCGAAGGTTCAAAGACTTTCGGCCGTCACGTGGCGGTTGAACTTTCGGCTGAAAACAAGCGTCAATTATACATCCCGCGCGGTTTTCTGCACGGGTTCTCGGTTTTGAGCGAGACCGCTGTCTTTGTTTACAAATGCGACAATTCTTACTGCAAAGAAGCAGAAACCGGTGTGCGGTACGATGATCGGGAGATCGGCATAGATTGGCAAATTCCCGCAGACAGAGTAATCGTATCGGAGAAAGACAAACTCTACGGAGGCCTCAAAGATGTTACTTATTACCGGGGCTAAAGGGCAGCTCGGAACCGAGCTTTCAAAACTTTTGCCTGATGCGGTCGCTGCCGACGTGACGGAACTGGATATTACCGATCGGGCGGCGGTGGAAGGCTTTGTTGAAAAACGCCATATCGACACGATCGTCAACTGTGCGGCTTATACGGCGGTTGACAAGGCGGAGGCCGACACGGCTCTGGCCGAAAAAATAAATATTCTCGGTCCCGAAAACCTGGCGCGGTGCGGCGTCCGGCTGATTCATATTTCCACCGACTATGTGTTTGACGGCACGTCATGCCGTCCGTATTCCGAAAACGATCTGCCGCATCCGGTCTCTGTTTACGGCAAGACCAAACTTGCCGGCGAGAAAGCCGTACTGGATAATGCAGCAAGCGCAATAGTTATTCGTACCTCCTGGCTGTATTCGCCTTTCGGGAACAACTTTGTCAAAACCATGCGTCGTCTCGGAGCCGAGAAAAAGTCGCTGCGGGTTGTCTGCGATCAGGTCGGCACGCCGACTTATGCCGGCGATTTGGCACAGGCGATTGTCGACATCCTGCCGCAGTTCAGGGAAGGACATCGCGGCATTTATCACTTCAGTAATCAGGGCGTGTGCTCCTGGTATGACTTTGCAACGGAAATTATCCGCCTTTCCGGTCTGGACTGTCAGGTGCTGCCGATTGAAACTCGTGATTATCCGACGGCGGCGACGCGTCCGTTTTACAGCGTGTTAAACAAATCGAAGATCGTCTCCGAATTTAACGTTAATATCCCTCATTGGAAGGAAAGTCTCGAAAAATGTCTCAAGCAGTTTTAGTTACCGGCGGCGCCGGTTTTA
Source organism: uncultured Azospirillaceae bacterium (assembly GCA_964395655.1). Taxonomy (GTDB): domain Bacteria; phylum Pseudomonadota; class Alphaproteobacteria; order RF32; family CAG-239; genus CAZU01. The sequence goes on along the minus strand of CAYNBB010000048.1, from coordinate 962 downwards.
TAGGGTCCAATTTTGTACCTTATTTTGCGGCCAAATATCCGGAATATCACGTTATCAATCTTGATAAGCTGACTTATGCCGGCAATCTTGAAAATCTCAAAGAATGTGAGCAGATGTCCAACTATACCTTTATTGAGGGGGACATTTGCGATGAGGCGTTGGTTGATCGGCTTTTTGCCGAATATGACATTCGCGGCGTGATTCACTTTGCCGCCGAGAGCCATGTCGACAATTCCATTAAGGGGCCGAAAGCTTTTGTGAACACCAACGTTTTCGGAACTTTCAACCTTTTGGATGCCGCTCGCCGTTATTGGATGGAAAAACCTCATCAATACAAAGCCGGATACGAAAACTGCCGTTTTCATCATATTTCGACGGATGAGGTCTACGGCACGCTGGGAGAAACCGGATTTTTTACGGAAACGACGCCCTATGCGCCCAATTCGCCGTATTCGGCCAGCAAGGCGAGTTCGGATTTCTTTGTCCGTGCTTATCACCATACTTTCGGTATGAACGTGACGACTTCCAACTGCTCGAACAACTACGGTCCCAAGCAACATCACGAGAAACTTATTCCGCATATTATTGAAAAGGCGCTGGCCGAACAGCCGTTGCCGATTTACGGGCAGGGCACCAATGTTCGCGACTGGCTCTACGTCTTGGATCATTGCAAGGCGATTGACCTGATTTATCACAAAGGCCGCGCCGGCGAGACCTATAATATCGGCGGGCATAATGAACGCAACAATATTGCGATTGTCAGGACAATCTGCGCCATCTTGGATGAAAAACACCCGCGCAAAGAGGGAAAATATGCTGATTTGATTACCTTTGTCGCTGACCGGCCGGGACATGATCTGCGCTATGCGATAGACGCATCCAAACTTGAAAAAGAACTGGGGTGGAAAGCGGATGAGACTTTTGACACCGGTATTGTCAAGACCGTCGAATGGTACCTGAAA
>CAYNBB010000047.1:0-11843 GCA_964395655.1 uncultured Azospirillaceae bacterium | reverse complement strand
AAAAACTATAATACTTCGCGGCGGCCGGCGTGGTCGGGGGCGGAGATGACTCCTTCTTCTTCCATTCGTTCAATCAGTGTGGCGGCTCGGTTGTAGCCGATACGCAGACGGCGCTGGACATAGCTGGTCGAAGCTTTTTTGTCGTTGCGGACTATTTCTACGGCCTGACGGTAGAGATCGTCGTCACTGCCGGAGCCGAAATCGCCGTTGTCAAATACCGGTTTGTCGGCGCCGCCCGGATTTAGTTCGCCGGCGGTGACTTCTTCGACATATTCCGGCTCGCGCTGCCGTTTCAGAAATTCGACAATCTGTTCGACCTCGCTGTCTTTGACAAACGGTGCGTGGACGCGATTGGGACGTTGGCCGGCCGGCATATAGAGCATGTCGCCCATGCCGAGCAGCTGTTCGGCTCCCTGTTCGCCCAGAATGGTACGGCTGTCGATTTTGGACGTGACCTGAAAACTGATGCGCGTCGGGAAGTTGGCTTTGATTGTACCGGTGATGACGTCGACCGACGGCCTCTGCGTCGACATGATCAGATGAATGCCGGCAGCGCGCGCCATTTGTGCCAGTCGCTGAATGGCGGCTTCGACTTCTTTGCCGGCAACCAACATGAGGTCGGCCATTTCGTCGACGACAATCACGATATAGGGCAGCGGCGTGAGGTCGAGTTCCTGTTCTTCGTAAATCGGCTTTCCCGTTTCGGCATCAAAGCCCGTTTGTACGGTGCGGGAAACTTTCTCGCCGCTTTCGCGCAGCTCTTCAAGCCGTTTGTTGTAGCCCGTGATGTTGCGAACGTTGAGTTTGGCCATGGCGCGATAACGGTCTTCCATTTCGCGGACGGCCCATTTGAGGCCGACGACGGCTTTGCCCGGATCGGTGATGACCGGCGTCAATAGGTGCGGAATACCGTTGTACATTGTGAACTCAAGCATTTTGGGGTCTATCATGATGAGCTTGCATTCTTCCGGGCGCATTTTATACAGCAGCGAAATAATCATCGAGTTGACGCCGACCGATTTGCCGGAACCGGTGGTGCCGGCAACCAGCAGATGCGGCATTTTTGCAAGGTCGGCGTAGGTGTTTTTGCCGCCGATGTCTTTGCCCAGCGTGATTGTCAGCGCGGCTTTGGAATCGGCAAAGTCCTGACTCTCCAGTAAATCGCGCAGATAGACTATTTCGCGCGTTTTGTTGGGCAGTTCGATACCGATGGTGTTGGAGCCGGGAACAACGGCAATGCGTACCGAGACAGCGCTCATCGAGCGGGCAATGTCGTCGGCCAGACCGATGACACGGGCGCTCTTGGTGCCGGGTGCAGGTTCAAGTTCGTACAATGTGACGACCGGACCGGGGCGGACTTTGACAATCTTGCCGTTGACGCCGAATTCCTGCAAAACGGCTTCCAGTTCGGTCGCAGTTTTGTCCAGTTCTTTTTGGCTGACGGTGTTGGCATTTTTGTCTTTGGCGGCGGAAAGCAGGTCGATGCTCGGGTATCTGTAGCCGTCGTCGGCCGGTTTGCACGGTTTGGAGATTTTGATCGTTTGTGCAGGTTTTTCGGAAACCGTCGGTTCTTTGCGGAGTTTGGGCTCACGCTTGGTCTTGTTTTTTTTGACATGCGGGGCGTCAATGTCTTTGCGCTTAAACAGGCTGCCCAGCCAGACAAAGCCGGCGGCGGTTTTGCGAACGGCAAACATTAGTGCCGTCGCAATTTTTTTGCAGAGGCGGAGCCAGGATCCTAAAGTCAGGCCGCAGGCGAGATTGAACGAAACAAAGGCGATCAGCAGGAAAATTACGGCTAAAATGTATTGGGCGTAATCAAAAATATAGATGCGGCGAATCAGCGTCATAAAATTGCGCGAGAAAAACAGGCCGACATTGCCGCCGAGACGGAAAGCCGAACAGCATGAGCTTAGCAGACTCAATGTTGCGGCAAGACAGACGGTGCCGAATCCGAATGCAAAAAGCCGCCACCACGGGCGAACCATTTCGTGCAGGCGCAGAAAGCCAAAGCCCCAGATTAAGGGCGCAATCAGGAATATAGGCAACGCAATGCCGAACCAGGTCAGAATCAGATCCGCGTTTTGAGAACCGTAAAGGCCGAGCAGGTTTTTGGCCGGAAGGGACGAGGCCAGATTGTAGCCGGCGTCGGTCGGATTGAAAAAGATGCAGCTTGCAATCAGGCTCAATATCCAGAAAATGAGGGCGAGCCCGAACAAGTGTCTTCCGATTTTTGCCGGAAATGATTTTTCTTTTTTGCGTTTTGCCATAATCCTTGCCTTTTTGAACAGACTTTTAATTATGTGCGAGTATAGAGCGAAATTCTCAATTTTCTCTTAATATTGCGGAGAATTTGCGTCCGATAACAGAGTTTTAAAACTTGACTTTTGGAGGCAAGTTGTTAAAGATTCAGGGGTTGTTTTAATGAAACAGGGATATTTTATTGATGACTAAGGCATTCGTTTTCCCCGGTCAGGGCTCACAGTTTGTTGGCATGGGAAAAGAGCTTGCAGACAATTTTGCGGCGGCAAGGCAGGTTTTTGAAGAAGTAAACGAGGCGCTTCATCAGGATTTGTTTAAGGTCATGACCGAAGGATCGGAACGGGATCTTACTCTTACGTCTAATGCTCAACCCGCTTTAATGTCTCATTCCATGGCGGTCGTGAGAGTTCTCGAAAAAGAATTCGATGTCAGGTTGTCGGATTATGCAAGTTTTGTCGCAGGTCACTCTCTCGGTGAATATTCGGCGGCCGCCGCGGCCGGCGTATTCTCGTTGACTGACGCTGCCAAACTGCTCCGTATCCGCGGCGACGCCATGCAAAAGGCCGTTCCCGTCGGGCTCGGAGGAATGGCCGCCGTTATCGGCGTTTCTTACCAGGATGTCGTTGCGTTGGCCGAGGCCTGCGCTCAGGGTAAGTACGTCTGTGTGGCGGCCAATGATAATGCCAACGGGCAGGTTGTGTTGTCCGGTCATATCGAGGCAATTGAAAAAGCGGTTGAAATTGCCGGTGAATTCGGTGCCAAACGCTGTATTAAACTGCCGGTCAGCGCGCCTTTTCACAGTCCGCTGATGAAACCTGCCGCCGAGGTTATGGCGGAGGCTTTATCCAAGGTCGAGGCGCACAAACCGCAAATTCCGCTGATTTCCAATGTGGCGGCACAAGCCGTCAGCGACGAGAAGACGCTGGTAGACAATCTGGTCAAACAGGTGACCGGTTCGGTACGTTGGAGAGAAACGGTTGACTATATGGCGGAGCAGAGCGTGAGCGAGGCGGTCGAGCTCGGTGCCGGAAAGGTGCTCTCGGGCATTATCAAAAGAAGTCATAGTGAAATTAATGCGGTTTCGGTCGGTTCGGCCGCCGAAATCGAAGAGCTCGCCAAGAGCTTGAAAGCCTAACCTTTTTGAAATAAGGAAAAAGATATGTTTAGATTAGATGGAAAAGTTGCTTTGATTACCGGTGCTGCCGGCGGAATCGGCGATAAAATTGCCCGTACCCTGCATGCGCAGGGCGCAATTCTGGCTTTGACTGACATGCGCGAAGAACCAATGCTCAAACTCAAAGCTGAACTCGGCGACAATGTCGAGGTCTTTACGGCCAATCTGACTAACGCCGATGACGTTAAAAATCTGGTCGAGCAGGTTGAAGCCAAACTCGGCCGCATTGACATTCTGGTCAACAATGCCGGCCTGACGCGCGACAATCTCTTCATCCGCATGAGCGACGAAGACTGGCAGCTGGTGCTTGACGTTAACCTCTCTGCCGGTTTCAAGCTGGCGAAGGCTGCCGTTCGCGGCATGATGAAACGCCGTTTCGGCCGTATCATCGGTATCGCTTCGGTTGTCGGTGTTACCGGAAATGCCGGACAGGCCAATTATTCCGCATCCAAAGCTGGTATGATTGCCATGAACAAATGTCTGGCTCAGGAAGTCGGTTCCCGCGGCATTACCGTCAATTCGATCGCACCCGGGTTTATCCGTACGCCGATGACAGACGTTCTCTCCGACGATGTTAAGGCAAAACTTATGGAAAAAATTCCGGCGGCCAAGCTCGGAGAGGCTCAGGATATTGCCAACGTTGTTGCGTTCCTTGCCTCTGACGAAGCTCAGTATATCACCGGGCAGACGATTAATATCAACGGCGGTATGGCCATGATATAGGGGAAAGCTCGTCTAATGGCTCATCTGGAGGCATTTTTGCGAGGCTCGAAAAATTAATGTACTTCTTTGTACGCTAAAATTTTTCTCGCTCTTAAAATGTCTCTATCTAAGCCATTATCCGAACTTTCTTGAGTTTGTGCAAAAGTTAAAACAGGCAGAAAATATCCTGCCTGTTTTTTATTGATAAAATTGCAAAGAGCCGCTATAAAAGAATAAAAGTTATTAAAGGAGAAATTTTATGGCCGAAAACAAAGAGCCGTCGCAGCGTCAGCTGCGGGTGGCACAGGAAATCCGCAAAATTATCGTCAATTTTATTGACCGCGGCGAAGTTCGCAATCTGGAAGGCATTGATACTTTGGTTACGGTTACCAAAGTGACGGTGTCGTCGGACTTGAAATACTGCACTGTCTGGTTTATGACAACCAACGGCAATTATCTGCAGGAGGTTTTGGGCGGTTTGCAGCTTGCTGCTAATTTCTTTCGCAAGCAAGTGGCGGCCAAAACGTCCTTGCGCTATGTGCCCGAAATCAATTTTCGCGTTGACAAGACTTTTGAGGCCGTTGACGACATTGAGCGTCTGTTGCGGGATCCGAAAGTTGCTCAGGATCTGAAATAAGGTTGCAGGCTGTTTGCCGCAGTTTTTTTGTTGACAAAAAACTCGTTTTGTGTAAGTTTCGTACATGATTTTACACAATTAGTTTTTATTATGGAAAAGATTTCTAAATTTCAGTTCATTCAATTGAACAAAAGAGTGGCTGTCCGTTACTATAACGTCAGAGATGACGAATTTAAGAGAATTTGTATCGCTGATGAAATCAAAGTTCAAGGAAAACTACTGATAGCGGATGGTCGTTTCTATTATGAGTATGGCGATAATTTGTTTTTTGTCGCTGAAAAGCAGGAGGATGTTAAGCCTTTGCTGCGTGATGACAAGGGTGTCACGGTTGTCGGAATTTTGGATGTGCGGTGCAAACCTCTGCCTTTTCCGTTTTTGCTGATCGAGTTTAGGCCGAAAAACGGCTGTGACAGCAGGGAGTCGGATTGCTATCTGATCAAGGACTATTCCGAAGTCAATGCTGTGGTGACTTTGCCGGATGAAAGACGTTTTTCCTATTGGCTGAAAAAATGTTATGACGAACTTGGCCGTTATGAAGGATCTTCCTTGGAAAAAAGGATTATTCTTTGAGGAAACGTGTGATTTGAAGAGGTGCCGTATTTTGCGGCGCCTCTTCGGTTTTTAAATTGACAAGTCTGGCGGCGACGGGTATGTAGATAATCAGAGGAGATTATGAAGCATAAAAAAGGAAATAAAATCAACGGCTGGTTGATTGTCGACAAGCCGCGCGACATGGGATCCACGCAAGCGGTCAACCTGACGCGGCGGTTGTTTCACGCTCAGAAAAACGGTCATTGCGGGACGTTGGATCCTTTTGCCACCGGCGTGCTGCCGATTGCTTTCGGTGAGGCGACCAAGCTGATTTCATACGTGACCGACGGCGACAAAGAATATGAATTTGTGCTGTGTTTCGGTGAAGAAACCGATACGCTCGACACCGAGGGGAAGGTAGTTGTCACGTCGGATGTTGTTCCTTCGGAAGAAGAGATAAAGGCCGTTTTGCCGCAGTTTGTCGGCAGAATTACACAAGTGCCGCCGGCTTATTCGGCCATTAAGATTGACGGAAAACGTGCATATGATCTGGCGCGACAGGGCAAAGACGTAGAGATTCCCGAGCGGCAGGTTACGATTTATGAGCTTGAACTGCTTGCGATGCCGGCGAATCGGCAAGCGCGGCTGCGGGTGCGCTGTTCCAAGGGAACCTATGTTCGTACGCTCGGAGCCGACATTGCCCGAAAACTTGGCAGCTGCGGGCATTTGAAGGAACTGCGGCGCACGAAATGCGGCAATTTTGACCTGAGTCAGAAAATTTTGCTGGAAAATATAAAAAATTTAGAGTATGGTGAAACCCTCATGAAGAGTTTGCTTCCCGTCATGACATGTCTGCGCGACATCGCGGTCATTGCCGTAGGGGAGGAAGAGGCTAAGAAACTCAAGCAAGGGCAGGGCTTGTCGCCCAGGGCTTTGGATGTCAAAAATCTGTACGGCCAGACAGTCGCCGCCGTCTTTGAAAACGAGTTGATAGCCATGGTCAGAATCGATGAGCGAAGAATCTCACCGGTTCGTGTTTTTAATTTTGATTAAAAAAGGAAAATAAAGATGTCGATTTCTAACGAAAAAAAACAGGAATTGGTTAAGGCTTACGGCCTGAATCCCAACGATACCGGTTCTCCGGAAGTTCAGATTGCCATTTGGACCGCCGAGATCAACAATTTGATCGAGCACTTCAAAACACATGCCAAAGACACGCACTCCCGTCTCGGCCTGATGAAGAAAGTCAGCCGGCGTCGTCACCTTTTGGATTATCTGAAAGGCAAGTCAGAGAGCAGATATCAGGATCTGATTAAGAAGCTGGATCTCAGAAAATAAATTTATGCGGCATCTGGAGCAAAAAATGCGAGTCAACAAAAATTCACGTAGGTCTTACTACGCTAGAATTTTTGTTGCCCTTTTTTTTGCTTCAGCTGCCTGCCTAAATTTATTTTCTATGTGCCATATTCAGGTATAATTGTTATTTCGGAACTGCGGGGAGTGAACTTCCGCGGTTCTTTTTATAAAAATCCTGCATGGGGCAGGTGAGGTTATATGGATAAGAAAGGTAAAGAAATATGATCGAATTTAAAGAATGCCGCAAAGAAATGGAATGGGGCGGCCGCAAATTAGTATTGGAAACGGGAAAAATAGCAAGACAGGCAACAGGCGCCGTTCTTGTGACCTATGGTGAAACGAAGGTTATTGCGACGGTGTGCGCCGCAAAAGAAGCAAAGGCAGATCAGGATTTCTTTCCTTTGACGGTTAACTATCAGGAAAAATATTATGCTACCGGCAAGCTTCCCGGCGGTTTTATGAAACGCGAAGGCAAGCCTTCCGAACGCGAAGTTTTGGTTTCGCGTTTGATTGATCGTCCGATCCGTCCGCTGTTTCCGGACGCTTTCAAAAACGAAGTGCAGATTATCTGCACGGTTTTGGGGCATGATCAGGAAAGTGACTCCGATATTCCGGCCATGATCGGCGCTTCGGCCGCTCTGGCGGTTTCGGGAATCCCGTTCATGGGGCCGATCGCCGGTGCCAAAGTCGGATACAAAGACGGCGAATATATTTTGAATCCGACTCTGGAACAGCTGAAAGACACTGATTTGGAACTGGTTGTTGCCGGTACTTCGGAAGGTGTTTTGATGGTTGAGTCGGAAGCTCAGGAATTGTCCGAAGAAACCATGCTCGGTGCGGTTATGTTCGGTTTTGAAAACTTTCAGGGCGTTATCAAACTGATTAACGAACTCAAGGAAGAAGCCGGTAAAGAGGCTTGGGAAGCTCCCGAGTTTCCGGCCGAATACGATGCTTTGTACGCGCGGATTGAAAAAGAATTCCGCGCCAAGTTTGAAGAGGCTTTCAAGGAGACCGACAAACTCAAACGCGGAACGCTGGTCGGCCAGGCTTCGGAAGAAGTCAAGGCTTCGATTGATCCGGAAAACGAGATTGAAACGCGTTATGTCGGCGATGCCATTGAGCAGTTGATGCACAAGGTTGTCCGCGAAAAAGTCCTGACCACCGGTCATCGTATCGACGGTCGCGACACCAAAACCGTTCGTCCGATCCAGTGTCAGGTTGACGTATTGCCCACTGCTCACGGTTCGGCGCTGTTTACCCGCGGCGAAACGCAGGCTTTGGTCGTTACCACTCTCGGTACCGGAGAAGATGCCCAAGTTGTTGACGGCCTGATGGACGAATATAAAGAAGATTTTATGCTCAATTATAATTTCCCGCCGTTTTCGGTCGGTGAATGCGGCAGACTGGGCAGTCCGGGGCGTCGCGAAATCGGTCACGGAAAGCTGGCCTGGCGAGCCATTCATCCGATGATGCCAAAAGACAAAGATGCATTCCCTTACACTGTTCGCGTTGTTTCGGAGATTATGGAATCAAACGGTTCTTCTTCAATGGCGACGGTTTGCGGTACAACCATGTCACTGCAGGCGGCGGGCGTTCCTTTGGCTAAGCCGGTGGCCGGCATTGCCATGGGGCTGATTAAGGAAGACGACGGTCGCGTTGCCGTTCTGACTGATATTCTGGGTGACGAAGATCACCTCGGCGACATGGACTTTAAAGTTGCCGGAACCAAGGACGGTGTGACCGCTTTGCAAATGGATATCAAAATTACTTCCATTACCAAGGATATTATGAAGACCGCTTTGGCTCAGGCTCACGAAGGGCGCATTCATATTCTGGGCGAAATGGCGAAGGCTATTTCCGAAGCTCGTCCGCATGTGTCCGAAAAAGCTCCGCGTATTGTCGCAATTAAGATTCCGGTCGACAAGATTCGCGAAGTTATCGGTACCGGCGGTAAGGTTATTCGCGAAATTGTCGAAAAGACCCATACTAAAATTGATATTTCCGATGACGGCATTGTTAAAATCGCTTCGATGAAAAAAGAAGACGGTGATGCCGCGCTTGAATGGATTATGGGGATTGTCGCCGAGCCCGAGGAAGGTAAAATCTATCACGGCGTCGTAACCAAGATTATGGATTTCGGTGCATTTGTCCGGTTTCTCGGTACGACCGAGGGGTTGGTTCATATTTCCGAAATTAAACCCGAACGCATAGCGACCGTTTCCGAGTTTTACAAGGAAGGGGATCCGATCTGGGTAAAATGCATGGGTTCCGACAATCGCGGCAAGATCCGTCTGTCGGCCAAGCGGGTTAACCAGGAAACCGGTGAAGACCTCGAAAAATAATCGGCTTCGTTTGTACGGCATCCGATTTTGGATGTTCGTTGCAAAGCGTGTCCTGAAAACCGGCGGAGAAATCCGCCGGTTTTCATGTGAGAATGGTGTTCGCTTTTGTTGCTTATGATGTTGAAAAACTAAATTTTCATCGATCTTTGTTTGAGGTCACGTGTAGAAAAAAATCTTGAAAAATCGAAAAAAAAGGTGTATGAATTTACTTACCTGTTGCGGCACCCCTGGAGGCCGGACAGGAGGTTTTTTTTAATATAAAAGGAATTTTACCATGGTAAACATTACATTTAATGCTGAAAAGCGTGAGAAAGCAGGTAAGGGGGCAGCTCGTGCATGTCGTCGCGAAGGTCGTATTCCCGCCGTTATTTACGGCGGTAAGAAAGAGACCGTTATGATTTCGCTGCACCCGGTTGAGTTGGAAAAGGCTCTGGATACAGTCGGTTTTTATGACGCGGACATTGAAATTGTTCTGGATGGCAAGAAGGTTAAGGTCTCTTGTCAGGATGTGCAGTTTCATCCGGTGAGCGATGCGCCGATTCACGTCGATTTCCTTCGCAAATAAAGCGCGGATCGTCGAAGCAAAATTTGTCAAAGCGGCGGTATCCCGGTTCAGGGTGCGGCCGCTTTTGATTTGTCGGAAAAACGGATGACAAAAAGGATCAGCTCGGAATGTTTTTGATTGTTGGTTTGGGAAATCCCGGAATCGAATATGCCGAAACGCGTCATAACGTCGGCTTTATGACGGCGGATGCGATTGCCGGCGCATACGGGTTTGGGGCGTTTCGTCAGAAATTCGACGGGCTTGCGGCCGAAGGGCGGATCGGTGAAGAAAAAGTTTGTCTTCTTAAGCCGCAGACTTATATGAACCTGTCCGGCAATTCGGTGGTTAAGGCTGCGCATTTTTATAAAATTCTGCCGCAAAACATCATCGTTATTCATGACGACATGGATTTGCCGGTCGGCAAAATCAAAGCCAAGCTCGGCGGCGGTGCCGGCGGGCATAACGGTTTAAAGTCTGTTGATGCGGCGGTTACGTCCGGGTATAATCGTATCCGAATCGGTGTCGGACATCCGCAGGGCAGCGGTGATGCGGTGGTGAATCATGTGTTGAGCCGTTTTTCCAAAGCTGATGCCGAGCTGTTGAAGGGAGACATTGAGGCGGTGGTCAAAAACATCAGCCTTTTGATTGAAAAAGGCGTTGCCGCGTTTGCAAGCCGGATCGGCGAAATGGCAGTAAAGAAATAAGGAGTTTTTATTATGGGTTTTAATTGCGGAATTGTCGGTCTGCCGAATGTCGGAAAATCGACGCTTTTTAACGCTCTGACGCAAACGATTGCGGCGCAGGCGGCTAATTTTCCGTTTTGTACGATTGAGCCGAACACCGGTCGTGTGGCGGTGCCGGACAAACGTTTGGACAAGTTGGTCGAGATGGTGCGGCCGAAATCGACAGTGCCGACGCAGCTGGAGTTTGTCGATATTGCCGGACTGGTTAAAGGTGCGTCCAAAGGTGAGGGGCTGGGAAACCAGTTTTTGGCCAATATTCGCGAAGTTGACGCCATTATTCATGTTTTGCGTTGTTTCGAAAACGAGAACATTACCCATGTCGAAGGAAATGTTGATCCGATCCGCGATGCCGAAATCGTTGAAACGGAATTGATGATTGCCGATTTGGAATCGCTCGAAAAAAGGTTTGATCAGGTGCAGAAAAAAGCGCGCGGCGGCGACAAGGAAGCAATTGTCAACGTCAGTGTCATGGAGCCGGTTATTGCAGCGCTCAAGGCCGGAAAGCCGGCGCGGACGGCAATGCCCGAGGCTTCGAACAAAGATGCCGTCAAAGCCTATAAAATGCTTCAGCTTTTGACTTCCAAACCGGTTTTGTATGTTTGCAACGTTGATGAAGAATCGGCGGCGCAGGGCAACGAGTTTTCAAGGCGCGTGTTTGAAAAAGCCAAAACTGAAAATGCACAGACCGTCATTATCTCGGCCGAAATCGAATCGGAAGTTGCCCAGCTCGAATCCGAAGAAGAAAAACAAGAGTTTTTGGAATCTCTCGGTCTGAGCGAAACCGGACTGACCAAAATTATCCGCGCCGGTTATGACTTGCTCGGTTTGCAGACGTATTTTACCGCCGGGCCGAAGGAAGTTCGCGCCTGGACGTTTCTGAAAGGTTCGAAAGCGCCGCAATGCGCCGGTATCATTCACTCAGATTTTGAACGCGGTTTTATCCGTGCGGAGACGATTTCGTATGACGACTACGTTAAGTTCGGCGGCGAACAGGCCTGCAAAGAAGCCGGTAAAATGCGCTCCGAAGGGAAGGAGTATGTTGTTCAGGACGGGGATCTTCTGAACTTTTTATTTAATGTGTAAAAAGGTTGTATAATGGCTCATCTAGAGCGATTTGCGCAGGTCGAAAGTTTCCTCACCTACTTTTTTGTAGGTTCCGGTACTTTCGCCTTTCAAATCATTCTATCTAAACCATTCTCCAACCTTTTATGAATGATAGGTATATAAAACAAAAAATCTGACCGCAAGAGTCTGATATTTTTTGTTTTTAAGGAAATAAAAAATTTCTTTTGAGCAGGAGGAAACGATAGATGCGTTTGGCTTTGTTTCAGCCGGATATTCCGCAAAACACGGGGACGATGATGCGGCTTTGCGCCTGCGTCGATCTGCCGATCGACATTATCGAGCCCTGCGGTTTTATTTTTAACGACAAGGCGATGCGTCGCGCCGGTATGGACTATCTTGATATGGTTGACTGCCGCCGTCATGATTCGTGGGCGGATTTTTTGCAATATCGTTCCGCGCATCCTGATGAATACGGACGAATCGTCCTTTT
>CAYNBB010000046.1:3587-12261 GCA_964395655.1 uncultured Azospirillaceae bacterium | reverse complement strand
TACTTCTTCCTCTCATGTCCGCCTCCGTCTTTTTGTCAATCCGTATCTTATAATATATAATTATAAATAGAATAACAGACCCAAGCCACTTTGTCAAGAACGCCTTGTAAACGATTGAACGGTAAAAAAGCACCCGAAAATTGCTGTCATAATCTTCGGGATAATTTTTATACTAAGCTAACTAAAGAAAAGCCAAGAAACGAGGCAAAAGATTTACAGACGAGAAATGTTCGGAATTGTAGCATAAGATGAAAAAATCTGCCGAAACGGGGATACCCGAAGATAGAAACAAACAAGCCTGTTTTACTGCCCAATTTTGAAAAACAGATCTTTTCGGAGCTTGTTGTATATGGTCACTTTCTGCTTTCAATGAATTTGCAAACGGAAGCGGCACATTTTTCCCAATCGAAATTCCGCATCGTTTTGACAGCGCAGCGACTGATCTTTTCCATTTGCCGCGGCGAGTCGATCAAGTTGATAATACGCTGCGTGATAACATCAACAATCATGGGACAGACTACCGCGTTTTCTCCATCTTTGATAAAATCGGAAATACCCGCTTGTTCATTGGTAATCAGACACAACCCCGAAGCCATGTATTCAAGATGCTGATAAGAAAATGTCGGTGTCGTAATAAAAGAAATTCCGATATCCGACTGACGATACAACTCAGCCAGTTCTCGCATAGATCCGATATGTCCCCGGTTTTCGACAATGCCTTGCAATCCGTATTGCCGCGGTGAATAATCCTCGCCGACGGAAATAATCTTTATCTTGTCTCCCAAGACTTCTTTCAGACGTCGACAAATAAGCGCCGTCAATTCGAAACAATTGCGCTGATTGGACGGCCTCCCGTAAAAAAGCAGCTGCCAACAGTCTTTATCAAAATTTTTGGCGACCGGTGGAAAATACAATGTCTTATCGACACCGGGAAGATAGCGAAAAACCGCTGTTCGGGAAAAACTACCGACAATTTCCGCCAAACGCTGCGAATTTGTCAGCGTATAGAAACCGAACTTGTATGTCTCATCGACAAGAGCCGCTGTTGCTCCGGAAGGATAAAACAAAGTTTCGTAATCCTGAACCAGATAATACTTCTGACGGCAGCGGTTGAATTTGGCTAATTCAAAAGCCGTTATCCATAAGGTGCAAATCCCGATATCGGCATATTCCACCTGCTCGGGACTGACAAATTCAAAATTCAACCGAGAAAACTTCTGACGTACGGCAGCGGCATATTTCGCATATTTTTCAGCCGTTCCCGGCGGCGGGAAAACATTTATCAGAAGACGAGTTCCGAAATTATCCTGCAGAGCCTGCAACATCAGAAAAATCGTCTTGATGCCGCCGGCTTCTAAATTGGAACAGTACGGCAGAAAACACAGGCAACTTTGCGGAACGACCGCCTCATTACGTCTCAGCATTGTCTCAACAAACGATTTGTTCTCATCATACTGCCATGCCGTCAGGCTTGACGGAAACATAATTTCTCCCGGAAACGCCGCCGGAACATTTTCCTTCGGATATCCCAGCCTTATTTTAAAACGTCCGATTTTCAGTTTAAGACGCATGTGTCATACTCTTTATTTTACGAACGCAATCCCTCAGCGCAACGGAATAATGACGCAGATCTGCTCCAAAATCCCTTTTGATTTTATCTTTGGAAAGGACAGAATACTTCGGCCTCGGCGCCCGCTGGTTAAAATCCTTTGTTTCTATCGGATTAACCCGGCATTCACAACCGAACAAATCAACAATCTGTACCGCCATGTCGTACCAAGAACAAACGCCTTCATTGGTCAGGTGATATATTTCCCGACTGCCGGTTTTAATCTGCGGCAGCATTTGCAAAACGGCAGCCACAAAATCCGCCGCATATGTCGGTGACCCGACTTGATCATAAATGACGTTAATTTCCTTGCGTTCCCGAGCAAGATTGCCGATGGTCTTGACAAAATCCTTGCCGTAGCTTGAAAACACCCATGCCGTACGCAAGACAATCCCCGTTTTGGCAGTGGAGAGTACCTCATTTTCACCGATAATTTTCTGTTCGCCGTAAACAGACAATGCATGCACAGCGTCAGTCTCACGATACGGCGTATTACGGTTTCCGTCAAAAACGTAATCCGACGAAATATGAATCAGAGCCGCTCCGATCTGATTAGCTGCCAAAGCCAGATTACGCGGCGCCTCAATATTTATCAGCCGTCCGCTGTCAGGATTGTCCTGCAGATATTCGGCATCGCGAGAAGCGGCGCAGTTTATGATAACAGAAATATCCTTGCCGTCCGTATAAGAAAGTATATTTTCGAGATTGGTTACGTCACAATCGGAGCGATCGGCAAAATAAGCCTGTTCCGGCGTCAGAGCCTCCCGAAATTCCGAACCGACCAATCCCATGGCGCCTGTTATTAAAATTTTTCCCATATCTGTTTTCTCCTGATTAAACTGTCTGCCTGTTTTTGCGGCTCCACAACGGAATTCCCAAAAATTTGATCAAACAACGGTAATTGCGGCAGTATTTAAGCTGAAACAGTGTCAGACCGCCTAATTTTATTTTGAAATTATAGTCGCGTTTCCTTTTTCTGCGTTCGCATTTGGTCGAGACAGGATCGTCTATCCGACAGCCGGCCTTATAAACGGCCTCACCCAAAGTGCGTTCCATAATATGCGCGAACTGCATGGAATGGCCGTCATCCGGAACGGCAAACAACGAAGAGGTGATGTTCATGTCTTGAACAGGCTTAAAAAGCGATGCACGAGCCATAAACATTGTCCCGGCCACAAAAGAATAATCTTTCAGGCCGAAAATATAGCGCGGATAATTTTTTCGGGCATAAACCAAGGCATCAGGGTATGTTTTGACGCCGTGAATACAATCAAAGGAGCTTATCATCCCGAGTGACGGATCTTTGCGGAAAGCGACGAGACATTTTTGGAAATTATGCGGTGTTTTCAGAAATTTCAATAACGCCTTACGCCATTCATCATTATTAAAAACGTAGCCGTCTCCAACCGGATAAATGCCGGTATTGCGTTTGGTATGCAGTTTTATGACAAAAGCGTATTGAGCAAGATTAACACGATTGAGCGTATCAATGAAAGGCCAGACATCATAACCGCGGTTTTCAACGATACGAATATCGGCGTCGGGCTTAAATTTACATATATCACGCTGCAGTTCCGGATTGTCGTTCACCAATGTAACATAAAGGTCATAGGGAACGGATACATTTTTCAAACATTCTTCAAGCTCTTTCCACATGCTGATATAATAGACATGAACATGAACCAGAATCTTATCACTGCCCGGAAATTTCTTCATTTTTCTCTCCGGCAGATTAATCTATAAAAAAAGCCACCCGGTATGAGGTGGTCACATAGCTCAAAAGTGCAATCCAAATATGACATTCTGCAACTCTCCGAGGCGATAAAAGTAAAAAAACCACCTGTTGGAGAGGTGGTCGGAGAGTTCAGAAAGCATGTTCACTATATGCTTCTTTGAGTCTTTAAAGCGAGGCTTCTGGACATACACCCAAAGCTCCCCGGCCATATAAACAGTCGGGGATATATTATCGAGTGATAGATATAACACCATATCTATATATCGATTGACGATGCTATATCTATGCACCGAGTGAACAGAGAGCTTCTGACAGCTCCGCACCTTCTGCAGGCGCTGAACGGAAAAGTTTCCGTCTTGGTCACCAACTTACCGTGATGTTAAACAGAAGTCAACAAAAAACCTCATCGTTGATGAGTTTTTTTACAAATTAAAAGTTGTAGCGCAGGCCGAGCGCGACTTCGGAGATGTCATCAATAAAATCTCCGCCGATTGAACTGTAGCGGTACATCGCGCGAAAGGCCAGCCTCTGGCTCAGCCAAATCTGAGCACCGGCTCCGTAACGAAAAGCGACTTTACTTTCGTCAAAATTCGTTTTGCTTTTGCTAATCGGATTGCTTGTGCTTCCATTATACGAACTCAATTTTGCATCGGCTGAAAAATCATAATTGGCAACGCCGAAGGTTCCCAAAACGTCAAGCCGGGAAAAGACCGGAATATAAACTATGGCATCCAATCCGTAAGCCGTATATTTGAGATTATATTCGGCAAGGGCAAAGCGCGGATCCTGCGAGTAGCTTTCCTGATATTTCACCTGATTGTCGGACAGCGAGTGCTGATAAAAAGCCTCAAAACCCAAATATCTGAACGGGCGCCAGCCGATATTGACATTTATCGAATCAATGCTGTCTTCAAACTTGTCGGTGTTTCCGGCATAGGGATCGCCGCCGGGCAAAGGATTGCTCAGCGTAAAATCCTGTTCGACAATCGACGCCGAACCGATAACATAGTCAAAGCCCATGCTGAACTTTTTGAAATCAGACGACTTCTGCTGTGCGGAACGAACCGTACCATAGCTGTGATAATTATTCGGAACGTTGTTCGGATAATACGGATTGTAGCTTTGCGCCGAAACGGCCGACGCCGCTATTGATCCGAGAAAAATTGTGGTAGCAAATATCTTTTTCATCTGTTTTACCTTTTACAAAAGACTAGAACAAGAAACGCAGGCCGAACGAGACTTCATTGAGATCATCAACCAAATCTCCTCCGATATAGACGTATCTGTACATTGCGCGCAAAGCAACGCCGTCGGCAATATTCAACTGGGCACCGATACCGACGCGCCAGCCGATTTTATCCTCGTCAAAACTGCGTTTGACGACGTCGCGCTTATCGGAACCGTCAACATAATAAGCCGTGAACAGCCCCTCATTTTCAAACTTATACTGCGCCAGCCCCAGAGAACCGACAAAGTCGAAATACGGCGACACCGGCGCATAACCGATCAGATCCAGACCATAGGCCTTGAAACTGGTGGTATAGTCGTTCAGCAGGTGATAATCGATGTTATTAAGCGTCCTGTTATCAACCGTCGTGGTGGTATTGTCATCATAAGACTGCTGATAAAAGGCTTCCAGCCCCCAATATTTGCTGATGCGGGCACCGGCAACAAAAGACAGGCTGTCCTGATCGTCCAGAACATCGTCCGGCTTGACGTTAATCGGCCCGGCGGCAAAAATCAAGTCATCAAAAGCGACATCCTTGTTGCCGGCGGACATTGAGCCGATGTTATAGTCCAAACCGAGATAATATTTGAAATAGTTCAGCTTGCGCAACTGGTTGCCGGCAGCGTTTTTGAGCTCTCGCATATCCTGTTCGAACCCTTTTTTATAACCGGAATACAAACCGTTGCACGGGCACATGACCGTCCGTCCCATCACGACGGAACCGTTGGCGTCAAAAGGCTCTTCGGGATTGCAGGGACACCATTCGACATTGTACAAATCACCGTAAGCGGCAGACTCTCCCGCCCGAACCTGAGGAACCGCGGCCAACAGGCAAATACCCGCCAATACATATAAAGCTCTTTTCATTAACTTGATCCTTAAAATAGACTCCTTTTGTCTTAAGATAAAAGAAAGACTTGTATGACACAACTGCAGAGCCCGTTTATACACATAATTTTTTGATAATCCCAATGTTAAAATTTTGTTAATTTGACAAAACTTAGACCAACATTAATTGATTATTTAGGAAATTTCAGATATACTGAAAGCAATTATACCGAATACGATCATGGAGGACGTCATGGACGACATCATCAGTTTAGAAGAAATTTCCGCACGAATTGAAAGCGCCGATTATTCCGATCCGGCAAACGTCAAGGAACTCAGGCGTCTTCTTGAACACGCCGACGCGGCTTACGCCGTCTCCAATCAGTATGACCGGTTTATTGACGTTCGCAAAAAGTATGAAGAAAAAATACGCAATCCGCAGACTTCTCAGGATCCGCACGCTGCTTCGGGAACCAACCGCCGGTTTGACGAAATCAAAGGAAATCAGGAAAGGCGCGAATTTCTGGAAGCCAAAATAAACCGCGAAGGAGACCTTGTCCTCAACCCCGACGAAAAGGCTTTTCTGGCCGAACAAATTGCCAACGGCAATATGTATGACCAAATTCAAGACGGCGAAAAAATTCTCAAAATCGCCCGCGCCCTCGACGGCGAAGGATATGAAAAGACTGTTCGCGAAAACATTCTCCGCCAGCTTGAAAAACCGGATCAGAGCATGATGCCGGCAGACCACGCCTTTGTTCCGAACAGCAGTAACTCTTTCGGCGATCAGATACTCAAAGATCTGAACAGCGCCGCTCCCAAAGAGACCATGGCCGACTTGCAGCAGCAAGTTGCCCTGCTGGCGGCCAATATCGAAGCCTATGGCGAAACACAGGGGAATATGTCGGCCAGACGCGAGCTTATCGACAAAATTATAAAGCTTCAGGAAGAGACCAAAGGGATATTCAATTACAACAATCGGCGCAAGCTGAACAACCAGCTCAAAAAAATTGATCCGCTTTATTATGATAACAAAATCGTTCACGCCTCGGCACTCACCGTCAAGTATTGGCGCACACGGGCAGCCCTGCGCGACTGGAACGCCAAACGAAACCAAAAAAAGACCAAACGTCTTGAATCCCGGCACCAAAAAGTAACCGTCCTACAGGATGTTATTCATCAAAATCCGTTCTGGAGCCGTAATATGGGCACCAACATTTCGGCTCGATTGAAACTTCTCGGCAATTGCCTGCGTGAAGGAAGGCTGACGGCTCAGGGCGTTACCAACAAATATGCAAAGCGCCTCAACCTGTCTCAGACCGCGCAACGGCTTAAAGATCTCGAGACCAGGCTGACAGAGCTCAATACTCAGTTGCAGGCCGCGGAGAATCCTCAAAGCCGCACCCGTCTGCAAAAACAAATCCAAGCCTGCGAAGCGCAAAAAGAAGCTTTCGACAAACAATCCGACAAAATTTCAGGAAAAAGAAAAGATAAAATAGACCGAGCCCAAACGCAGGCTGAACCGGTTAAGCAAAAAGTTCGCGAACGGCTTGAACGAATGGCTAATAATCTTGAAAAATCACGTCTTGAAGCTATTAAATCAAGCGACCGCTACAAAGCCCTTACGGTTTTGCAAAGCCGCGGCAGCTTGACAGCGGAACAGAAAAAAGAGCTTGACGCCATTGTCAACAGCATGACCGAAAAAGCGATTACTGCCGAAAACGTTTATGAAAAAATCCTGATTGAAAGCGGCGTCAAAGGCGATGAACTTGCGGCCAAAGTTGCCGAACTGTTTCCGCCGCGCGAAACTGAGGATAAAGAACAAAAGCAGTCGCCCCGGGATGTTGAAACCCTGGAAACAGAAGAAGCTGAGAAAAAAAAGGCAGACAGGCAAAACGACGAAGAAGTGCGCACCAATGCCGTCATAACTCGGGTCAAAAGGGAAAACGGCGAAGAAATCACCACATATGAATCCGGACTTGAAGTCAGCCGCCCGGACGAAAATACTTATAATATCAGCGGCAAAGACGGAAAAAGCCCGACCGATGAACAATGCGCGGAATTTGTCAATCAGCTGAAACAGGATCATTACGAATCTTTCAGCGTTGATGAAAATGTCACTCCGGAATTTTACGCCAGTATGGTCAAAGCTGCCGAAGCGGCCGGATTGACGATTGAAAACCAAAAAGAAATGGATAAAAAAATTCAAAAAATATCCCGAAAAGGTATGGGCGGCGACGGCCGAACCGACGGTAACGAAACGCGCACCGACAGCGGCGACAAAAAAGAAAAAACAGCCAAGCTTGAAAGGAATGACAAAGGCGAAGTTCTGCTGACCAAAGCGCAGCGCCTGGCTCTGGATGCCGAAGGGCGTCTGGATGTAGGCGGGCTGAACCAGAAAGAAGGACTGACATTCGCCGATCTTCCCTCTCAAGACCGAGCTTATCTGGAAGATCTCGGACTTGGGCAACAGCATATTAAAGATGCACTGAAAAAAGAAGCCCGTGAAAATAATAACCTTACCGAGGCACAGATTCAGGCTTTGGATGCCGAAGGGCGCAATGTTATGGGCGGAGAAAAGAAGACTTTCGAAACGCTCAACTCCCAAGATCGGGCTTATCTGGAAGAAGAAGGGCTGGGCAAAAATTATAAACGCAAAGTCGACCGTAATGCGGAATTTATGATTGATTCCAATATTTCCGCCCAAGACATTACGGTTGAAAAAATGGATCTGCTGGCACAAGTTCAGGATATGAGCCCCGAAGAATTTAAGAAATTTCAGGCTGAAAATCCCGAATACAAAAAGCTTCCGGCCAGCCAGCGTAAACTGGTCGACGCGGTCAACGGCCTGAAGAACAATCAGGAGTTTAAATCCAAAGACGAAAAGAGACAGGCCATGATGCTGGGAAGGATTGTCGGAAAATATAAAGAAGCCGTTACAAAAGAAGGAGCTAAAGACAAGACGACCAAGCAACGGATTATTGATCACAATATCACCCGCCATCTTGCCACGCAAAGCCGAAGCAACGGATAACAGGTGCCGTTAAAAACTTTCCCTGTGTGAACTGTCCGTTTTGGGGAGACAGTTCATCGGGGAGTTTTTTTGCGATTTGTGATATGTGACTTGTAAAGGAATCACAACTTTGGATTCTCCGATCAAGCCCGAAATGCCACTAAGCCTTAAAATATAAAAATATTCTGCCGAAACTATTGGAAAAGCCGAAACAATGATTAATTTATCAGAAACCGCAATATGACATCCAAGGAGAAAACA
>CAYNBB010000046.1:0-3487 GCA_964395655.1 uncultured Azospirillaceae bacterium | reverse complement strand
CCGAAACAATGATTAATTTATCAGAAACCGCAATATGACATCCAAGGAGAAAACAAATGACTGCTTCCGTCAGAAACATCAGCTTGTGGCACCTTGTTGCCGGCGTTATCATGACCGTTCTCGGAATTTATATCTGGTTCAACCCGATAATCAGTCTTATGGCTCTTGCTCTTTATCTCGGCGTTGCCTTTATTGTTGTCGGCCTCGGCTATATCAGCGCATCTTTTTCGTTTCGCTCAAGCTGGTATCTGATTGTCGGCGTTCTCGACCTGTTTGTCGGAATTGTATTTGTCGCCAATCTCGGCATTACGGCCATATCGCTGCCGATAATTTTTGCATTATGGTGTATGGCCGTCGGCGCCGTTCAGATAGTTTCGTCTTTTCAGCTCAAAAAAAACGGCCTTCCCTGGGGTTGGTCGCTGACTGCCGGATTACTCGGATTGGTTTTCGGTCTGTGGATTCTGGCCTACCCGGCGGTCGGCACCATCACCATAACCGCTTTGATGGGCGCTTATGTCCTGCTTTACGGCGTGGTTGAAATTGTCGAATATATCAGCAACAAACGCGTTCCGGTATTAAACTGATTCTCTGGGTACAAAAAACTCCTTCGTCGGAAGGAGTTTTCTCTTTTATTCGGCAATCGGCGCCTTTTGCGGTGCAGCGACTTTGCGCTGATAAACATTGGGCATTTCCTTTTTTCCTTCAATGTCCATGTCCGGATTAACAAAATTAACCTGCCCTTTTTCATAAAAATAGAAATCGCGGCGGATTCGCGTCTTATCCTTAATGGACAGCTGATTCCACTCGGCCTCGGTCATTCCGTAAGGATACGTGGCCTCGGGAGCGGAAGAGCAGGCGGCTGTCAAAGCAACCAAACATAATGCAACAAATTTTTTCATTTTCGTCCTCCAGAATCAATTACTGTCAAATATTATAGCCGTTTTTTGAAAACTCAGCCAGAGCAAAAAAAGTTTTATACAGGATTTATCGCTGCAAATATTTTAATCTCTTCCGTCGCTTCAAAACATCGCCATAGCCCGAACAATATAAAAAAGCACCCCGAAACGGGATGCTGTTCAAATTGGCTGCCTCAATTGGACAGTATTCGAACAAATGTCATCGATTTGTTAATATATAAAGAGCAACTCGAAGTCGTCAGGCCGCTTCTTGCATATAATGTATTCCCAAAAATAAAAGTTGCCTAAAAGCGTTTTATATGTAAATATCAATCAAAAGTTTTAATTTATAACTAATAAGGATTTGAATTATGGCATCCGTTATTTTTTGTATTGTAGCGTGCTGTTTTGTCTTCACTTACTTATATAAAGTATCTGCGGTTATTTTGAAGAATCTATCTACAGAAAATAAATTTTATAATATAAATTTAGTTGATATAGAAAGGTCTTATTGGGATAAGGGTTCCCTTCTATTTAGAGATAAGAAATATGAAGCAGCCTTAGAACAATATTTAATGTTCATGTTTTGGCGAATTTGTGGTGTAACCATTTTTAAGGATGGTAAAAAGGTGGAATATACCTTTTCTGCGTCCAAAGAATTTTACGACAAATGGGGTGGCTATGAGGCTCATATTCAATTTTATGGAAATATAGGGCGTTGCTTGGAATATTCAAATATTAGCAAAAAAGAATTAAAAAGTATGGTATTAAACATGCCTCTCGAAGAAGGTTTGAATTTTCCCTTTACTCCAGAAGATTTGCTACCATATTATCTTAAAGCTTATAACAAACATAAAAGAGAAAAAAGAAAATTTGAAAGGGAATATGGGAAAAGATATTTGATTGGCGGAAAAATTAATTGACAATTTTCCCGATTCGTTTATTATTATAAGTAGAGTTTCAAACCTCTATTAGTAAGCGGATATTACCGCCCCCGAAAGATAGGCGTTTTTTTATGCCTTGTTGATTCATTTGTTGACCTCAACTGTCTTAACAAGTTTTCTGCCGGGAGAGCGTGAATATGCCGAATAAACGCTACACGTCTTACTACGTGGTTTGAACTCCCGGCGCCCTACTGTTTAGGGTAACTTTTTCAAACAAAGGTAGTAAGAAATGAACAACTTAGTACAATCACACGCAATTTCGATTTTTAATTTTAAGTCAACACCGGTTCGCACGCAGTTAATTGACGGCAATATATGGTTCTGCCTGATTGACGTTTGCGACAGCCTTAATTTACGTCGCGGCAGTAAAGTTGTAGATAGACTTGAAGAGGCTGGGGTACGCAAAACGTCCCTCAGCTACACAAGTGGCGCAAAGGAAGTATCGTTCATCAACGAGCCCAACCTTTACCGCCTGATATTCCGCAGCAACAAACCTGCTGCTGTCCAGTTTGGCAATTGGGTTTATGAAGAAGTTCTGCCGGCGATTCGTAAAAATGGAAGTTACGGTACAGCAGCGCCGATTACATCCTTGGCCAATGACCGCGCCGCCATGAAGGCCATCGGCGGTATGGTTAAGAAATGTGCCGCGGTTGCTGTCCGCCAGGAAATCAAAAGCGCGCTTTCCGATATTTTTCTGCGAGCATTATGCGCGGCTGAGAATTGCCAACCTCTGAGCGAGGTTAGCGACGAACGGTTAATTCAAACATTGTGGAACTGGTACGCAACTCATCACAAAAAGAATTTGGACGCCGTACGCGCTCTTACAAAAGAAAATGATGAGATGCAATGTAAACTCTTGGCAATAAAGCAAGCGGTTAATTCCTAATGCTGTATCAAATTGCTGATTTTATCGGGTATATCCTGCTTTTATGGGTATTGCCTTATATCTTGTTATGTTTATTTTAGACCAGGGGCGGGAAAACCGCCCCTTACTTTAACGCCAGTAATCCTCAACCTTATGATCCGGACGTTTATTAAGCCGACGTTTTATCATTTCTATACGATAATTATAGGCTTCTTCCATATCCCGTTGCCATTCGGGATAACTTTGTCCGGAAAGGGTATAGCACATTTCAGGTCTTATTGCCTGATGGAACTTCTTGTCCGGCCTGTAAATAAATATTTTCATTTGCATATCTCAAGTTCCTGCCGAAGTTTATCGATTCTGCCGAGCCATTCCCACAATGCCGGAGCTTGTTCATAGCTTGTTTTTTCTAACTCTGCGGCAACATTGGGGCCGGCTATCGGATATATCGGACACGAGCCTCTATAATTTGCCGCGGCGCATGAGCTCAAGTAAATCGTGGCGACCAGCGTTAGGCCTAGCATGTATTTGCGCTGTTTTCTTTTCAACATATTTGATAACCTCAACATGTTTTTCTACAATTTCAGTCTTGGCATGGCTCCGTCCGAGAAAATAACCGCTTCCCCACAGCGCCGCGGCGATGCCGATAACGATTATACCTCGGCTTAACATAGCATCACCCATGCCAGCCAGCCGCCGAGATACGCGCCAAAGATATATTCGCCATAGCCCCAGCCGGACTTTTTCTCAGGAACCAGTTTGTTGAGCAGATAACCCAGCCA
>CAYNBB010000045.1:0-13567 GCA_964395655.1 uncultured Azospirillaceae bacterium | reverse complement strand
TTTCTGCATCAGCGCTCCGGCAATGTTCTGACCGTTTGTATTCGGAGACAAATAAATACCTGAAGCTTTTTTGAAGCTGCCGTATAACATTTTGACATTTTCGACTTCCTCGGCACTTGCTTGCCGATTTTGCATCTTGTCAAGAACATCTTCCCATTTCACCATAACCCAGCGCATTTCGTCATAATTCAGATAACTGTTACGAGACCGGATAATCCCGCGCATAATTCCCATACCCGACGGATCTGCATCATTGTCGGTATCATAAAAATTCTCAAACCGGCGATTATAAACCTTAACGCTGTCAGCCACACCTCCTTCATACATTTTGGCGGCAATTTCCGGCAACAGATGATACGCGCGGTCATGAACTTCCAAAGTCGGAGCAAAACCATGCCCCGTTATCATTTTTTGCTCTTCATAGCGCGAAAACATCGAAACCTGGCTCACGTACTGATGCACGCCCAAAGCGACGCATTCAATCCGGTAGCCGGCGTTTTTGGCTTTCATCACCGTACCGAGTTTCCAGTCGTCCGGGCTTCCCAGAATAGTTTCGATCAGAATGTTCTGCCTGTTGGCAATGGCGTGTTCGACAATCTTTTCCCTGGCCAAAGACGCGTCTTTCTTTGTCAGAAACGGATAATTTGCCTCGTCGTAATTCAAAGCATCCTGCGCATACGGCAACAAAATCCGCAGATCGTCCGCCCCGAAACGGATCGGTTCTTCAGCCATTCTCTTGGCATAATTAACCGAAGCAAAAGTTTTTCCGGCACCCGATTGAGCTGTCAGCAGCACCAGTGTCGGCCTGTCGGCGCTCTTTTTTCCGTCTACGAATAAAGGTTTTATTACTGTCTGAAACCACTGTTCATGTTCTTCAGCTGTTAATCCAAAATTTGTCATATCATTTATCCTGTTGTTTTTTCATTAAATCTCTTAAAATCGGAACATACACCTGCATGGCTTTTGTCACCATCTGCTGCTTGTCCAGATATATCATGTCGTGCTTAATCCGCTGCATTTGTTTTTCATAATATACATTATACTTATTCTGCAACAGCCGCTTGGAATACTCCCGATACAAGGAAAGCATAATAAAATTGGCTTGTTCAATCTGAACAGCCAATTCATCATCATTTTTCAAAGCCACTCGACAATCCTCCATACGCCGTTATCATAACTGATATGCAGAATCGCGCCGTTTTTCACCTCAACAACGCCGACTTTCATGGCAATCAATACCTGTGTCAGCATAATTCCGTGCGAAGAAACGGCTATCACGTCATAAGCCGAATTCCGAGCATAGTCTTCAAGTCCTCCGAAAACTCTTTGCCGCACTTGTTTTTTGGTTTCGCCGCCTTCAAAGCACATGTCTTCGTATTTGCAATCAAGGCTGCGCCATTGTTGATATTTCTCGCCGTATTTTTTCTGAATTTCGGTATAATGCATTCCCTCGATTTCACCGACATTCACTTCGATAAAGCGATCGTCTGTCAGCACCGGAACATTAAGCGTTTCATTGGCCAGTTTGGCCGTCTCTTTCGCGCGTTCCAGCGGTGATGTAACAATAATTTCGATTCCCCTGTCCTTCAACTTCTGTCCGACTTCCCTCGCCTGTACGCGTCCCAGCTCGGTAAGCACCGAATCATTGGTGCGCCCCTGCGTACGACCGGCCAGATTATACGAGCTCTGCCCGTGGCGGAAAATGTAAAAGTCTTTTTTCACTGTTAAAGTTCCTCTGCAAAGATTTTATCCATGGTTTTATGTAGCAAAGCACTGACATGTCCCCGGTCAGGTACAATCACTAACTTGGAATTTGGTATAAGTTTGCTTAACATATAAGCCCCGTATACAGGGCAGACAAAATCTAATCTGTTATGAACAATTATTACTGGTATGCCCCGAATGCTATCAATGTTTTTTATAATTTGCAAGTCTTTTAACATAAAATTATCCACAGCATAGTTCATATAAATTCTCTGAGCAGCCAATTCCGCTTCGTCAAGCTCTTCCGATTGTCCCCAGCGGGGTTGCAGCGAACCGCACAAACGTTCGTATGAGCCATAGAAATTTGCTGCTTCCAGCTGCTTTTCCGAGCTTTTTGAATTTATCATTTCCGTAAAATGGCGGCGAATATCCCCGCCCCCGGCTTTTTGCTTCAATTCCTCCGCAAATTCGGGATAAAACATTTTCAGCCCCGAAAATTCCCACTCGGATGCCCTTTGATCCGCCAAAAAGACTTGAGACAACAATAACTTTTCGACCTTTTGCGGATAAGCCTCCGCAAACAGGAGCGCCAGCGTCGAGCCCCAGGAACCTCCTCTGACCACGACCCTGCCCTCGACATGCAGATAATTTAATAACCGCAATGCGTCTTTCAACAGCTCCTGCGTATTATTGTTGCGCATATCACCCAAAGGCCTCGACTGTCCGCAGCCGCGTTGATCAAATCCGATGACCCGATATTTCTTTAGATCCGCAAAAGAAACATGTCTGGCCTTAAAACTGCCGCCCGGCCCGCCGTGAAAAACCAAAATCGGTTTTCCCGACGGATTCCCGAATTCCTGAAAAAACACCTCATGACCTCCGTCAATCGGCATATATCCCTGATTATAAGGCTTAGGTTCCAGCCATTTTTTCCAAAAATCTATCCTCATCCGACCTCAAAATATTTGCAATTTTCCGATTTTCTATATAGTGTTAAGGTTAGATATAAACTATATTGGATACAAGATTGATGTCAACTCATACCGGCCGTTCATCCGAACTTTATTATATTGATCCGCAGGATATTCTCAAATTGGAAGACGCTCCCGTCGGATTTTCAGGCACGTCGGATGAAATTGCCATCCTGATAGTTCCCGGCAGGCAGGATTTTCTTGTTTCCGGACGCAAACTTGCCGAACAGGCCGTCCGCAACAAAATTCCCGACGTTCCGGTGCGCATTTTATTCAAACCGGCAATTCCCTGGTGGAACCTTGCCGCCATTCTTGTCAAACCGTTGCGTCAAAAATACAAATTCACCAGCGAAAGCGTCTATCACATGAGGCTCGCCAAATTGCGCGAACTCAAAATCGAACGTGGATTTCGTAATGCCGAAAACGCCTATAAGATTTCCCGCCGCTGGAATATCTCCGATGAGCAGCGCCTTGTCCGCTATCGGGAACTCTGCGCTTCGCTTTCAAAAGGCTTTGACGATCGCTATCCGATTGACATCATGCTGTGTCGCCGCGCCGGCATCAAAGACTGCGTTGACGACGGACATCACCGTATCGGCATCTGCGTCGAATACAAAATTGACCGCATCGCCGTCCGTTTTCGTGCGGCCGGAGCCCTGCCGCACTGGCTCCAGAAAACGTTACTTCGATTCTTTTAAAACGCTGAACTGACAACCGCAGTATTTTTGGCTATACAACTCCAGATCTTTAATCAGACGACAGCGCAGTTCCTGCATACCGCCCTTGCGTCCCTCAATTTCAAGATACGCAATGCCTGTTTCGCTCTCCGCCCGCCGCGCGGCTCGGTTAACCTGTGCCAAATCTTTGTAACGCGACACGCCCAAAACCGAAGCGACATGCGTAATTCCGCGACTCTTGGCATATTCCATCACCGTTTTCAGACGCATGTAGAAACACATTTCGCAGCGTTTGCCGCGCTCAGGCTCGTTTTCCAGACCAACAATCTGCCGATTCCATTTGTCATGATCATATTCCAGCTCCACAAACGGAATCTCGTAAACTTCGCAAATTCTCCTGTTCTCGTCGCAACGCTTGAGATATTCCGCCTCCGGAACCACATTGGGATTGTAAAAGACCACTTCAAAGTCTTCGCACTTTTCGGCCAAAGTCTTGATAACCGCGCATGAACAGGGCGCACAACACGACAACAGCAAAAATTTCATTTTTCTTCCATTCATCAAAAATTAGCAATTTATCCCTACAATAACAAAATATTCAGAATTAGGAACCGCAAATGCAAAAATATCACAACATTGTTATTCTGACCGGTGCCGGCATCTCCGCGGAATCCGGCCTGGCAACATTTAGAAGTTCCGACGGCTTGTGGAATAACCATCCTGTCGAAAAGGTCGCCACCGTTGAGGCTTTTGAACAAAATCCGGCTTATGTACACGATTTTTACAACGAACTCAAACCCGAAGTCTTCAAAGCGCGTCCCAATGCCGCCCACTTGGCGCTGACCCGCCTGCAGAAAGAATATCCCGCACCGGTCAGCATCATCACCCAAAACGTCGACACCCTGCACGAAAAAGCCGGTTCCGAACATGTTTTGCATATTCACGGGCAAATCGACCAGGCCGTCTGTCTCAATTGCGGCCGAACCATACAGGCTTCCGGAGACGTCGACACCGAAACGTCCTGCCCGCATTGCGGCATCACCGGCATGATGAAACCGAATATTGTTTTCTTCGGTGAAAACCTGCTCTGTATGGACGAAGTCGACACCCTGCTCCGCCGTTGCGACCTTTTTGTCTCAATCGGCACCTCGGGCGTCGTTTTTCCGGCTGCCGGCTTTGTGCAAACCGCCAAATACGCCGGCGCCGAAACTTACGAATTCAATCTGGAACCGACCTCCAATAATTTTTACTTTGACCGCCACGTCATGGGCAAAGCCGGAACGACGATTCCCGCTTTTGTCGAGGAACTCTTAACCGCAAAGGAGAACTGAAATGCTCTTGCTCAAAAACGTTTTGCACCAAAACCGGATAACCGACATTTTGATTAACGACGGCCGCTTTGTCAAAATTGCGCCCGAACAGTCCGTCAACGGCGCCCGAATTGTCGATGGTCGAGACAAAGCGATTCTTCCCGCTTTTTATAATCTGCATTCGCATGCCGGAATGAGCATTTTTCGAGGGTTGAGCGATGACAAAGAGCTTTTTTCCTGGCTTAATCAGGACATCTGGCCGCGCGAAGCCAGACTGACGCCCGAAATGATTTATCTGGCGACCAGATTCTCAATTCTCGAAATGATAAAAACCGGTACCGTTTTCTTTCTGGATATGTATTTCGAACAGCAGGAAATTCTCAAAGCCGCCCGTCAAATGGGCGTCCGCACCGTCTCCGCGCTCACCGGGCTCGATTTGTTTGATGCCGCGAAAACCAAGACCGCAATCGAAAAAATCGAAAAATACATCGCCTGCGCCGAACATGACGAACAATGTCTCAAAGGCCTGATGATTCACGCGGTTTACAGCGTTTCCGAAGAACTCATCCGCTACATTGTCAAACGTGCCGAAGAAAATGACTACTATTTGACGCTTCACGCCTCCGAAACCGCAAAAGAAGTTGAGGACTGTCTCAAGACGCACGGCTGTACGCCGATCGAATATCTCGACCGCCTCGGCGCACTCGGCCCCAAAACGATTGTTGCCCACGCCGTCCACCTGACAAACAACGACATCGCTCTGCTCGCGCGCAAAAAAGTCCCGCTCTGCACCAATCCTGTTTCGAATTACAAACTTGCCTCCGGTCTGTTCATGTTGCAAAAGCTGCAAAAAGCCGGTTGCATTCTGACGCTGGGCACCGACAGCATGGCCTCCAACAACAATCTGAGCATGCTCGAGGAAATGAAACTCTGCGCCCTTTCGGCCAAAATACAGTCCGGCGACGCCACGGCCGGCAATGCGGAAGACGTCTTTAAAATGGCGACTGTCAACGGCGCCCGCGCCGTCGGGCTGGATGCAGGTGAAATTGCCGAAGGAAAACTGGCCGACTGCATTTTGGTCAACCTCAATAATCATTTTCTGGTGCCGAACTATAATCTGATTTCCAACATAGTCTATTCGGCCGACAGCTCCTGTATCGACACCGTCATCTGCAACGGCCGGATTTTAATGCAAAACCGCCATGTTGACGGCGAAGAAGGAATCATTGCCGAAATCAAAAAACTCAGCGAATTTTTCCGAAACTAAAACCTGCGGTTTGTTTCCCAGTTCCACGCCGTGCGGATAATCTCCTCTGTATCCGTATATTGCGGCGTCCAACCGAGTACTTCCTGCGCTTTGCGATTGTCGGCAAACAGTCGCGCCGGATCTCCCGCTCGCCGCCCTTCGATAACCACCGGACATTGCTTTCCGGTAACTTTTTGCGCCGCGGCAACAATTTCGTTTACGGAAGTCGGAATTCCCGTTCCCAAATTAACCGCTCCGCAGAACTCGTCCAGTTTTTCAAGCGCCTGCCGATGCGCCGCCGCCAAATCGTCGACATGAATATAATCGCGCAAACAGGTTCCGTCCGGCGTATCATAGTCATTCCCGAAAATTTTGATGTTTTCTCGCTCTCCCTTAATCGCTTTCAAGACCAGAGGAATTAAATGACTTTCGGGATTATGACTCTCTCCGATGCTGCCGTCGGAAGCTGCGCCGGCAGCGTTAAAATAACGCAACGCAATATACTTAAGTCCGTAAGCTGCGGCATAATCTCTGAAAATATTTTCAATAGTCAGCTTCGTCTGACCGTAAGGATTAATCGGCGCTTGCGGATGCTTCTCGTCTATCGGCAAATAGCGCGGATTGCCGTATGTCGCACACGTACTGGAAAAGACAATCTTTTTCACATCATGAGCCAACATTTCCTCAAGCAGGTTCAGCGTTCCGACAACGTTATTCCGATAATATTTCTGTGGATCAGCAACGCTTTCTCCGACCAGCGAATATGCGGCAAAATGAACAACAGCGCCAATATCGTATCTGTCAAACACAGCCTTTAATGAGCGTTTATCCATCAGATCGGCTTTTTCCAACGGTGCACTGACAACCGCTTCGGCATGTCCGCAAACCAAATTGTCCAAAACAACGCAGTCATACCCTTTTTTAACCAAATGCCTCAACGTATGCGAGCCGATATAACCGGCACCGCCGACAACCAAAATCTTTTGCATTGCATTTCTCCTCTTTTATATCTTGATTTTATCCGCAAAGAGAGAGAGTTTCAAGCAATAAGCTTCATTTTATAACAAACAAACACCATAAAGAAAAACTTTAACTTAATAAGATATCCTGCTGAATATACAGTTTTTAGGAAGATTGTTCTAAAATTACGATTCCCGTTACGATCAGAAGCAATCCGAGCCAGCTGAGCCATGTCGCCATATCGTGAAAATAAAACGTACTGACCAAAAACGTTCCGATCGCACCGATTGCTGTCCAAATCGGATACACAACGCCGGCAGGCAACTGGCGTTGTGCCAGATAATAAAAAGCCACGCTCAAACTCATAAACGCCAACGAAAAAGCTATCCATAAACAATGATGTGCGGTCGTCTGACTCAACTTAAAACCGAACGGCCAGCAAACTTCGCACAGTCCGGCCAAAAACACATAAACAAAAGACATGCTCTCTCCTTTTTTCTAAGAGAAATAATCATTTCCCTCGCAAAGTAAAGAGTCACGGCTGAACTTCCGGCGTATATTCGTACCACGGATTAATCAAAGCGGTCGAAGGCCCCAGCACTACCATGTTCAAGATATCGGCAACCAGCGAAAAAGGAAGCGCCAGCAAAAACTTTCCGAACCCGTTTTCCTTAAAATTGATTGCCGTATTGGTCGGCACCATCAGATAACCGGCCGAAATGTCCTCGCCGTCGAAACCGGTACGGCGTCCCCATTTGTCATTGGTAATCTGACTGCGCAGCAAAATTCTGCGTTCTTCGCCGCTCTCATCAAGAATCGTAACGATTTTGTCTTTCGAACCGCGACTGACGCGCAAAACATATTCACCGTCTTCGAAAAGAATCTTACTTCTGTCAACCGGTTTGCGATCAACCAATATCTCAGTCCCTCGCACCTGTTCAAGCGTCATTCCGTGCGTATCCAAAACATCGTTCAGCGGCAAACTCTGCCTGTAACTGTGATAATTCGGTACGACGCAACCGCCCAACAGACAACAGCAACAGACGATTTCAGCAAAGAATTTCATTGTTTTCTCCTCCAGCCTAGATTTTCCGCTCCAAATTTCCCCGCGTCGTCCCCGCAACCGTTTTAAACTTTCGAACCTGTTGCCAGATATCCGCTGCCGTGGCTGCATCATACGACTTGTGAACAAAGCTGACACGATAAAAATCAGCCGCAACGTCATCCGCCTGTTCGGCTGCACACCAGGCGCGTTTGTCAAACAGTGTGCTCCGGCACTCTTCCGACACCACGGTATATTCTTCGCGCCCCCGACGCAGCCGTATTTCCTTGCGCCGGCGCTCACAGTCCTTGCAGGCATTGTCACGAATACATACCGCACTCGTAAACAGAGCCACGTCTTCATAAACGGGCAAAACCACCGGCAACGAGCTATTCCGGCTCACTTTCCGCCAGTTTTCCAACGTATCTTCGGGAGACAGGCATATCCGCCCGGCACCGGTCTCCCGTGCCAGAGCCGCCGCCTGCGTGTTAAAAGTATAAATTTGATAATCAAAACTCAAATCTATTCCGTTCTCAGGCAGTACCGAGAGTCCCCAGTAATTGGCGATTTCCCATTTTTTAAATCCCTGCGCCGATAATTCCGCCGTTTTCTGCTTAAACGCTTCAACATTACGACAGACCGCCGGCAGTGCCAGACGGATCTTGTTTTTGGGAATAAAAGTCCAATCTTTGGCAGTGCTGTTCGGCGAAATAACGATAACGACTTCCGCAGCTTCCTGCAAATCAATATCACGTAGTGTCTGAACATTATCCGTTTTGACAATCCACTGCGCCGAACCGCAAACCTGCCGCAAAGGCGTTTCCGGCAGCCGCCGCGATTCAAATTCCGACCTTATCCGCGAATACAGCTGGCGTCGCAGCTCATTGAGCAGCGAAACCGGCACGAACAGTCCGCCCGCATTGCAAATGTCTAGCTTGTTCAACGTCCAGCACGTATCGCCGGTTTTGGCAAAAGCCTTTTCAATGGCCGTTCTTACCTGAACGGCGTCTTTTGCCGGCTCGAAACGACCGGCCGCCTCCGTCTGAAAACCGTTGCTTGCGGCGGTTATCCGATCTGCTTCGACAACGACTTGAACATTTATTTTCTGTCGCAGACAAAACTCGCGCGGTTTGGGCTTGGTATAAGGGTAAGCGCCCTTGACGCTGGCGGACGAAGCCAAATAAACATTCAGTCCTCCGAACAGTTTGCAATCATGCAACGGAATTCCGAGTTCGACAAGCTCACCGGGCTTGGCTTCAAACACGTTTTTACCGCCGACTTTCATTTTCAACACCGAAAATCCGAACGGTTTTTCGCAGCCCGGCACGTCAATTTGAATCCCGTCATGTCTTTCAATCAGATGACTTGTCCGAAACACGATGCTGTGTGCCGAGGCCTCTTCCAGTATTCCGACCGGCAAACCGCGATGACCGACAAAATCTCGGTCAATCACGTCTTTGGCTCTGCCGTTAAAATGAAACCGGCACCACGGCCTTGAAAAAATCTGTTTAATATTCTGCGCCCTAACCGCCTCGCCTTTGCCCGTATCCAGCAGACGCCGATAATAATCGGTCACCGCCGCCACATACAATGCGTTTT
This sequence comes from uncultured Azospirillaceae bacterium, assembly GCA_964395655.1. Classification (GTDB taxonomy): domain Bacteria; phylum Pseudomonadota; class Alphaproteobacteria; order RF32; family CAG-239; genus CAZU01. The sequence goes on along the minus strand of CAYNBB010000045.1, from coordinate 4,058 downwards.
TCTTGCGGCCTTCAATTTTAAGCGACAACACGGGCATTCTGAGCACATCTTCCTCAAGCGCCAGATCTTTCATCGAGAAAAAATGCTTTTCACGCCCCTGTTCGTCCCGAAATTCCGACCGGCACGGATACAGGCATTTGCCGCGGTTGGCGCTTTTACCGCCGGCCATGGAAGAAAACATGCATAATCCGCTGTAAGAATAACACAACGCGCCATGAATAAAAGCTTCCGTCTCCAGTCCCGGAATGGCGGCAATCCGCTCAATTTCAGGCAGGCTCAACTCTCGCGCGACAACCACGCGGCTGAAGCCAATTTTTTGCAACGCCAGCGCCCCTTCGCGATTATGCACCGCCATCTGCGTGCTGGCATGCATTTCGAGTTCCGGATAACGCGCACGCACCACTCGCGCGACGCCGAGATCCTGAATAATAACGGCATCGACATGCGTCCGCACGCAAATATCAAGCGTCTCCAGCAAATCGGATAATTCGTCTTCTTGTACCAGCGTATTGACGGCAACGTAAACCTTGCGTCCCAAACTATGCGCATAAGCGGTAAACTCACCGAGGCCGGTCTCGTCAAAATTGGTTGCGGTCGCGCGTGCCGAAAACTGTTGCAAACCGAGATAAACAGCATCCGCACCGTAATACAGAGCCGCATATCCGGCTTCAATGTCTCCGGCCGGAGCCAAAAGTTCTTTTTTCATTCAGCATCCCTATTAAGATTGTCTTATTATCAGAGCTATTGCAGAGACTTCGTTTTGTCAAGCATTAAAAAATTTGTGATTATTCAAATTCCGGCTTTACAATTTATATTTATAGCCTTAAATTCCACCAGTTTCTAAATATTTATGCGAGTAAAACAATGATTCAGGATATGACGACCGGGTCACCGACCGGATTGATATTAAAATTTGCCGTTCCTTTGCTGATTGGCAATATTTTTCAGCAGTTGTTCCAAATTTCCGATATTGTTATCGTCGGCCGCCTGATCGGTATTGACGCTTTGGCAGCGGTCGGTTCGTCGGCGCCGATCTTCTTTGTCGTCATCCTTATAACGCTCGGTTTCACCGGCGGCCTGACGGTCATTACCGCCCAGCGCTTCGGTGCCAAAGACTTTGACGGCGTCCGCCGCTCGGTTACCCATAGTCTTGCTGCCGCTTTCTGTCTGAGTATTTTGATGACGATGCTGCTGATGTCCTTCATGCAGCCGCTACTCAAACTGATGAACGTACCAGACGACATCATGAAAGACGCCTATAATTTTATGATGTTTCTCTCCGGCGGTCTGGTCATGATCGTTGCCTACAACTTGCTTTCCGGCTTCATCAGAGCGCTCGGCGACAGCAAAACGCCGCTTTATTTCCTTATTTTTTCTTCGGTTCTTAACATTTTGCTGAACCTTTGGCTGATACACGGCTTCAAGCTCGGCGTCATCGGCTCGGCAGTCGGAACCTGCATTTCCGTGACGGTATCCGCCGGTCTGTGCCTTGTCTACATGATAAAAAAATATCCGTTGTTGCGCATTCGTCGTCAAGACTGGCGTTTGGACTATCATTTCATGATGCGACACCTCAATATTGCGGTACCGATGGCCGTGCAGTTTTCGGTTCTTTCTCTCGGCCTGATGTTTGTTCAAAGCGTTTGCAACTCGTTCGGTTCCGATACCATTGCCGCCTTTACTTCCGCCTTGCGTATTGAGCAGCTGGCCACCCAGCCGATGATTGCGCTCGGCATTGCCATGGCAACCTATGCCGCCCAAAACAGCGGTGCCGGCATGATCAACCGCATTCGTACCGGCGTACGCAACAGTTCTCTTATTTCATTGACCTTCAGTATTTTTATCGCGCTGCTGGTTCGTTTTGTCGGTGAAGAAATGGTCGGTATTTTTATTGAGAACCCCAGCCCCGAAATTATTCATACGGCTCGCCAGTATCTGAACATCAGCACATTGTTTTACCTTTTTCTCGGACAGATTTTCATTTTCCGCAACACCCTGCAGGGTATGGGCGACTCTTTCATTCCGCTTGTTGCCGGAATTATGGAACTTGTCATGCGCTCCTTTGCCGCCGTTTTTCTGGCGGCTCATTTCGGCTACGTCGGCATCTGCTATGCCGGCCCAATCGCCTGGATTGCGGCTTCGACGGTTGTTTTTGTCGGCTATGTCATCACAATCTACCGGCTCAGCCGCAAAACTTCAAAGCTGATAAACAATCTGCGCAATACGCGTTTTTGCCGCAAAAGAACAAACTGCCTGCCCGAAAACGCGCCTGCCGAATGACTGAAAAACATTGAAGTCCCGGTCAATCGGCCGGGACTTCCTGTCATCACTGTTCCATACTCATGCGACGCCACTCGTTTTCAATCTCTTCCAAAGATTTTCCTTTGGTTTCCGGAACCTTGGCCTTGCAAAACCACAACGCCCAGACACCGACCGCGGCAAAGCCCCAAAAAGTATATGCCGTCCCCAAAAACTCCAGCAGCGGCAAAAATATCAGCGCCACCACCAGATTAAAGCTCCAGTTGGCCACCGTCGCCACGCTCATGGCCAAACCGCGAATCTGCGTCGGATAAATTTCAGAAATCACCAGCCAGCAGATAGGCCCGAGACTCACCGCAAACGCTGCCACATACACAACCAGACTGAGTACGGACACAATCTTTAAGACGCTTCCGGCAGCGCTGTCCGAATAAAAAGCGCCGCCCAGCACGACAAGGCTGGCGATCATACCGTACAAACCGATATAAAGCAACGGCTTGCGTCCCAGTTTGTCCAGCAGACGAATAGATACGACCGTCATCAAAACATTGATAACGCCGATTCCGACCGTCGCCGAAATAGCCGAAACTTCGCTTTCAAACCCCGAAAGCTGAAAAATCGTCGGCGCATAATAAATAATCGTATTAATTCCCGTCGCCTGCTGAATAAACATCAGTCCGATACCGACTAGCAACGCCGGCCGCATCCATTTGGCAGTCAGTTCTTTGAAAGAGCCCTGTTCCTCATGCAGCATGCTGCCGCGGATTCTGGATACTTCAGCCGCTTCGTCGCAATCGCCGTAAATTCGGCGCAACGCTTCTTTGGCTTTTTCGGTTCGACCGTGGCTGATAAGCCAGCGCGGCGTTTCCGGCACCAAAAGCATTCCCGCGGCCAACAACAGTGCCGGCACGACGCCGACACCCATCATATAGCGCCAACCGTGCTCAACCTTGGCAAAAATGCCGTCAATCAGATACGACGCCACAATGCCGACCGTAATCGCCAATTGATTAAGCGACACCAAAGCTCCGCGCTTGTCGTCGGGTGCAATTTCCGAGATATACAAAGGCACCGTATATGAAGCTATGCCGATGGCAAAACCGATAAGTCCGCGATAAATCATCAGTTCCAGAGGTGAACGCGCCAGAGCGGTTGCAAGCGAACCGACAAAAAAAGCCAGCGCCGTAATCACGATAATCTTTTTGCGTCCCAATTTGTCTGTCAGATTACCGCTCAAAACGGCGCCCAAGATTGCACCGACCAAAACCGAACTGACGATCCAACCCTGTTCAAAAGCCGTCAGCGTCCAGGTTTCCTTTATAAACAAAAGCGCGCCCGAAATCACGCCGGTATCGTAACCGAACAGCAGACCGCCGACGGCGGCAATCGCGGAAATCAGACGAACGGAAGAAGAATGCTGCATCACGAACTCCTTAAATAAGTAAAACATATGCTTAATATATCAGATAACATACGATAAAAAAACAGTTTTATGCAAAAAATTCCGCCAACCGAAGTGTTTTCCCGTTGAACAGGTCAAACAAAAGCTGTTTTTTTCCGACACGCTCAGACGAATGAAGTCAACGTTGACAACAGAATTTTTCACCGTTTTCCTTTTTTGTTTATGTTAATGTTTTTATATACATAAGCAGCCGAAACGAGTATTTGAAGCCTTTTCGTTCAAATACTACCGATGAAGCCGAACTTGATTAACCGTTCATATCAACAAAAAAAAGACCCGATTTTGTGATCTGTCCCCCGGAAATTGGACAGTAAAAAAAGTCCCGAAGATTGCGATA
>CAYNBB010000044.1:0-13666 GCA_964395655.1 uncultured Azospirillaceae bacterium | reverse complement strand
CTCTCATGCTCGCCTCCGTCTTTTTGTCAATCCGTATCTTATAATACATAATTATAAATAGAATAACAGACCCACGCCCCTTTGTCAAGATTACGCTAATGCTAAAAAACGAGACATATTTTTTGTTTGCAAAAGATGACGTTTTTGCTATATATAGATAAACTTACTTGTTAACGGATTCTGTTTATGAACAAACAATTGCCGCCGGAAATCATGAAAAAAGCCGTCTTGGGCATCGGCTACATCGCCCATCCGCTGCGTCTGCGGATTCTCGAATATCTCGACGTCAACGGCGCTTCTTCGGTCTCAAGCATCACCAAGGCGCTGGAAGAGGAACAGGTCATCGTCTCCCAAAGCCTGAAAAAACTGCGTGAGGCCAATCTTGTCAAAACTCAACGCCGCGGCTTGTTTATCTATTATGACATTCACGAAGAATACCCGGCCAGCATTTTTGTCTGCATTCGCAAACTCTTCGGCTACATGACCAACAATTTTTATTTTTTGAGCGATGACTATAAGGCGCTGCTCCCCCATGACTACACCACTATGGTTGCCAACCGTATCAAGCTCTTTGCCAATTACGACAAGATGTGCATTCTTGAACATCTGCTTCTGAACGGGGAATGCAACGTTTCCAACATTATCGCCGCCACCGAAAACTCGCAGTTCAAAGTATCTCAATACCTCAAACGTCTGCGTGACGACGGTTTTGTCACCGCCCGCCGCGACGGCCGTTTTATCTATTACCGCATCACCGCCGGCGTCCACAAAACGGCAATCGAATGCATCCGCAAAAGATACGCCGCCCTCAAAAACAAATCCGCTTTCTAAACAGGTCAAATGCACCTCCGGAAATTCGCGCCGAAACGGAAAAAACTTCTCCGGAAAATGCTTTGTCGTTTTATTTTTTATGCGATTGACTTATGCGAAAATTGCAATAATATCAGCTTCAAAATAAAATATCAGACAATGCAAAGTCGAACGTTTCATTGCAGAAGTTAAAAACATGAATAAAATAACATCAATATTCAGAGCTTTCAAATACCGAAACTTCAGATTGTTTTTCCCGGGCTTGGCAATAAGTCAAATCGGAATTTGGATACAAAACATCGCCATAAGCTGGCTCGTCTATGACATTACGAAATCTCCGCTGGCAATGGGAACGGTAATGTTTTTCAACGCTGTTCCGCTTTTCCTGCTGACGCCGTTCATGGGGGTTGTCGTTGACAAATTCAACCGGCGCAAATTATTGCTGCTGGTACAGGTGCTTTTTGCGATTCAGGCGCTGTTGATAACGCTGACGACAATGTCAGGAAGCATTAAAATAGGACATATTATTTTATGCGGAATATTTCTAAATTGCATTGCTTCGCTTGACGCCCCGCTGAGGCAGTCTACCTTTGTCTTATTGGTTGACGACAAGAAAGATTTGCAAAATGCAATTACGTTGAACGCCTCCATGTTTAACATTGCAAGATTTATTGGCCCTGCCATCGGCGGCCTGCTTATTGCGTACACGAACATAACCTTTTGTTTCTTTATAAATTTTCTGTGTATTTTGCCCAATATTTTCCTTGTTAAGATGATGAAAATCAACGATTGCAAAAGTGAAGAAATAAGAAACGAAAATATTTGGGAAGGACTGAAAGTCGGAGTTGAATACGTTTTTGAAAATCCTCAAATATTGTTGTTGCAGATATATCTTGCGGTTTTCTGCCTGCTGATGTTGGCATACCCCATGCTGATGCCGATTTATGCGGTTGAAGTATTAAAAACCAACGCCCACATTCTGGGATACATTTTAGGCTCCGTCGGAATAGGCTCTTTATCGGCATCCTTAATTCTCTCCGCCAAAACTACGGTTAACGGGATGAGGCGAATTTTATATTTCGGCTGCGTTGCAATATGCCTTGCATACATTGCTCTCGGACTCGTCCGTAATGTACAATTGACAATGGCGGCAATGTTTATTGCCGGAATTGGCCTGAGCTGCGTAACCTCGCCTCAAAATATCCTGCTGCAAAATATCGTAGACGAAGAAAAACGCGGCCGCGTCATGAGCATAAACACGCTTTGTTATATGGGAACGATATCAATAAGCAGCTATTTATGCGGCGCACTGGCTCACTGTTGCGGCATACAAAACACTTTTGTCATATTGGGAATTGTCATGCTTGCAAGCGGCAGTCTTCTGAACCTCGCGTTATCCAAATTTAACTATAACAAACAACAAAAAACGAGCCTGGATTCCTGAGGGAAAGCCCTCCCCCGGAAAGGCCTGCCGCAGGCAGAGCCTGAGCGGAAAGCGGACACAAAAAAGCACCGCTCAAAGAGTGGTGCTCTTAATGGTAGCGAGGGATTGCTAAGCAAAGAATGCCGCCGCTCCGGCATTCTTTGTCTGTAAAATCTCAGAAAATCTTGGCGAGTTGAGAACGCGTAAGCTTCGAAAACAAGCCTAGATTCCTGAGGGAAAGCCCTCCCCGGGAAGGCCTGCCGCAGGCAGAGCCTGAGCGGAAAGCGGACACAAAAAAGCACCGCTCAAAGAGTGGTGCTCTTAATGGTAGCGAGGGATTGCTAAGCAAAGAATGCCGCCGCTCCGGCATTCTTTGTCTGTAAAATCTCAGAAAATCTTGGCGAGTTGAGAACGCGTAAGCTTCGAAAACGAGCCTAGATTCCTGAGGGAAAACCCTCCCCCGGGAAGGTCTGCCGCAGGCAGAACCTGAGCGGAAAGCGAACACAAAAAAGCACCACTCAAAGAGTGGTGCTCTTAATGGTAGCGAGGGAGGGATTCGAACCCACGACACAAGGATTATGATTCCTCCGCTCTACCGACTGAGCTACCCCGCCATCAAAATTCTCGTATTTAATAATCCGTCTCACATCGTTTGTCAATAACTTTTTTTCCATAATATTGAAAGAGTTTTTTTACAGCATATATTAAAAGATGTTTTTAGCATCAAAGGAGATTATCATGAACAAAAACTTATCCTTAGGCCTGATTGCCGCGGCTTTTTTGGGCATCTGTTCGTTGAGTATGGCGCAAAACGACAACACGGCCGACAACAATGACGTTGCCGTCATAACCGTCAGCCAGATCGGCGACGCGGAAGAGAACACAAACGTTACCTTGCGCGGAACCCTGACGCAAAATCTTGGAAACGACACCTATGTTTTTACCGACGGCACCGGCAGCATTAACGCCGTCATCGAAACCGGCGACTGGAACGGCTCGACGTTTAATCCCGACGCCGTTGTTTTTGTCACCGGACAAGTCAACAAAGACGGAAACGTTACCGAACTTGACGTAACCGAAATTCAAAATGCCCAATAAATTTTCCGCTCTTCGTAATAAGGCTTGCCCGTCGGAAGCAAGCCTTATTTTTGTAATTTTAACTTAAAATTAAAATATCTCCGTTTATAATCTGATAAGATTTAGAATAAATTTATTTAGGACGGAGAATCATGGAAAAGTCTACAGTTATCGGTTTTGTCGGCGGCATCGTTTCTGTCGGTGTCGGCATGGCGCTGAAAGGCGCGGATCCGCACGCGCTCATAAATCCGGCCGCTTTTTTGATTATTTTTGCCGGTACGGCGGCGGCAATTTTCAACGCCTTTCCGATGAAAGAGCTCAAAAGGTTTCCGACACTCCTGAAAATCATATTTTTCGGAAGAAAGTTCACCTCCAAACAAGAAATTCTCGAACTTTTCGTCAGTGTTGCCAAATCCGCCAAGCAAGAAGGCGTTATGGCGATTGAAAAACGCGCCAACGAAATATCCGATCCGTTTATTCGTGCAACCATGACTATGGTCGCCGACGGTTTCAACGGCGAATTCATCAACAGTGTTGTCGATGCCGAAATCAAACAAATGGAAGAACGCCACCGTTCCGGCGCCCAGATTTTTGCCCAATGCGGCATGTATGCGCCGACGCTGGGCGTACTCGGCGCCGTTATCGGTCTGATTGCCGCTTTGGGCAATCTGAGCGATATAGATCAGCTCGGTCACTCCATCGCTGCGGCGTTCGTGGCTACGCTGCTCGGTATTTTTACGGGATATGTCTGCTGGCACCCGTTTGCCAACAAGTTGAAACAAATCAATGCTCAAGAAGTCGAAATGCGCAAAATGGTTCTTGAAGGTGCCCTGGCTTTGCAGGAAGGCGCCTCCTCCATCGCCATGGAAACCAGACTTCAGGCATTTATCCCGCAATCGGAACGTAAATCGCTCCGCGACAGAGAATAAGGTAAAACGCATGGGAAAAATGGTCAAAAAAAAGCCGGATCACCCGGCACACGAAGAACATGCCGACGAAACCTGGCTGATTCCGTACTCGGACTTATTAACTCTGCTTCTGGCTTTGTTTATCGTCCTTTTTGCGTCTTCGAGCCTGGACAAGAACAAAGCGGCGCAGATCCAGTATGCTTTGGCGGCGGCGTTCAGCAACATGTCCGCGGATTCATCAGACAGCAGCATTATCAGTTTTTTGAACGACGCCAAAGATTTACAGCTTGAAGAAGACGGCGTTATTATCTCTTCCGATTCTCAGGGCGCCACGCTTGAAATGACGTCAATGAACCTGTTTGACAAGGGAAGCGCCAACATCAAGGCTTCCGCAATTCCGGTTATCAAAAAGATATCGCGTCTGCTTGATTCCAACAAATACAAACGCTTCCGCATCGTGGTTGAAGGGCACACCGACGACACCCGAGAATCTCAGATTGCCGAATTTCCCTCCAACTGGGAATTGTCCGGAGCCCGCGCCGGCGCGGTCGTCCGTACCATGCTGGCCAACGGAATGGAAGACAGTCGTTTCAAAGCCGTCGGATTGGCAGGAATCTCTCCCGCCTACCCGAACCTGAACCCTTATGGCGAGCCGATTCCCGAAAACAGAATAAAGAACCGCCGCGTTATCATTCGTATTGAACTCTGACATGGAAACACTAAACAATTTGTTATCTCACCCGTTGATGGTCTCAACACCTGTTATGTGGGGTGTTTTTGCCGTTATCATTTTTACGATTTTGTTTTTGGATTTGTTTGTCTTCCACAAAAAATCCGAAGAACCTTCATTTCGGGACTCTCTGACGGCCTGTATCGGCTATATGCTGATTGCAACCCTGTTCGGCCTGTTCGTCGTTTATGAAAAGGGCTTTGAAACCGGCATGCTGTTTTATACCGGTTATCTGGTCGAATTCAGCCTTTCCATGGATAATATCTTTGTGATTTCTCTGGTTTTTGCCAGCCTGTCAATTCCGGGAAAATATCAGCACCGCGTACTTTTTTGGGGCATTCTCGGCGCCGTTGTCATGCGTGCAATAATGATTCTGCTCGGAGAGAGTCTTGTCAGCAACTTTCATTGGATACTTTATGTATTTTCGGTTTTCCTGATTTACACCGGCGTCCGCATGCTTATGATGCAGGAAAAAGAGGAAAATTTGACGCAAACGCCGCTGTTTCGTTTTATAGAAAGGAAATTTCATATTACGCCCCGCCTGCACGGCGAACACTTCTTTGTAAAGATTCATGGCCGGCATTATATGACGCCTCTGTTTTTTGCGCTTATAACCATTGAGCTGATGGACATTATTTTTGCGGTTGACAGTATTCCGGCAATTTTTCTGATTACGCAGGATTTGTTTGTCGTCTATACCAGCAATATTTTTGCCATTTTGGGCTTGCGATCGCTGTATTTTCTTCTGGCGGCGGCGGTCAGCCGTTTCGTCTGTCTGAAACCGGCTCTGGCGATTATCCTTATTTTCATCGGCAGCAAGATATTCTTCCCTTACGTCGGATTAAAAATCGAAGCCTGGCAATCGCTGCTCGTAACTTTTGTCCTGCTCGGCGGCGGGATTGCCTGCTCGTTTCTTAAAAGCCAAAAATCAGTCTAAAACTGACCGATTTTACTATACATTAAATTTTACGGAGCTAATATCTGACAATGAAGGGTTAGATTAATTAAAGGAGCTCTCATGAATTCCGCAATTTGTTTTCATAATGCCACGGTTCTGACTGGACTCAGCATTATGCGCAACTGCGCAGTCTATATAAAAGACGACAAAATTGCAGATGTTTACAACGAACAACGCTTTCGCAACAAAAAATTTTCGCCCCACGTCAAAATAATCGACGCCCAAGGAGCTTATATCCTTCCGGGTTTTATTGATACCCACATTCACGGTATCGGAGGTTTCAGCGCCGATGACGGCGATTACAAATCCGTCCTCGGCATGTCGGAGACTTTGGCCTCATACGGTGTCACCTCGTTTATTCCGACCTGCGGCGCCGCACCGGTCGATGTTACGCTGAAAAAAATCAAGGCTGTCATCAAAGCTATGGGCAATGAAAAAGGTGCCCGCATTCTCGGTATTCATTTGGAAGGGCCGTTTCTGTCCCCCGAACGCGCCGGCGGACAAATTGCCGAAGGAATATGTCCTGTCGATCTGGATCTTATGAAAAAGCTCTGGAAAACCGCCAAAGGAAACATCATTAATATGACTGTTGCCCCAGAACTCAAAGGCATGCGCGAGCTGGCTCTCGAATGCAACAGACTCGGAATCGTCCTGCAAGCCGGACATACCAACGCCACCTACAATCAAATGATTGAAGGCATGCAGGCCAACATTATGCATGTCACGCATTTGTTCAATGCGATGCGTCCGATGCATCACCGCGAACCGGGCGTGGTCGGCGCGGCGCTGATTCACCCCGAACTTTCGTGCGAAATAATCGGCGACGGCATTCATGTCAATCCGAATCTTATCCAGCTTCTGCTCAAAAGCAAACCCTTGAGTCAGATTGTTCTGATTACCGATTCGTTCAAACTTGCCAAAACCGATTTGGCGGAAGATTCGGAATTTTATCTCGACAAATGTTTTCACCGCAAAAAAGACAACGTCATTATCGGTTCGGCCATCTCAATGCTCGACGGTTTCAAGAATCTCATTGACTACGGCGTATCGATAGAAAAAGCGGTGCGCATGGCCTGCGCCAATCCTGCTCAAATCATGAAACAAAAAAACAAAGGCCTGATTTTGCCCGGCTATGACGCGGACTTAATCATGCTCGACAACAATCTGAGGCTGCTGCATACGATTATCGGCGGAAAATTCATCAAGGAGAAAAAACAATGCGTCTGATCATCCAAAACAACTATTCCGAATGCTCCCAATGGGCAGCGAACTATGTTGCTTACAAAATCAAGGCTTTCCGCCCGACTCCCAAAAAGCCTTTTGTTCTCGGCCTTGCTACCGGTTCGTCGCCGCTCGGCATGTATGAAGAACTCGTCCGCATGCATCAGGCGGGCAAACTTTCCTTTGCCAACGTGGTTACCTTCAACATGGACGAATACATCGGCCTCGGTTCGAATGACATTCAAAGCTACCATAATTACATGTACCAGAACTTTTTTAACCATATTGACATTCCCAAAGCCAACATTCATCTTCTGAACGGCCTGACAAAAGATTATCTCTCGGAATGCGAAAACTACGAAGAGACAATCAGACGCTACGGCAAAATTCATTTGCAAATCGGCGGCGTCGGCTCCGACGGACATATTGCATTCAATGAACCGGGATCGTCTCTGACATCCAGAACGCGCGTCAAAACCCTGACAACCGAAACCATTGAAGCCAACTCCCGCTTTTTCGGAGGCGATACGAACAAAGTTCCGACCACCGTTCTGACCATGGGCATCGGCACGATTATGGACGCTGAAGAGGTTCTGATTATTGCCACCGGCGACAAAAAAGCCCGCGCACTGCATCATGCCGTCGAAGGAAGTATCAATCATATGTGGCCAATCAGCATTTTGCAAATGCACCGGCACGGAATCATTGTCTGCGACGAACAGGCCACCAATGAGTTAAAAGCCGACACTGTTCGCTATTTCAAAGACATAGAACGCCAACTTCGCCCGAAAACCAAATAATTTTTTTGACAAACGGCAATTCTGGCGTTAGATTAATTGCATCCAATCAAGATAAGAGGACAAAGCCATGTTTACACTGATTAAAGATTCATACAAAATGTACTTAAAGAGCTTTCCGCTTATTCTGCTCTTTGCCGCACCGCTGCTGCTTCTTTCGGGAATTGCCGTCTGGATTGAAAATTCAGAAACCGTTAATCGCGGAATGCTGTATTTCCAATATGTCGCATTTGTTCTGATTCCGCTGGTCAGCGTTGCCACCGACATCAGTCTGTATCGCCGCTTTTTCGGTTTTTCGATTATCAATCCGCTCAGCAGCCTCAAGGCTTTCATGCTCTATCTGCTCACTCAGCTTGCACTCGGCTTGGTTGCCTCGGCACCGATTATCCTTTTCCGTTACGTTTTCGAAATGTTCGGCATGCCGGCTCTTTCGGCTTTTGTTCTGGCCATTGCCCTCGATTTGTTCCTCGGCATTTACCTGCTTGCCCGTTTCAGCATTTTGTTCCCGCTGATTATTCGAAACGAGGTTCCTTCGCTCAAAGATTTTTCCAGGTATACTGCCCGCTCGTATAAAGACTGGATAAGCGTTTCTTTCCTGATTTATACGCCTTATGTTGTTTTTAACTATGTTATCGCCTGCCCGTTCTTAAATATGCTGGTCGTTAACCTCTTTGCCTTTGTATTTGTCTGCTTCAACATTAAATATGTAGAAACTTTTCGAGTTCCGGCGACAAAAAACGAAGCAGTCAAAAAGACGAACGTAAGAATAGACGTCCCGACGCCAGAAGAGCCGAAGCCGATCAGAGTATCCAAACCGACTGCTCACAAAACTTCAGAGGCCAAAACGGCCGCACCGAAAAAAAGATCTTCCGTCAGGAAAACGTCCGCCCCCAAAAAAGCGGTTTCCAAAACATCGGTTAAAAAAAGCTAGCCACACACTGAAAAGCCTCTCATAAGAGAGGCTTTTCAGTAATCAGAGAGTTGCTTTATATTTTAACACCAAAACAATCAGGCTTGACGCAGTTCGGCATTAAATTTGCTCTTCAGCGCCTGCGTAACCTTCTGCATCAGGATTTCGATATCCTGATCGCTGAAAGTGCTTTCCCGCGGCTGAAACGTTACTGACAAAGCCAGAGACTTTTTGCCCTCAGGCAGATTTTCGCCCTCGTATACGTCAAAAATCCGAACATCGGCAATATGCGTACGATCAGCTGTTTTGGCTGCGGCAATCACGTCTGCGGCCTTGACGTCTTTATTCATCACAAAGGCCAGATCCTTGTCCACCGGTTGGAAAGCCGAGAGTTCGAGTTTCTTTTTGGCCTTGTCGTTGCTCTGACGCGGCGTCGGCAGATTGCTTAAAACCACCTCAAACGCGCAAACCCGTTGCTTGATACCCATTTTTTTGGTAATCGACGGATGCAATTCGCCAAAATAGGCAATTATGTTTTTGCCCAAGCGCAAAGCGCCGCTCCGCCCCGGATGATAATACTCCGGCGCGTCAAGACTGATCTGCGCGCTGTCAAACGGCCCGTTTGCCGCAGCAATAGCAGCCAGAGCGTCAGCCTTAACGTCAAACACGTCAAACCCGCGCTGTTCATTGAGCCAGTGCTTCTTAGACGTCTGTCCGGAGCGGATACCCGCCGCAACCAACGCCTGTTCGCCCGGTTTGCGGCCGTAAAACTCCGGCCCGACCTCAAACAAAGAAACATTGGCATAACCGCGGACAATATTGTTTTTCAGCCCCGCCAGCAGATTCGGCAGTAGCGACGGACGCATTTCGTCGAGTTCCGCCGTAATCGGATTACAAAGCGCAACAGCTTCTTTTCCTTTGCGAAAATCCTTTGCCAAAGCAGAATCCGTAAAACTCCAGGTCACCGTCTCCAACAACCCGCGCGATGCCAGTTCATGCCGGACGGTCACGATACGGCGCTGTTCAGGCGACAGCGTCTGCGCCGGAAAATAGTTGCGCGACATTGATTCCGCAGGAATATTATCCAATCCGATCATACGGACGACTTCTTCAATCAGGTCGTGCTCGCCCTCAATATCGCCGCGCCAGGTCGGCGCCGTCACCAAGATTTTATCGCCGTCCTCGCGGGTTTCAAAACCCAGACGTGTCAGTATCTCGACGATTTTTGCCGCCGAAACCTCAATACCGATAAAACTCTTAAGCCGTTCGGGGCGGATAAACGCCGTCGCCGGCTGATAATTTTCTTCACCGGCCATCTCAATTTCCGAAGCCTCGCCGCCGCAGATGTCCAAAATCAGCTGCGTTGCATAATCCGAACCCAAAACGTTGGACTTGGGATCAACCCAGCGTTCATAACGATAGCGCGAGTCCGAATCAATCTGGAATTTACGTCCCGTCCGCGCAATACAAACCGGATCAAACAAGGCACATTCCACAAAAACGTTGGTCGTCTCGGAGGAGCAGCCTTTGTCCAAACCGCCCATAATACCGCCCAGACATTGAATACCCTCGCCGTCGCAAATACCGAGCGAACGGCTGTCAAGCGCATATTCCTTTTCTTCCAGCGAAACGAACTTTTCGCCCTCGCCTGCCATCCGCACGCAAATGTCGCCTTTGAGCTTGTCGGCGTCAAAAACATGCAGCGGCCGCGCCATATCATAATTGATATAATTGGTCACGTCGACCAGCGGCGAAATAGAACGCAGTCCGATGGCATTCAAGCGGTCTTTCATCCATTTCGGCGTCTCGGCCTTGTTGTTGACACCCCGGATATAGCGCCCGACATAAACCGGGCAGACCTCAAAATCTTCAACTTTTACTTTAATCGGCGACTTGAATGACCCGTTTTTCCTGGCAATATTCAGCGGCTTCAGCTTGCCGAGACCGGCCGCCGCCAAATCCCTGGCCACGCCGCGCACGCCCAGACACTCGGCGCGATTCGGCGTAATCGCAATGTCAAACACCGGATCAACCGGCAGAATCTTGGTTACCGGTACGCCGATTTCGGTGTCTTCCGGCAAAGAGATAATTCCGTTGTGATCTTCGCCGAGACCGATTTCTTTTTCGGAACACATCATGCCGAAACTCTCAACGCCGCGGATTTTTCCGACTTCAATCTTCTCTCCGAAAGCCGGAATCATCACGCCGACATGCGCCAGCACGCCGACCATGCCGAGTTTGACGTTCGGCGCACCGCAGACAATCTGCAACACCTGTTTGCCGTCATTAACCTTCAAAACATGCAGATGATCGGAGTCCGGGTGGTCTTGCAAATCTTCAACTTTTGCCGTAACAAAATCCTCTAAGTCTTTGGCGGGATTCACAACTTCTTCGACTTCCAGCCCGATTTTCGTCAGCGTTTCGGCAATCTCGTCAACACCGGCTTCGGTGTCCAGATGTTCTTTCAACCAGGATAACGTAAATTTCATTTCTTCTCTCCTATCTTGCCAAACCGCCGTTATTGCTCAGTCCGCCCGTCATCGACGACGTGTCCAAAGGCACAAAGCCGTAATGCTTCAGCCAGCGGATATCCGATTCAAAGAACGTGCGCAAATCGGGAATGCCGTATTTGAGCATCGCCAGCCTATCCAGCCCCAGCCCAAAGGCAAAGCCCTGATATTCGTCGGGATCAATGCCGCAGGCTTTCAAAACGTTCGGATGTACCATTCCGCAGCCCAAAATCTCAAGCCAGTCGTCGCCGGCGCCGATTTTCAGCTCGGTTTTGCTCTTTTTGCAGCCGATATCCATTTCCGCCGAAGGCTCGGTAAACGGAAAATAAGACGGACGATAACGAACCGGAAGCTCGTCCAGTTCAAAAAATGCCTTGATAAAATCATACAGACAGCCCTTGAGATTGGAAAAAGTCGTCGTCTTGTCAATCACCAGCCCCTCGACCTGGTGGAACATCGGGGTATGCGTGGCGTCATAATCCGAACGATATGTCCGACCCGGCGCGATAATGCGGATCGGCGGCCGCTTCTTTTCCATCGTGCGTATCTGTACGGCCGAAGTCTGTGTCCGCACGACATAACTGTCGTCAAAATTGTCGCTTTCCGGATTGGGAATATAAAAAGTATCCTGCATCTGCCGCGCCGGATGGTTTGCCGGCGTGTTCAGAGCGTTAAAATTGTGAAACTGATCTTCAATATCCGGCCCCTCGGCAATCTCAAACCCCATCTCGCCGAAAATCGCAACGATTTCCTCGTAAATTTTGGAAACAGGATGAATCCGCCCCTGCATTTCGGGACGAACCGGCAGCGTCACATCGATTTTTTCATTGGCCAGCCGCGCGTCAAGCTCGGCTTTTTCAAGCTTTTCCTTCTGAGCCTCCAGCGCCTGCTCGACCTCGGTTTTCAAGATGTTAAGCACCCTGCCCGTTTCTTTCCTTTCTTCCGGCGAAAGCGTGCCGAGGCTTTTCATCATTTCGGTAATGCGCCCTTTTTTTCCCAGAACCGCCACGCGCGTTTCTTCCAGAGCCTTAATATTCCGGGCGGCGGCAACGTCGGCCAAAAGCTGGCTTTTCAGTTTCTCAATATTTTCCATTTTTCCACCATGATTTAAAATGTAAAAGAGTCTTACCTGATTTCTCAAGCAGACTCTTTGTACATGACTTTGTTTCGATAATTACTTGCTTAAAGAAGCCTTTGCCTGGTCAACCAGTTTTGCGAAAGTTTCGGGCTCCTTAACGGCGATATCGGCCAGCACTTTACGATCAAGCTCAACACCGGCTAAGGCGAGCCCGTTCATAAATCGGGAATAGGTCATATCGTGCAGGCGGGTTGCGGCGTTGATACGCTGAATCCACAAAGCGCGGAAATTTCTTTTCTTGGCTCTTCTGTCGCGGTAAGCGTACTGAAGGGCTTTTTCAACTTTTTCAACGGCAACTCTGAAAACGTTTTTATTGCGTCCTCTGTAGCCTTTGGCCATCGAGAGAACTTTTTTATGACGGGCGTGAGCGGTCATACCTCTTTTCATACGAGACATCTTTTATTTCCTCTTACAAATATGGTAAAAACTTTTTGACAATCTTAACGTCAACGCCGGCCAGCAAGGTCGCGCCGCGAGCTTGTCTCTTCATCTTGGAAGATTTGCAAAAGAGGCAGTGTCTCTTGAAAGCAAAATTTCTTTTCAATTTTCCGGTACCGGTAACGCTGAAACGTTTTTTTACGGCACTCTTGGTTTTCATTTTAGGCATTTTAATCCCTTTCTAAAATCAAATAAGTTGGATTTTTGCGATTCGCCAGGCATGCCAATTAGCTCTGAACAAATCGGTACAGCGCGCTTTATACAACGGCTTGTTTCAAATTGCAAGCATTTTCTTCATATCAGGGCATACAAACACTCCTGCCCCGATAAAAAAGCCGAAAAGGCGCCCGAAAGCGCCTTTCTCTACAACTTCAAATTCCGGAAGACTAGAATTCGGTCTGGGAACATAAGTAGTAACTGGCCGTAGCACATGATGTATACGGCACAATGCTGCCATACCTTAACCCGACACATGACGCCCCTTCGCTTATGTCTCTTGCAAAGAAAGTCTTGTTCAGGTGAGCAGCAATTACCAAACCGCAAGATTCCAAAGCGGCATAATCACTTATGGTAGCCATTTGTGCACCTCGATTAATACAATCTTGCAGAGAAGCGTCATAACCACCTCCGTAATATCTCGTCTCGGCCAAAACAATGGCGTTGGTATCGCTGTTAAAGCATCCGATGGCATTTGTTATGGAAGAAGAACAGGTCGAACCGTCCCAATACTTGTTGGTTTCCGAACA
>CAYNBB010000043.1:0-13666 GCA_964395655.1 uncultured Azospirillaceae bacterium | reverse complement strand
CCTCCGGGTACGCCATAAATAAATACCACTCCTTTAGCGGGTGGTATTTGTTTATGTTGAGTACCGGCGGATTTGAATCCGCAGGAAGTGGGTTTGATTGTCAGCGAAAGGCGGGCGGAAGAACGTCGGTGAGCGAAGCGAAATTTTTTTATTTGGGTTCTCGGGTTAATAATACAGCCATATAGCTTTCTGGATTCCGGCTCTGAAAGCGCACTCAAAAGACTGGCGCTTTTGCTGCTTCCGCAGACGTGCGCTTTGCGGCCGGAATGACACTAAAGGGAAGGCACATCACGAAACTTTTTTAAGCCCGTGGCTTAAAATAGTTTCAATATCGCCTGGGATGCCTGGGAGGCGAGAGAGAGGGAATTAATCGCGAGTTGCTGGCGGGTCTGGAGTGCGAGCATGTTGGCGGATTCTTCGTTCATATCGGCCAGCGTCAGTTTGTCGGCACCCTCGGTCAGAATATTAATCAGATTCTGCGTAAATTCCTGCCGGTTTTGCACAATCGAATAACCGTTGCCGAGTTCCCCGGAATAACTGCGCAGCGTCAAAATCGCGCTTCGCACTTGTTCTATCGAAACCTCGACGTCGTCAAACGATGTCCAGTTTGCCTTCTGCAAACCGATGTTTTTTGAAGATATATCCTTGCCCGCGATCGAATAACCCGTTGTCCTGTACTCGTTAAAATTCACGTCGAGCGTGTCGGCTTTGAGCAGATTTATCCCTTTGTACGATGAGTCGCCGATAAGCATGTCGTATTGATTCAAAATCTCGTTATACTGCGCCGCATACGCAGAATTTACCGAACTACCGCTGCTTGAAGTGCCGGTACCGGTTATGGTTATGTATCCTCCCGGAAAATCCGGAGCCGCGGCAACATTAGTATACTTTTCGTCACTCGTCACCCACGACGTATTTTGACTCCTGCCGCCATAAGGATTGTCAGCATCAAAATTATTGACAGTACTTGTTGAACTGAACGTCAAATCTTTGAGATTCATAATCTTAACCGAGCCATCGTCACCGACGGCAGTTACAATACCTACTGCAGTTTTGCTGCCATCATAATCATCGGCCGAACCATAGGTTTTGTCAGTATACATCACGTTACCGATTTGAGGACCGTTACTTCCGGAAAAACAGTTTTCTATGACTTGAAAACAACGGATTTTGCAGCTTCCTGTTCTCAAACCGTTTTTACGATTGTCGTTAGACATGTTGACAGCCCATATGCCGTCGCTTTCGGATTCGGAAGATGACCAATAATTAGAATTTGTTAACGTTTCCGCCTCGGCACCCGCCGCTTTCAACTTGCTCAGCGACGCGTTAATCGCCGCCTTGTTGTTGCCGATCGCGCCGCTCGTACCGGAAAATGAATCCGATACTTGGGACATGTCCGTTCCATATACGTCCATCAGCTCGCCGATTGACGGCAAATACCAATTGCCTTGCCCGAATTCACCGTCTTTGTCTCCGACGTAGAACTGTGTCGCCGCATATGCGGCAAGTGCTTTCTCGCTGAGCTGTGCGACGATTTCCTGCGTATTGCTTTTTCCGTCGTACAAATCTACCTTTGCTCCGGTAATCTTCTGCGAATTTGTGCCGATTACTTCTATTCCGCCGGTACTGTCCAAAGTTACTTTGCCGCCTACACCGCATAATATACCATAAGAAAAGTCGCCATGCACGGTTATTTTGATTGACGATATGTCCGCGCTTCCTTCTTCCAGCCATATACCCGCTATCCAATCAGAAGATTTTGCCGTACAATCTAATTCTATGTTGGTAATTACAATATTGTTGCCTGTTGCATAAATCATGTTTTCCTGACGGTAATTCGTATCGTCATAAATCAGTTTATGCCCGTTGCCGTCAATTGTAATGTTGTTTTTGGTCAAATTCAGCGCAGAGCTCAAAACGATGTCTTCCGCCAATACCAGTTTGGCGCCCTCGGTCAGCAACGCTTTTATTTCATTTGTATTCATATCCGCCGTTATCGCGGTGTAACCCGCCGAAATGTATTCGTTCAGATCTTTGGTCACAAGTTCGGGCGGCATATCGCTTCCGGCGCCGCTCGCCGAAGACGGATTCTCAAGCGCCTGATTGCCGACGGCCTGTAATTGCTCCAAAAGATCAAGCCCGGCTTCGATACCCTCATTGGCGGCCTTAATCGTCTGGACAGCCTGCCCCATCGAATCAAGCAAAGCTGACAAATCGTCAGCACGGTTTGTCAGCGAACGCGCCGTATAATACGAGCTCGGATTGTCAATCGCGGAATTAACCTTGTTCCCCGTCGACAAGCGTTGCTGCGTATCGGAAACCTGCCTGCTGATGTTCTGCAAGCTCAATAAATTTGTGCGCATACTCGCATTCAGGCTGATTTTGCTCATTATATTACCTCTTATAATAATACTTACAATCAATAATCCGGTTTTGCCAGAAATATAGTCAACTTATTCACAGTAATATAATGATTATCCATGTCGGTTGGACACAATTTCGGATGGGAAAAACTTTTTTATTTCCGGGTGACGATAACCATGGCTTCGCGCAGGATGCGATCGTTTATCATATAGCCGCTTTGCAACTCGGCGATAATGGTGCCGGCTTCCTTTTCGGCGTCCTGAACTTCTTGAACAACCTGATGAAAGTTCGGATCAAAACGAGTGCCGATGATTTCCATTTTACGAATGCCGAATTTGTCAAAAACCTTGACCAATTCATTCTGCGTCAGCTCAACGCCCTGACGCAACGCATTGCAGGCTTCATTGTCCGTATCTTTGGAAGCGTCCAGCGCACGTTGCAGATTGTCGGCCACGCTGAGCAGATTTTTGCCAAAAGAGGAAACGGCATATTTATTGTTTTTTTCAATTTCCTGAGCGCAGCGCTTTTTGGTGTTTTCGGCATCGGCAAAGGCGCGCAGATAATCTTCGCGCAACTTTTGGATCTCGGCCTGCAGTTCTTCAACGCCGGTTTCGGGCGCGGTTTCTTCCGCCGGCTCTTCGGCAATGTCTTCGGCGGGTTGTTTCGCAATGTCTTCTTCGAGAATTTCGTTTTCTGATTCTGCGGGGTTTTTCTTGTTCTTTTTCATGCTTTTTCTCTTTAAATATTTGTCCCTTGATGTATATATATAAGGAATTTAGTGACTAAAACTTGACAAGTCAAGAGGGATAGGCTCTTATTGTCGTACAGAGCCCGTTAGTGAAATTATTTTATGTATAGAAAGACTCGATATGAAAGCAGACGAGGCGGCAGCCCGCAACACCAAATCAACATCTATGTTGGAAAAGTTTTTTAACAAAAAAAAGTTTATCGTCAATTATGCGGTTACGACGAATCCCAATCTTTTGGAGATACAAAATCTTTCCCGAAAACAATGTCTGGGAAAAACACCCTGGCCTCAGCTTGAACAGATTGAAGCTTGGATGATTTCTGCCGAAACGGCCACGTTTATGAAATGGGGCGGCCTGGGGATGATTGCTTCGGAACTGCCGGAGGCTTTTAATCGTACGTTCGGTGCCCAAAAGCATAAGGTTACGGTGGTGACGCCGATGTATCTGGGCGATACAAAAAAGAAAAAAGCCGAATTAAAGGACGGGGTTTATGAAGGTGCGGAGCATATAGGTGTGCCGGTTAAGAAACTCAAGACCATCGACGTCAAATTCTGCGGCGAGAAAAGCACTCTCAACAAGTTTAAGGTGGACGTCTATTTGGCTCATCATGAGGCTTCGGACTATATTTTTCTGGCCAACGAGCGCTTTTTCAACATTGATCCGCACAAGAACAATCCCTCGGCACAGGACGGCTGCTATATAATGAACAAGCACGGAATTGACGAAGTCGAGCGCTTTGCTTTCTTTTCCAAGGCAGTTTACAGTCTGATTAAGGCGTTGTACAAAGGCGAGCTTAAAGACATTGCAAAGCCCAACATGCTGATTGCCAACGACTGGCACAGCGGCGCGCTCTCCGGGCTGCTCAAATATTTGACGGTGGCGCAGGTTGAAAGACAGGAGATGGATAAATCGCTGGCCGATAAAATCAAGGCTTTGCCGGTTGTGCATATTGCGCATCATCTCGGGTATCAGGGCTGGGATTATGACAATACTTCCAAAATTTTGAATTCTTTGTATGAAGGTGCGGCTGCAACGGTCTTCAAAAATGCCAAGGCCATCAAAAACAGCAATCCGCGCGCAACAAACACGCTGATTGTTCATGACTGCTACAATCAGGCGTCGTGCAATTTTCATCTGGCCGACCGGGTGGTGACCGTTTCCAAAAACTATATGGAAGAGGTTTCAAAAGAACTCGGTTTCGGTTATGATTTTCGCGATATTTTGAAAATTCGCAAAGATCACCGCGATTTCTTCGGTATCGTCAACGGTTATGACAAAAACCTGATTTCTCCCAACAAGGCAAAAATCGACAGGGTGAACGCTTATTTCGGCGATACCGGTTTTACGACTTTTGACGAGAATTCTTTGGATAAAAAACTGCGAAACAAAAAAGAGTTTATCAAGCTGATTTCCAAGATCGCAACGGACGAAGAATATCGCCAAAAGGTTATTCCGCTGATTGACGTTTATAAATTTGAAGACGTTGCCAAATCAATCAGGAACGTCGTGCAGACGCCGGTTATCTGCGCAACCAGTCGTCTGGTGGAGCAAAAAGGCTATGATATTGCCGCGCAGGCAATCTTGAATCTGGCGCAGAAATATACAGACCGAAAAGACGAAGCCCCGATTTTTGTTTTGGGCGGCGCCGGCGACGTCAACTATTTTGAGCTGCTGACCAAACTTAAAGACAGAGTTCGTGAAATTAACAAAAAAATTGCCGAGCGTATTTTTGTCTTTCGCGGTTACAAAGACGAATTTGCGTATGCCGTGCAGCTGGCATCGGATTTCTATATGATGCCGTGCCGGTTCGAGCCCTGCGGTTTGACGCAGATGGAAGCCATGGCCAAAGGCGCGTTGCCGGTCGCGATGTCTACCGGCGGTCTGGTGGATACGATTGATGACGGAATCGACGGTTTTCGCACCGAGGCGTTTTTCTCCAACAAACGCCGCGTCTATGGGACAAACCTTGCCGCTCAGCGTCTGAAAAACAATGAAAATGCCTATACGGAAACACTTGAAAAGGCATTGCAGACTTTTTACGAGAATCCCGATCGCATCAAAGAAATGCAAAAGAACGCCATGCACAAAGACTTCAGCTGGGACGTTGAAGGCGGTTCGGTGTATAAGTACTTTAATCTTTTGACCACCGGTCATTTGTAAAAAATTCGTATAGCGGTCATCTAATGCAGAAATTGCCGGTCGAAAGTGTCCTCACGTACCTTTTTGTACGCTCCGGTACTTTCGCCTTTATTTCTTATTATATGACTCGCTATCCGAGTTTTTATCCTTTTTATGACTCATTCTTCGAGTTTTTCATGATTGCTTTTTTATCTCAGTTTTATGCTTGCCATTGCGGCGGAATCGCGGTAATCTGACAGCGGTCAATTTTTATAAAAAAAGAGAAGAAAAATGCGTCATTCCAATCGTCAAAACAATCAGCTCCGCGAGATTGAGCTTGTTCCCAATTTTAACCCTTACGCCGAAGGTTCCTGTCTGGTCAAGTTCGGCGGTACGCACGTCGTTTGCACTGCCAGCGCGGAAGAAAAAGTCCCGGTCTGGCTCAAAGGTCAGGATCGCGGCTGGATTACCGCCGAATATGCGATGCTGCCGCGTTCCGCTCAGGTGCGAATCCCGCGCGAAAGCAAAAAACCTTCCGGACGTACGCAGGAAATCCAGCGCCTGGTCGGTCGTTCGCTGCGTTCGGTGGTTGATCTGACCAAGATGAAAGACGTTTCGATCTGTATCGACTGCGATGTTATTCAGGCGGACGGCGGTACGCGCGTGGCTTCGATTACCGGCGGTTTTGTCGCTTTGTATCTGGCGGTGCAGAAACTGATGAAAATGAAGAAGATCAAAGAGAATCCGATTAAGGAATTTGTGGCCGCCGTTTCGTGCGATATCTATAACGGAGAGGCAATTCTGGACGTGGACTATGAAGAAGATTCAAACTCGCAGGTCGATATGAACTTTGTGATGACGGAATCGGGCAAGATAGTGGAAATTCAAGGCACGGCCGAAGGCGATCCGTTTGACGAAGCGCAGTTTAACCAGTTGCTTGAACTCGGCAAGAAAGGTATTGCCGAACTCATCAAAAAACAAAAACAGGCTTTGGGATTGGAATAATGAAGGTAAACGAACTGCTTATCGCCTCGCATAATCAGGGTAAAATCGACGAAATACGCAAAATGCTCGCCCCCTACGGCGTGGCGGTGGTTTCAGCGCGCGAACTTAATCTGCCCGACGTCGAAGAAACGGGAACTACGTTTCGCGAAAATGCAGAACTGAAAGCGGTGCAGTTGTCCGAACTCAGCGGCAAACCGTGTCTGGCCGATGATTCGGGATTATGCGTCGATGCATTGGGCGGCCGGCCGGGAGTTTATTCGGCACGCTATGCCGAGCGTTCGGAAAACGGCAAAATCGTTCGTGATTTTGACAAGGCGATGGACATGTTGATCGGAGAACTCCGGCAGAGCGGAAATTCCGATTGGTCGGCGCATTTTTCGTGTGTTCTGGCATTTAAGGAACTGGGGCGCGCCTGCCGTTTTTTTGAGGGGCGGGTTAACGGCAGAATCGTGCCGCAAAAAAGCGGAAACATGGGGTTCGGTTTTGATCCGGTGTTTCTGCCCGACGGTTTTGACAAGACGTTCGGCAATTTTTCCAAAGACGAAAAAGCGGCGGTTTCGCACCGCGGCCGTGCGTTTGAAAAATTTATAAAAGAGGTTTTTGACGCTGAATAACATTTGGAACATTCCCGCGGCAAACGGTTTTGCCGACACTCTGGCGCAAAAGCTTCTGGACGATTACCGCGGTCGCGAACTGGAGCTGGCCGACGTCCGTGTTTTGCTGCCGAACCGCCGTGCTTGCAAAATTCTGGCAGAGGCGTTTGTACGATACCGCGGGATGACGCCGACGCTGTTGCCCCGTTTGCAGCCGATCGGCGATGTTGACGAAGACGAAATCGTTTTGCAGGACGGCACGGTTGCAGATGCCGCCGGATTGGCGCCGACAATTGACGAAACCGAGCGGCTGATGCTGTTTATGAAAATAATTTTGGCACGATCCAATGATTTCGGTACGGAAAAAATATCACTGAATCAGGCGCTTTTTCTGGCGCAGGAGCTGGGGCGACTGATCGACCTGTCTTATTATCAAAATCTTGATTTTGCCCGTTTGCGCGAACTGGTGCCCGAAGAATATGCCGCTCACTGGCAGGAAACACTGCGATTTTTGGAGATTATCACTGCGTATTGGCCGCAGATTTTGTCTGAGCGCGGCAAGGTTGATTACAGCTTTCGTAAAAATGAGCTTTATGAAAAACAGGCCGAAATCTGGCAAAAATACAAACCGCGGAAAAAGGTTGTCGTCGCCGGGACGACTGCCGGTTTCAAAGCTGTCAAAAAACTGGTGAAGGCGGTTTTGGAACTGCCGCAGGGCGAAATTTATCTTTCCGGTCTGGATCGGTGTCTGGATGACGCGGCCTGGGCGCAGGTGGACGAGGGGCATCCGCAGTTTGAGCTGAAAGAACTTTTGGATTTTCTGGAATTGCGGCGCGAGGACGTTGCCGATTTGTGTCCGACGGAGAATCCGGCGCGCGAGAAACTGGTGTCTGAAATGATGATGCCGGCTTCATGTACAGACAAGTGGCGCGACGCTGCGGTCAACGGAATCGATGCCTCGGCGGTGCAAAAGCTGCGTTTGATCGAGTGTGACGAGGTACGGCAGGAAGCGTTGGTTATAGCCGTGAAACTGCGCGAGGCGCTTGAAACGCCGAATAAGACGGCAGCGTTGGTAACTCCGGACAGAAATCTGGCGCGGCGCGTTGCCGGCCAACTCAAGCGCTGGAATATTGAAATTGACGATTCCGGCGGGCGTCCGCTCGGTGCAACGCCGTGGGGAATGTATATGCGTCTGGTTTGCACGGCGGCTCAGCCGGCAGCGGCGCGAGCGGTAATTCTGGCGCTGCTTAAGAATCCGTTGACCGGGTTGGGTCGGACTTATGCCGAAGTGCGGACGCAGGCGCGGGCGCTTGAGCAAAACGTTTGGCGTGCGGGAAATGAGGATCCCGGGCAAGAACGAATTTTGACGGAGCTTGCAGAGCAGCTGGGCGAGTTTAAATCTCTGTGCGGCAGTTCAAAGGTTTCGCTGCGGGAAATTATGCGGGCGCATATTCAGGCTGCCGAAAGACTTGCGGCCACGACAGACAAAGACGGCCGTGCGTTGTTATGGAAAGGCGACGCCGGCGGAATTGGCGCCGACTTAATGGCGCAATGGCTTGAACATGCCGATATTATGGGCGAGATTGATCCTCAGGAATATCCCGGGTTGTTTGAGGCGATGATGACCGGCAAAATGGTGCGCGCCAAATACGGTACGCATCCGCGCTTGAGTATTCTCGGGCCGATTGAAGCGCGGCTCAACCGCTTTGACCTGACGATTATCGGAGAGGTCAACGAAGGCGTCTGGCCGCAGCTTCCCGGCGCCGATCCGTGGATGTCGCGGCCGATGAAAAGAGAGTTCGGGTTTCCGCTGCCGGAAAAAAACATCGGTATTTTGGGAATGGATTTTGCGCAGCTGCTGTGCGGCAGGGAGGTTTATCTGACGCGCGCAAACCGGGTGCAGGGGCAGCCGATGATGAAATCGCGTTGGTGGATGCGTCTGCAGGCCGTGCTTGAGGCCACGGGCGTGAAAGCAAAGACCCTGACGGACGTTAACGGATTGCGGCAGGCACGGTTTTTGGAAGAGCCCCGGCATTTTGAAAATCCGCAGCGGCCGCAGCCGAAACCGCCGTTTTATGCGCGGCCGCGGCAACTTTCTGTCAGCGGAATAGAGATGCTTTTGCGTGACCCGTACAGCGTGTTTGCCAAGTATATCTTGAATCTGAAACCGTTGGAAGAAATAGAACCGGAATTAACGATGGCCGATTACGGCACGATTATTCACGCGATTTTGGAGGAGTTTAACAAAAGGTATCCGCAGACGTTTCCTGACAATGCCGAGGCAGAGTTGCTTGAGCTCGGCCGCCGTAAGTTTGCAGAGAGCAATCTGGCGAACGAAAAGCGGGTTTTCTGGTGGCCGAAATTTGAAAAAATCGTAAGGCATCTGGTACGGCTTGAGGAAAATTACCGCCGCGACATTCGTCGCATCAACAGCGAGATTAAGGGGAAAATGACAATCGAAACGGCCGGCGGCGCCTTTACGGTAACGGCTAAGGCAGACCGTATCGACGAAACCGTTTCGGGCGGATTGAAGATTATTGATTACAAAACCGGCAAAGCCCGCAGCGTCAAAGAAGTGGAATCCGGTTTTGCGCCGCAGCTGCCGCTGGAAGGACTGATTGCCGAGACCGGCGGGTTTGAGGGAATCGGGGCGGCCGAAGTCGAAGAGCTTCTTTATTGGCAGCTCGGCGTTAAGGATACGGTAATTGCCAAAGACATTGCCGGAATTTTAGACAAGACCAGACAGCATCTGACTAAGCTGATAACGCTTTATGATTTGGAAACGACGCCTTATGAATGCCGTCCGAATCTGAAAAAGAATCCGGCGTTTGAAGTTTATGCGCATTTGGCACGCGTTAAGGAGTGGAACGTCAATGACGCTTGAGCAGGAAAAACAAAATCGTTATGCCTTGGCGACCGATCAGCAGCGGCAGGCCGCCGATCCCGACGTTTCGGTTTGGGTGGAGGCTTCGGCCGGAACGGGAAAGACCAAGGTGTTGTCTGATCGGGTGCTGCGGCTGTTGCTCAAAGGCGTGCCGCCGGGGCGGATTTTGTGTCTGACTTATACCAAGGCGGCAGCGGTCAACATGAGTTCGCGGATTGCCGACAAGCTGGCGGAATGGGCCGTGGCGGCGGACGAAAAACTTTATAAGGAACTTGAAAAACTGCTCGGTATTGCGGAGCTGAATCGAAACAAACCGACAGAGCTTATGGCGCAGGCGCGCAAGCTTTTTGCAATTTTGCTGGATACTCCCGGCGGAATGAAGATTCAGACAATTCACAGCTTTTGTCAGGAAGTGCTCAAAAGGTTTCCGCTGGAAGCCAGAATATCGCCGTATTTTGAAGTAATGGATGACCGCACTGCCGCCGAGGCAATGGATGACGTTAAACGCCGTCTGCTTTTGAAACTCGAAACCGAACCGGAAAGCCGGGCAGCGCAGGCTTTGGCTTATGTGACGACACAAGTGAGTGAGTTTACTTTTCCGAAACTGATGAACTCGCTGACTCAGAATCGCAACAAGATTTTGCAGGTTTTGGAACAGTCTTCGTCGGTTGAGACTTTAGTGGCCAAAATAGCCGGTCGGCTCGGTGTCGACGGCACCGAAACGGAAGAAGCGGCCAGGGCTGAATTTTTTGCCGCGGTTGAACAAAACCGCTTACAGGGGTTGGCCGAGGCAATGCAGAGCGGTTCGGAAACCGACCGGAAAAAGGCGCTTGCTTTGGCGTCGGCCTGCGAAGCCAAAGACTATGCCGGATATCGTGATTTCTTTTTGACAGGTAAAAATGAAGTTCGCAAAAGTTTTGCGATCAAGGCTGTGATGCAAAAATGCCCGGACGGTGATACTTGGGCTCGTGGCGAAGCGTTGCGGTGTCTGGAATTTGACGACAAGTTGGCGGCGATGCATGTTTTTGCTTCGACGCGTGCGGTATTGTATCTGGCTGACGAACTGCTTCAGGGATATCAGGAATACAAACGTTTGCATTCCAAAACCGATTATGAAGATCTGATTGTCAATACACGGCGTCTGTTCGAGAATCCGCAGGTGGCGGATTGGGTGCTGTATAAGCTGGACGGCGGCATTGACAACGTTTTAATCGACGAGGCGCAGGACACGTCGCCCGACCAGTGGGCAATCGTTCGCGCGATTACCAATGAGTTTTTCTACGGAGACGGTGCCAAAAACAAAAACTGCACCGTGTTTGTGGTGGGGGATCGCAAGCAGTCGATTTATTCTTTTCAGGGAGCGGATCCGCATGAATTTGAACGTATGCGACAGTATTTTCTGGCCAAGAAAAATGAGGGGATAGATTTTCGGGAAGTGAATCTTGACGTGTCTTTTCGTTCGACGGCGGCAATTCTGGATACGGTGAATCGTATTTTTGCAGAGGAGCTTCCCAGACAGGGCGTGGCGGCGGAAGATCGGCCGGTGGCGCATGTGCCGTCGCGTATCGGCGAGGCCGGCCGAGTAGAAATCTGGCCTCTGTTGGAAGCTACGCCCGGTGAAAAGCCCAATGCGTGGATGACTTCGGTTGAGCGCAAAATGTCTGAGACGGTTGAGGCCAGACTGGCGCGACAGATTGCCGAAACAATCCGGCATAAGGTACAAAGCGGCGAGCTTCTCAAAGCAAAAGGGCGGCCGTTGCAATACCGTGATTTTATGATTCTGGTGCAAAGACGCAATCTGCTTGTCGGCGAAATCGTTCGTGCCTGTAAAAAGGCCGGCGTGGCAATTGCCGGCGTTGACAAAATAAAGCTCGGCGAACAGATTGCCGTGCAGGATTTAATTTCGCTCGGAAAGTTTATGCTGCTGCCGACGGATGATCTCAGTCTGGCCGAGGTTTTGAAATCGCCGTTGTTCGGGTTGGATGACGACGATTTGTTCGCTTTGTGTTATCGCCGCGGCGGCAGGAGCTTGTTTGTGTCGCTTGATGCGGATGAAAAGTATCGTCCGTTTTATCAGTTGTTGCAAAGCTGGCTAAACCTGATTGATTTTATGCGGCCGTTTGAGTTTTATTCGCATGTGCTCAATACATACGGCGGCCGCAAAAAATTTGTGGCGCGGCTCGGATTTGAGGCGGAAGACGGTTTGGACGAGTTTTTGAATCTGTGTCTTGATTTTGAACGAACGCATGTGCCGGTGATGCAGCTGTTTATCGACTGGATGGAAAAAGACGACGTTGAAATCAAGCGCGAATTGGAACAAAGCGGAGCCGACGCGGTGCGGATTATGACGGTGCACGGTTCCAAGGGGTTGCAGGCGCCGTACGTGATTATGCCTGATACCTCTGCAATGAAGAGCGTTAACGAAGAAATGGGGTTGCTGGCAGACGGCGACGTCTTGTATTATCCGCTGTGTTCCGCCGATTATGAAGACAACTGCCGTCGCTATAAGGAAAAAGAGCGTCGGGCGCGCAAAGAAGAATACCATCGGTTGCTTTATGTGGCTTTGACGCGTGCCGAGGAGTGTTTGTGTCTGTGCGGTTACAAAGGGTTGCACAGCGGCAATGATCAGGAAACCTGGTATGAAATGTGCAAAAGCAGTTTTGCCAAAATCGCGGTTGAAGACCAAAACGGCATTTTGAGTTATGAACTGACACAGGAAATTGACGTCAAAAAAGAAGATAAAACGGAGGAAGAAGCCGTTGAGACGGAAATTCCCGCCTGGTTGGAACAAAATGCGCCGCAGGAAGGCCGCCTGGCGCGGCCTCTGACGCCTTCACGACTGGCAGACGACGAAGAAGAGGACGTCTCATTGTCGCCTTTGGACGGCAGTTTAACAACTAATATCTATCGCCGCGGCGCGCTGATGCATAAACTTTTGCAGTATCTGCCGGAGACAAAATCCGAGTGTCGCGGCGAAATGATTGCGGCGTTTTTGGACGGCAATGCGGCCGAAATGCCGGTTCGGCAAAAAGAAAAAATCAGGGATGAACTTTTATCTTTGCTGGAGAATGATGAATTTGCCGCCGTTTTCGGTTCGTGCTCCAAGGCCGAAGTTCCTCTTATGGGAATGGTTGACGGAAAAATTATTGCGGGACAGATTGATCGGCTGGTGGTGACGGATGATACGGTGATGATTATCGATTTTAAGACCAATCGTCCGGCTGCCCGTCGTCAGGAGGAAGTTCCGTCCGCATATGTAAACCAGCTTAACGCCTATGCGGCGCTGATTGCCGAAATTTATCCGCAGAAAACAATCTGCAAATATATTTTATGGACCAATACGGCTTTTTTGATGAAACTGGATTAATTTTGTAAATTTTGAAAATATATTATAATTGCTCTTTATTTATAAAAAATATCAATTATATTAGATAGAAACAATACTATATCGGAAAGGAAAAAAGATGAAAGCGATTACGGACAGTCAGTTTGAAAAAGAGGTTTTGCAGGCCAAAGGTTTGGTTTTGGTAGATTTCTGGGCAGAGTGGTGCGGTCCATGCCGTCAGTTGATTCCGGTTTTGGAAGAAGTTTCGAAAGAAATGTCCGGCAAGGTTGAAATCTGCAAAATCAACGTGGACGAATCTCCGAATACTGCCGCGCAGTATGGTATTCGCAGCATTCCGACAATGTTTTTGTTTAAGGACGGTAAGCAGATTGACACTAAAGTCGGCTTAAATTCGAAATCCAGCGTTGTGGCTTGGATTGAAGCGAATCAATAAGCGTTTGACTTGCAAATTTAAAGCGCCGAGAATTAACTGTTCTCTCGAAAGTTGGACAGTAAAAAAATCCCGAAGATTGCGATAGCAATTTTCGGGATAAATTTTTATGTTTAATATGACTTCGGCACTTCTTTTTGCCGTTTTCCTCATGCTTCTTTCTTTGCGGTCGTCCTC
>CAYNBB010000042.1:0-14074 GCA_964395655.1 uncultured Azospirillaceae bacterium | reverse complement strand
CGTTTTTCCAGAATACAGATAAAAAATCCGTCGGTTCCGGTCGACAACGGCGACAGGCGCAGCATATTCTCGCTTTTGTGCGGATACGGCACGTCAACATGTTTTTCCCAAATCCTGCGAATGTTCACAAAACAAAACTCCGGATGAGCAGCCGTAAAACGATCGATAATATGTTCGTTTTCTTCTTTTAATACCGAACAAGTCATATAAATCAGACGCCCGCCCCTTTTGACTTTCGGCGCCGCGGTTTCCAAAATTCCGCTCTGCACCGTATTCAAATCCTTCAGCGCCTTTTCAGTCAGACGATATTTGGCGTCTGGACTGCGCCGCCACGTTCCGGTTCCCGAACAAGGCGCGTCAACGATAAAGCGGTCAAAATCACGATCGCTGTCAGCAATCAGATCAGTCAGTTCAATATTTTTTACCCCGAGCCGGATCAGCCGCGGCTTAATGTTTTCAAGACGTTTGGCAATTGCGTCATAAGCCAGAATCTTGCCTCTGTTGCCGAGAATGTGAGCGAGCGCCAGACTTTTCCCGCCGGCACCGCAGCAATAATCGATAATCTTGTGCTCCGGACGCACATCGCATAAGATCGCCGCCAGCTGCGACGCCTCATCCTGCACTTCCATCCAGCCGTCCTGATAAGTCATGCAGTTCGGCAGGCTGATACGCTCTTTGGTTCTGATACCGTAAGGAGAATATACCGTCGGCACCGCGTCAAACCCCTCGCCGTTCAGTCGACGCAAAACCTCGTCGCGGCTGTGGTTATGCGCGCGAAAATTAGCCTCTGCCGGACAATTCAGCGCTTTGCAGAATTCAATGTCGTTAATTTTGGCAAACAGCCATTGCGGACATTCGGCTTCGACATAATCGGGATACGGCTGTTCGTTGTCCTGCGACAACCAGACGCGTTCTTCCTCGCTCAACGGCACCAAACCGTATTGCGAACCGTCAAAAACCTCATCCAAAACATTGCGTGCAGACCATAGCAAAACCCGCCGCGGATCGTCCGTCCCAGCGTCAAAAGACAGTTTCATACGATTGCGAATAATCTCCCATACCATTTCGCTGATAAAACGACGGTCTTTGGAACCGATGTATTTGCGCGCTCGCAGATATTCGTTGACAATGCCGTCCGCCGGCTTTTCGTCTTTGAATATCTCGCTGATTAGCTCCAATACGGCCTGATACCGCGCACCGTTTTGCATTTACTGTTTACCTCTCTCAAGCAGCCCCTTATACGCGCTTCCCGTGAAAATTCGGAGAATGGTTCAGACAGAGGCATTTTAAGAGCGAGAAAAATTTTAGTGTACAAAAAGGTACATGAATTTTCCGAGCTTCGCCAAAATGCCTCTGAATGAGCCGTTATACGAACTTGTCTCCCTTATACCCCAAAGCCACCAAATAAGTCTCCGGCGATGCCTTTCGGCTGGCATCGGGCTTAAAATGCACCACTTTTTCAAAATTTTTCTTGGCATCGGCCAGCAGCGTTCCCTCGGCACCGCCCTGAAAAACCTTGGCGATAAAAATGCCGCCCGGCGCCAAAACCTCTTTGGCAAAGTCATAAGCCATTTCCACCAGCCCGATCGTCCGCAGATGATCGGTCTGCTGATGACCGGTGGTGTTGGCGGCCATATCGCTCATTACAATGTCAGGTTCGCCCTTAAGCAGATCTTTAAGCATCTGCGGCGCTTCCGGCGCCGTAAAATCCTGGCAGATCAACGTCGCACCGTCAATATGTCTTGTTTCTAAGATATCTATGCCGACAACCTGCCCGCTGCCCTTGTTGCGCGCAACCGCCACCTGCGTCCAGCCGCCCGGTGCGCAACCCAGATCGACAATCGTTTTGCCCTTTCCCAAAAATCTGAATTTCTCATCCAGTTGAATCAGCTTAAACGCCGCACGCGAGCGATACCCTTGCCGCTGCGCCTCGGCAACGTAAGGATCGTTCAATTGCCGAGCCAACCACTGATTGGAAGATTTTTTCTTGTATTTCGAAGTCTTGACTTTAACCGTCAAGGCATGCCGTCCGGTAATCTCCTTGGCCGATTTGGTTAATTTTTTCATCTTTCCCGTCGCTTTCAATCAGTTCGGCCGTTTTTTCCTTTACCCGCGAGATGAATCGCTTGCACGGCCTTTTTATCCTGCTCGATCAGTTCGGCAACGATCCCGTCTTTGGCGCTCTTGAGCGATGCCGTAATTTCCTTTGCGCCGAGTTTTTCGTAAATCGTGCGAAAAATAACGCTCGCGGCAATAAAAATATATGACCTTTTGTCGCCGATATACGGATTGTCTGCCATCTCGGCACGGCGCGAATGCAAAATCGAATCAATCGCCTTGTCCATGTCTTCGCGTTTCATAGTCATGCCGTCGGCGGCGTCGCGGTCATATTTTCCCATCCCGGCAATCATACTGGCCAACCGCAGCGGCGTGCTCGAAGTTGCCACAAAACAAACGTCATCAATATAGTTTTCAAGATACGACTTCTTAACAAAACTTTCCGTTCTTGCTTTAATGTCCTGTTGCAGTTTGGCGGCATTTTCTTCGCGGTATTCCACCAGGTCAAACGCTTCCGACGCGTTGCGCGCCCCCCACGGAATGGAAATCGTATGCAAAATCTGCGGATTATTGGTATTGGTCGCCAGCGTAATCTCCGTCGAACCGCCGCCCAAATCATAAAGCACCACATATTTGCTCTTGCCGCAGACATGACTCAGCGCGCCTTTCAGATTAAGCCGCGCTTCCTCGTAACCGTTAATGACTTCAAGCCGGATATGCGATTCGTCATAAACTTTTTTCAAAAACTCTTCGCTGTTTTCGGCCATCCGACACGCCGCCGTCGCCACTGCACGAAGCTTATCGACGTTATATTTGTCCAACAGCTGCCGGTATTCAAAAAAACATTTGACGCCGCGTTCAATTGCATCGGTGGTAAAGCGGTTGCCCTTGTACAATCCCTCTCCTAAGCGCGTCGGCTGCGTCTGCACGCAGACGGTACGGCCGTTTTCATCACAAATCAACAAACGACAGGAATTGGTTCCGAGATCAATGGCAGCATAGTTTTTATCAGTCATTGGCAGCTCCTTTGAATTTGTTATCGGATTTAAAATTGCGATTTTTTCCAAACGGATAACGGGGTTTGCCTCGGCGGCGATAACGCGAATTTTTCTTATGCGCATGCATCAGATCGAGTAAAATTCCCTCGCGAATACCGCGGTCGGCCACCGTAACTTCCGAAATGGGCCAAAACGTCACCAGTCCTTCGATAATCGCGCAACCGGCCATGGTAAGATCGGCCTTCGGCGCACCGATACACGGATGCTTTTTGCGTCCCTCGTCGCCGAGGCGCTTGATTTTGGCAATCGTATTGTCAATATCCTGCCGGCTCATGGCAATCCCGTCCACCGCCGAGCGGTTATAACGCGGCAAATTCAAATGCACGGCTCCCAAAACCGTCACCGTACCCGAAGTCCCGATTACCTGAATCTCCTGATTGGCGATCGCCTCACGAATATGATATTTTTCCTCAAACTCGGACAAAAGTTTATGCGTGCGCTCAATAATCGTGTTATAAGCCAGATCCGTCATTTCCTGCGACGGAAAAGCCTCTGACACAGTCACCACTCCGTAAGGCAGCGAGACAAAACCCTCGATAAAAGTATTGCCGCTGTTGGTCGTGCGCGCAAGCGAGATTTCGGTCGAACCCCCGCCAATGTCAAATACCAGCGCACGTTTGACGTTGCGTGACAGCAACGGAATACAGCCGACCACCGCCAAACGGGATTCTTCCTTGGAAGAAATAATCTCGAGAGCAAGCCCTGTTTCTTTCTTGACCAAATCCAAAAAAGGCTGGCAGTTCACAGCCCGCCGACAAGCCGCCGTCGCTACAAAACGCGATTTGTATATCGGTGCATATTCTGCCAGAACGCCGGCACAAACCTTTAGCGCGCCCACCGTACGCCGTACCGCCGCGCGCGACAGCTCGTTGTTATTGATAATCCCTTCGCCGAGACGCGTGATTTTGGAAAAAGTCTCCACAATCCGAAACGAAGTCGGAGTAGGCGTCGCAATGACCAGCCTGCACGAATTGGTTCCCAAATCAATTGCCGCATAATTCGGAGCGGCTGACGGATTGTCATTCTGTCTGGGCATAACGGCTTGCGAACCGATCTCTGTCTTTTTATGCCACTTTTGCATTTGTTATGTCTTCATACAAGTAAAATTATACTAAGTTGATTCTGTTATAGAGCATAAATTAAATAGGCACAATATTTTTTATACCTGCACCTCAAAAAAAACAGCCTTCCTTCCGGAAAGCTGCCTTTTATCTCTCAAAAAAATCTACATATTGCTGCGGATCGCTTCACGCAACGTGTCAATACAGACAAGCTCTTTTTTCTCGTTTTCAAAATGCCAGTAAACCCAGCCGTTGCAGGCGGGGGCATTCTGAGCTGCCGCTCCGACCTGATGAATTGAGCCTTCCATGACTTCATTCTTGATTGTCCCGTCCGAACGCACCACCGCGCAATGTTTACGCCCGGCATCATACAAAACGTCTCCCGGCGAAAGCATTCCGCGCTCGACCACACTGCCGAACGGCACCCGCGGCAGGCGCTTTTTGGAACTGTATTCAAGGCAGAGTTCGTTCTTGACCGGTTCAACCTCGGCAATTCGCTCTTTTGCGCCTTTAACATAGGAGGCGTCTTTCTCAATGCCGATAAAATTGCGGCCGAGCTTTTTGGCAACAGCACCGGTCGTCCCCGTTCCGAAAAAAGGATCAAGAATAACGTCGCCGGGCTTTGACGACGCCATAATCACGCGGTAAAGCAAACTTTCGGGCTTCTGGGTCGGATGCAACTTGTCGCCGTCATCGCCTTTGAGACGTTCCTTGCCGGTACAAATCGGCAAATTCCAGTCGCTGCGCATCTGCGTATCTTCGTTCAGCGCCTTCATCGCTTCATAATTAAAGGTATATTTGGAATTCGGATTCTTGCATGCCCAAATCAAAGTTTCGTGTGCATTGGTAAAACGCGTCCCTTTGAAATTCGGCATCGGATTGGTCTTGTTCCAGATGATGTCGTTCAATATCCAAAAGCCCAAATCCTGCAAAATATAGCCGACGCGAAAAATATTATGGTACGAACCGATGACCCATAACGCGCCGTCTTCTTTTAAGACCCTGCGTGCCGCAGCCATCCAGCGACGGGTATATTCGTCATAAGCGGCCAAACTCTCAAAGTTGTCCCATTCTTCATACACGCCGTTGACGTTGCTGTTGTCGGGACGTGTCAGCGCGTCGCCGAGTTGAAGGTTATACGGAGGATCGGCAAAAATAACATCCACCGAATTTGCTTCCATCTGGTTCATGACCTTAACGCAGTCGTCGTTAATAACGGTGTTAAGGATTACTTTGTTCTGCTTTGCGCTCATCATACCAACCAAAATAGTGAATATTCTGTTCAACGGGTTCAGTATGGGCGAGAGATGGTTATAAATTTATTAACAACCGCCGAAATTTAAAAAGAAAAAACCGCCGGTTTCTCTAACCCGCGGTTTTACATTGATTTTCAGGATGACTGTCAAAGGCCGTGCACCTTGGAGTAAAGCCTTTTGTAACTTTCCTCCACCTCCTGTACGAGGTTGCCATATTTTCGGTGATCGCCGTAGGACATCCCTTCCAAAACAGCTTCCAGCTTCCGGCCGATGCGTTCACAGATGACGTGCAGTTTACCGTAAAGGTTTCCTTCGACGTCGACAAAGATTCGCAGAAGCTCTGCCTGTTCTCCTTCCATTTTGGAGATCGCGGCCTTTCTTTGTTTAAACCCGACGCCGAGCTGTTCAGCCTCGTTTTCTCCCGTCATTACGAATATCGCCTGGTTGGTCCAATACGATATGACGATCTGCAGTTGCTGCATTTTCTTTGCAAATTCGTTCATAAACTCAAATTTAATTGTTTAACAATAAATACCTTATAACGGACAGATCATATATTGTGTCCAAAATTTTGTCAAGCATTAGCCGGCCTGCTCAAGCAAAAACCTCTGAATCGGTTTATAAGAGCGGCGGTGTTCCGGCGTCACGCCGTACCGTTTCAGACCTTCGACATGCACGCTTGTGCCGTAGCCGGCGTTTTTTTCAAAACCGTAATACGGATATTTTCGTGCCAACTCGGACATCAGACGATCCCGATACACTTTGGCGACGATTGAAGCCGCGGCAATAGAATAAGACTTGGCATCACCTTTGACGACCGTATAACTTTTACACGGAAAATTCTTCGGATTCTGATTGCCGTCTATCAGCGCGTACTGCGGCTGAACCTTAAGCTGCGCCACCGCCCGCCGCATTGCCGTAAAGGTTGCCTGCAAAATGTTTGTTTCGTCAATCTCCTGCGCCGAAGCCAAACCGATGCCGATCGCCGCCTGCCCTTTGTCCGCCGCGGCAAACAAATGTTCATAAAGCTGCTCGCGCTTTTTGGCCGAAAGCTTTTTGGAATCATTAAGCCCTTTGAGCAGAAACTCGTCCAGATTGCGATCCAAAATAACCACCGCGCCGGCTGCCACCGGCCCTGCCCAGGGCCCGCGCCCGGCTTCGTCCACACCGACGGTCACGGCGTTTAATTTGTCTTCCCATTCAAAATCCGGCATTTTATTTCTTCTCCGAACTAAGGTCTGCAGATAAATAAGCCATTATCTGCAATCCGCCCTATCCCGCCGATCGGTAGCGTCAGCATCGGCGTCGTATGCCCGAAATCGACGTTGGCGACAATCGGCAGCCCGCGCAACTGCGGAATGCTGTCGACAATATACTGCAAATCTTCGCGGCTGATCTGCGAACCTTTTTGAAAACGGCCGATAATCAGACCTTTAACATTGACAAAATCAGGCTGATACGCCAAAGCCTGCAAGTTGCGCAAAAACGTTTTGCCATCGGAACCGGACGTATCTTCGGCCAGCAGAATGGTATCTTCCTCAAAACCGGGCCAATACGGCGTTCCCAAGAGCAAAATCTGCGTGCAGAGGTTGCCGCCGACAAGCCGGCCTTCCGCTTCGCCTTCGTGCAGCTTCCAATAACCTTCGTTTTTGATAAACTCACGCTCTTCCTGATTGATAAACCACAAATCGTCGCTCCATTCGGCCGACGGTTTGACTTCCGCATTTCCGCTTCCCAGCAACATGGCCTTCATGGCGTCCAGAGTATAGTCAAAACCGCGTTTCATCCCGAAAGAACTGTAATGCGGCCCCAGAAAGGTCACCAGTCCGGTTTTGGCATAAATACCGTTCAACAGCGCTGTAATATCCGAGAAACCGCAGAAAATCTTCGGATTCCCGCTGATAACGTCATAATCCAGAAACGGCAGCAGCTGATTGGAGTTAAATCCGCCGATAATCGTAAAAACCGCCTTGACGTTCTCATCGCGGAAGGCGTCCGTAATGTCGGCGGCGCGTTTTTCAATGTTCGCTGTCCCGAACCGATCAAAGTTTTCATCCGTCGTATTTTTTCCGAAGCTGACTTTGAGCCCCATTTCGGCAAAACGCGCGGCAGCGTTGGCACGGCTGTCGGCACCGATAATTCTTATGCCGGTAGACGGCGCGACAACACGGATTTCATCACCGGCTCGCAGCGGCGCGGGAATAATTTTTTGCATAACCTTGTCTCCTTAACTCAATTCTTCTTGCCGAAAGTATAGTCTGTTTTTTAGGATTCGCAATGGCTTATATCTTAAAAATCCACGACAAACTGCTTATATTGGCTGCTGTCAAAGGAAAAAAGAGATGAGTTTTGAAAGTTATTTGGCCGCCGCCGGAATACTTCTTGTCCTGAGCGTTTTTGCCAATCAGATTTCAGACAGATTCGGCATCCCGTCGCTCCTGCTTCTTCTCGGACTCGGCATGTTTGCCGGCAGTTTCGGAGAACTGGATGTTGTCGGCAGCCGCCTCACCAATCACATCGGCACGATTGCCCTGATTTTCATCCTGTTCAACGGCGGATTGCTGACCTCGTGGAAAACCGTCCGCTCAGACCTCGGTCACGGCATTGTTCTCTCGAGCATCGGCGTTTTTATCACCGCCGGAACCCTGTTTATCGGCTGTTTTTATCTGCTTAAAATGCCGTTTGAAATCTCGCTGTTGCTCAGTACGATTGTTTCCTCCACCGACGCGCCGGCCGTTTTTTCGCTGTTCAAAATGTCCGGTATCTGTCTCAAGCCGCGCGTTCGTTCCCTGCTCGAGTTTGAATCCGCCAGCAACGATCCGGCTGCCGTTCTGCTGACCACTGCTGCACTGTCTTATATTACTCATCCGCGACTTGACTTTAATTGGCTCGCCGATTTTTTTCTGGAACAAATCCTTTTCGGATTATTTTTCGGCGCCGTCTCCGGACTGGCCGGCGGATTTTTGCTGCACCGTTACAAATTTTCCTTTCCGGGACTTTATCCGGTCTTCAGCATCGGCATCGCCCTGCTTGCTTACAGCTTGCCTGTCCTGTTCGGCGGCAGCGGCTATCTGTCCGTTTATATCTGCGGAATCTTCATCGGCAATTCGCCGTTTCTTTAC
The DNA here is from genome assembly GCA_964395655.1 of uncultured Azospirillaceae bacterium. Classification (GTDB taxonomy): domain Bacteria; phylum Pseudomonadota; class Alphaproteobacteria; order RF32; family CAG-239; genus CAZU01. The sequence continues at coordinate 5,519 of CAYNBB010000042.1, read as the reverse complement.
CGCCGCAATTTCTTAAGGTTCAACGACTCGCTTAACTGGATTATGCAAATAGGTATGTTTCTGACTTTAGGCCTGTTGGTCAAACCCGCTCATTTTGCGGTTCTGCTTCCGACCGCGGCAAAAACCGCGGCGTTTCTGATGCTGCTGGCTCGGCCGCTGGCTGTCTTTGTCAGCCTGTTCGGCAGCAGCTTTTCGTTTTCGCAGCGAATCATCATCGCCTGGGCCGGTCTCAAAGGCGCAGTACCGATCATCCTCGCCACCTACCCGCTGATGCAGGACCTGCCTCATGCCTGGTATATCTTTAACCTGGTCTTTTTTCTGGTTCTGATTTCGGTTCTGATTCAGGGAACGTCTCTGCCGCTGTTAACACGCAAACTCATTCCGCCGAAAGGTCAAAAAAATGAATAAGCATTTTTACATCTTTCGCCACGGCGAATGCCCGTTTAACGTCAGCGGCCACATCCAGGGACAAAGATTCAACGGCCGCCTCACCGCCAACGGCATCCGGCAGGCTCACCGCATAGGCGAAATTCTTAGCGATAAAAGCGTCGAAATCATCGTTTCCAGTCCGATGCGCCGTGCAATCGAAACGGCCGAGATCGTCCGCAGCTATCTCCGTATTCCGATTATCGTTGACCATCGCTTTATCGAAGTAAACATGGGCGTTGTCGAAGGAATGCACATCTCGGCGGCCGAAAAACGCTATGCCGCAACTTATGCTCTGTGGCGCAACCCGCTCAATCAGCATAAAAACATTCACTTTCAAAACGGCGAGAGCAAAGACGACGTCCGCAAACGCATCTTTGAAGCGCTGACTTACTATGCCCGTGAAACGACATACAAAAGCGTAGCGGTTTCCGGCCACGGCATTACCATTTCGCAAACGCTGCTGAGCTTCGGAATGAACGTTCCCGACATCAAAAACGGCGCCGTCATCCATCTCGGTTATACCCACCCCGAATGGCATTACCTCGGTTTTCTGCTCTGAAATTTAATAATGCGGCGGCGGAGTCTCCTCGCTCAACGGTTTTATGCCTCCTTCCTCCGCCAAATTCAGCAAATAACGATTCTGCTTGATCAGATATTCTATCTTTTTGTCCTGTTCAATGATGACGGCATTAAGCTCATCCAGCATTTTTTCCTGATTCGCCAATGCCGTTTCAATCATAATCAGTCTTTCTTCGTCCGGTTGCATATCTGCTTTGTTCCTCTTGTTCTGTTTTTGAGGTCATGTTATCATCGTTTAAAATTTTTACAACCGGAAACGACAATGCCCCTGCAATTGGAAATAACCCCCGAATTTAAAGAAGCCTTTGACCTCGTCTGCAACAGCCGCGAACATCTGTTCATCACCGGCAATGCCGGCACCGGCAAATCCACCTTGCTTGACTACTGCCGCCAAAACTGCCGCAAGAACCTTGTCGTGGTTGCGCCGACCGGTGTGGCCGCTCTCAACGTGCAGGGACAGACGATTCATCGTTTTTTCGGTTTTCCGATTAATGTCACACCCGAAAAAATCAAAAATTTTCAGTTTCTGCCGCGTGCCAAACGCATTTACAAACAGCTCGAAACCCTCATCATCGACGAAGCCTCAATGCTGCGCGCCGACATTCTCGACTGTATTGATGCTTTTCTGCGCCTCTACGGCCCCGGCGAAGACAAAGCGTTCGGCGGAGTACAGCTGGTTTTGGTCGGCGACCTGTACCAGCTTCCGCCGGTTGTTTCCTCAACCGAACGTTCCTTTTTTGCCGGCAAATACGATTCGCCTTATTTTTTCAGCGCCGAAGTCTGCCGCGGCATTAATCTCCGTGTTATCGAACTGAATAAGATATACCGCCAGAAAGACAATGCCTTTATCGAACTTTTGGGACGCATTCGTCACAACATCGCTTCCGACGAAGACATTCAAACGCTCAATTCGCGTCTGCACGCACCGTTGCCGGACGATGATTTCTGCATCAGCCTAACCACCACCAACAAGCTCGCCGATGACATCAATGCCGCCGGCCTGGCACGTTTAAACAGCCCGGTTTACGTTTCAAACGCCGTAGTTGACGGCAGTTTTAAAGAAGACAGTTTTCCCACCGCCGAAGCGCTTGAACTCAAAACCGGCGCCCAAATTATGTTTCTGAACAACGACATGAAAAACCGCTGGGTAAACGGCACCGTCGGCCGTATCGAAGAAATCAAACTCGGCTCCGAAAAAATCCGTTTTCTGCGCGTACGCCTGCAAAACAGCCAAAAACTTGTCGACGTCTTCCCCTACACCTGGGAAATCTACAAATACGCCCTGCTCGGCAAAGAAATCGTTTCCGAAGTTGCCGGTTCGTTCACGCAGTTTCCGGTGCGGCTGGCCTGGGCCGTCACCATCCACAAAAGCCAGGGAAAAACCTTTGAGCGGCTCCGGCTCAACGTCGGCGGCGGAACCTTTGCTTCCGGTCAGCTCTACGTCGCGCTCAGCCGCTGCACGTCGTTTGCCGGCCTCAGCCTGGACAAACCTGTCTCGGCCGCACATATCCTCACCGACGAACGGATTGCAGACTTTATGAGCCGCTGCACCGGCCTCAACGGCCTGTCTTCCGAAGACAAGATGCGCCTGCTCCGAAAAGCCGCCCTCTGCCGCCAAAAGCTCGAAATTTCCTATCGCAAAACCAGCGGCGAATTATCCCGGCGCGTTATTATTCCGATCCGCGTCAAAGACGAAAACATACAGGCTTTCTGCATCCGGAGCCGGCAACAGCGCAGTTTTAACATCAGCCGCATCGAAATGTTGAAAACTTTTGTTGAATAATATTTTCGAACACGTTATATTATGCGTACAATCTGACAAGGAGAAATCTAAATGGACACACGCGTTGCAATTATCGGCATTATCGTCGAAGACTATAACTCGGTAGACGCCTTGAATGAAATTCTTCATGAAAATCGCAATGTCATCATCGGCCGCATGGGGCTTCCCCACCGCGCCAAAAACATAAGCGTCATGAGCATTGTCGTCGATGCCGACGCCGACACCATCAACGCCATTTCCGGCAAAATCGGCAAACTGAACGGCGTCAGCGCCAAAACTGCCATTTCCGGAACCTGTGTCTGCAATTAACAACAAGAAACTGAAGGGAAAGATCCGTTCTGCCCCTGAAGAAAGGAACAAAGATGTACAATCCCTCTTCGCTCAAAGCGGAAGAATTTATAAACCATGACGAAATCATGGAAACGCTGGTTTATGCCGACGCCAACAAAAACAATCTTGAACTGGTCAGTCAAATCATTGAAAAAGCCAAACTGCGCCGGGGACTTACCCACCGTGAAGCCTCGGTCTTGCTGGCCTGTGACAATCAGGATAAAATCAACGAAATTTTCGCTCTGGCCGAACAGATAAAAAAAGACTTCTACGGCAACCGCATCGTGCTGTTTGCGCCGCTGTACCTGTCAAACTACTGTGTCAACGGCTGCGTTTACTGCCCTTATCACGCCAAAAACAAGCATATCGCCCGCAAAAAGATGACTCAGGACGAAATCCGCCGCGAAGTCATCGCCCTGCAGGATATGGGGCATAAACGCCTTGCTTTGGAAGCCGGCGAAGATCCGGTCAACAATCCGATCGAATACATTTTGGACTCAATCAAAACCATCTATTCGATTAAACACAAAAACGGCTCGATTCGCCGCGTCAACGTCAATATTGCGGCCACGACGGTCGAAAACTACCGCAAGCTCAAAGAAGCCGGCATCGGCACCTATATCCTGTTTCAGGAAACTTATCATAAAGAAAGCTATGAGCAGCTTCACCCGACCGGCCCCAAACATAATTACGCCTATCATACCGAAGCCATGGATCGCGCCATGGAAGGCGGCATTGATGACGTCGGGCTCGGCGTTTTGTTCGGGCTGGAAAAATACCGTTACGAATTTGCCGGTCTGCTCATGCATGCCGAGCACCTCGAAGCCGTACACGGCGTCGGCCCCCATACAATCAGCGTGCCGCGCATCAAACACGCCGACGATATTGACCCTTCTGCTTTTGACAACGGCATTGATGATGATATTTTTGCCAAAATCGTTGCCTGTATCCGCATCTCGGTACCCTATACCGGCATGATAATTTCCACCCGCGAAAGCCAGGCCTGCCGCGAACGCGTCCTGCACCTGGGAATTTCGCAAATCAGCGGCGGTTCCAAAACCAGCGTCGGCGGCTATGCCGAACCTGAGCCGGAAGAAAAAAATTCCGCCCAGTTTGACGTCAGCGACAAGCGCACTCTGGACGAGGTCATCCGCTGGCTTATGCAAATCGGCTATCTGCCGAGTTTTTGCACCGCCTGCTACCGCGAAGGACGCACCGGCGATCGCTTTATGGCGCTGTGCAAGAGCAAGCAGATTCAGAACTGCTGCCACCCAAACGCGATTATGACGCTCAAAGAATATCTGGTTGATTACGCCTCGCCCGAAACCCGCAAAATCGGCGAAGAACTGATTCGCCGGGAAATTGGCAGCATTCCCAAGGAGAAAGTTCAAAAAATCGTCGAAGACAATCTCGAAAAAATTGAACAAGGCAGCCGCGATTTCAGATTCTGACGAATATTGCGAACAATTCAAGATTTCTTCTGAAACAGCCTCTTTAGGAACGTTCAATATTGAAAATCGTTCGCTGAGAGGCTGTTTCTACTTGTTCAAACTTCGGAGAACAATTCTCATTATTTGACAAATTTTATCTCCAATAATCAAAACCGCTGATCGTTTCTCCCATAAACTTCATGTTATCGCAGTAAGTACGAAGGTTATATTTTTTGTAACAATACTCGGAAAACGTCATTCCGTTATATTTATAGTATGAATTACCATATACCTCATTCACCCACTCCTCATAACACGGAGTATCGGTACAATCATTCTGATATCCGGAATCATCATTGCCGGAGTACCAGCTTTTGAAAGTACAACTGTCGCCGGAGCAACTGCTGCTGGAGCCGCTATAGCCAAACTCTTTCATACAATAATACTTAACTTCATACTGAGAATAGCCGCAAGCATCCTTATAACTTCCCCCCTTTACGCCAACATAAGGCAGACTCTCGCCTACAGAATAAGCCGCAGCCAGACATCTGACATAGTCTTCAGTATCGTATTTATATTTGGTATTGTCTATTCTTTTATAACAGTCAGTATTTCCGTAGGTTGCTCTTTTATCGCAGCATACTTCGTAATCACAAGTCGGAAGATGTGCATAGGTATAATACCCGTAGCTGCAGGCAGTACCGTCGCATCTATATTTTTGATTGTTTTGCGGACACTTTACAACTGTCTGTCCTTCGGAGCAGGTATAGGTACCGTTTGACGCTATTTGGGTATAACCAAGCTCGGTACACTGTTCCGGACACTGAATACAATAAACCTTGCTCGTGTCAAACGGACAAACCAGATAATCGCCGCTGCAACTGTTCACGCTTGAGGTATATCCCAAATCACTGCAGCTCGGCGCCGCCGTACAGGTTATTGCCGCCCACGCCGCTCCGGCGCTCAAC
>CAYNBB010000041.1:10005-14476 GCA_964395655.1 uncultured Azospirillaceae bacterium | reverse complement strand
AGCTCAGCAGCTGCAATGACGGATACAAAGTATCCGGGTCTACCTGCGCTGCCAAGACCTGCTCCGATTATGGGTACAGCTATCTGAGCGGCAAGGTCTGCACGACAAGATACTCGGTCAAGCTCGGCGCTTCTACAAGCTATTGTTACAGCGGGTGCAAAACCTGCTCAGAAGCTGCATCTTGCAAAACAAGTTCTACGGCTGCTTGCGAGACCGCTTTGTGTTCTCCGATGTGCTTTACGACCAGTTCAAAAAGTGTCAGCGGATATTCTTACGGTACTTGTACCTGCTATACGACGACGACCTGCACTAACAGTACGATGATGTGTCCTACGAGAATTGATAGCCTCGCGGGCGACATAACATGTTGCGGCGGTGTCGCGGGAACTACTTGCGCATGCGGAGGGAGCCACACTATGGCGATGAGTAGACATTTCTGTGTGGCAGAATAATAAATTTTCGGAACGGCTATTTCGGCAACTTGGAGAGGCGGGCGGCGATTTGTGTTGCCAGTTCTTTCGTCAGGGCGCTTTGCTGCTGAACCAGGTTGTCATAACCGTCGCCGAGGGGGCGGCTGAGGCTGGCTCTGCTGCGGGCGACGACTTTGCCGTCGGTGTTCAGAATGCTCCACCAGGCATCAAGTTCCGCCTGCCGCTTCCATGTTCCTTCAAATTTGTTTATTTCAATCCATACGATGTAATCAAATCCTTCTTTGCGAAAAGAACTCGGTTTGATTGTTGCATCGGGAAGCAGGGCGCCGATATCCGAAGCCAGCACGTTTTGCATGGCGTCGCTCAGGGGTTCGGCCCAGCGGTTGTTTTCGGAAATGTTCAGTTCAACCTGATTGGCGTTGCGTGTGACAATTTGCGGCTTGTCCAGATATACGGGAACTTTTACCGGTTCTATGCCGACAAAAAGGCGGCCGCTTTTGTATGTTTGAACAGGCGCTTCCTGCGGCGTCAGACTGTAAAAACGGGACGGACTGCTGAACCCTCCGAGGCATCCGCCGAGCAGAACGACGGCGGTTAGTGCAAAGAGTTTTTTCATTTTAATATCTCCCTTTTCCTTTGAGTAACGATTCCGGATGACGCTCCAGATAATCGGTGAAATTGCGCATTGATCTGGCCGCTTCGGAAACGTTGTTGATGGCACGGTTCAGATTGGTCATAGTTTCGGCAGACATTCCTTTGTTGCCGCTGACGGTGCGGTTGACGTTGGCGACGATTTGTTCGACCTGGGGCATGACTTTGTTGTTCAGGTTGTCAAAAAACAAATTAAATTTTTCGACGCTCTGGCGGATCGGCAGGTCTTGAATGCCTTTGGAAAGCTCGCCGATCGGCGATAAAACGGTCGGAATTTCCAGATAGGGGCTGTCTTTGGGCTTGCGGCGGACAATTTTGGTATCGGGCAGCATCTCAAGCTCAATCATCAAAAGGCCGGTAAGGTAGCTCTGCGTGGTGAGGCGTGCGCGCAGGCCTTTGTCAATCAGGGCGTTGAGCAATTCAATTTTTGTATCAAATTCGTCGGAATTGATATTGTCTTTTCCGCGCTGTACCATTCTGACATATACCGGAATGCTGAAATCCAGCGTGTTCGTGTCGGCAATCAGATCTATGTCTGCGACTTTGCCGATCTGTACGCCTTTAAATACAACCGGCGCACCGACGTTCAAGCCATTGATTGATTCTTCAAAATACATGACCAGAGTTTTGCTGTTGTTGCCGTAAAAAATCTTTTCGCGCAGGAAAAGGCCGATGATAATCAGCAAAACGGACAAACCGCTGACGATAAACAAACCGACAAGTTTTTTGTTGGGTTCTTTGCGCATTTTATTTTGCTCCCCGGGTTAAAAATTGGAGTACCTGTTCATTAGGCGGATTTTTTAGCAAGTCTTTAGGGTTTCCGGCGGCGGCAATTCCCTTGATGTCGGCGTCAAGAAAGACAGAATTGGTGCCGATGTCAAAAATCGAGGCCAGTTCGTGGGTGACAACCACGATTGTGGTGCCGAGACTTTTGTTGATGTCGATTATCAAATCATCGAGCAGTCTGGAGCTGATTGGATCAAGACCGGCGGAAGGTTCGTCAAAATAGACGATTTCGGGGTCAAGCGCCAAAGCCCGAGCCAGGCCGGCGCGTTTTTTCATGCCGCCGCTGATTTCGGACGGATAAAATTCGCCGAAGCCGGCGAGGCCGACCAAAGCCAGCTTGAAGTCAACCAGTTCTTTTATCAGTTTTTCGGAGTAGCCGGTATATTGCTGTATCGGCAGAGCAATGTTTTCGGCCAGCGTCATTGAGCTGAACAGGGCGCCGCTTTGGTACAAAATGCCGCAGCGACGCATAATTTCGTTGCGCCTGTCGGCAGAAGCGCGCCCGAAATTGAGGCCGTCGACAATAACTTCGCCGCCGCTGATCGGCGTTAAGCCCGTCAATACCCGAAGCAGACTGCTTTTTCCGCAGCCGCTGCCGCCCATGATGATGAAGATGTCTCCGCGATTGATGTTGAAGTTAAGGTTTTTGAGCAGGACAAAATCGCCATAGGCAATGGTCAGGTTACGAACTTCTATTTGAGGTTTGTTCGGCGTCATATTCCCAATACCTCAAAAATGAGCGTGATAATGCCGGTGGCGACAATCATCCAGACGATTGCCGAGACGACTGCCATCGTGGTCGATTTGCCGACGCTGTCGGCATTGCGTCCGCAGTTGATGCCGTAATAACAGCCGCACAGCGAGATGATAACGCCGAAGACAAGGCCGTGAAACAAACCGACCGTAAAATTGGTCATGTCAAGCGCGTCAAGCGAATAATTCCAATATTCGGGAGCCGAGATGCCGAGCATGCCGACGCCGACGGCAGCACCGCCGAGAATTCCCATAAAATCGGCCAAGACGGTGAGCAGCGGAATGGTCAGAGTGAGTGCAAGAATGCGCGGCAAAACCAAAAAGTCCTGCGTGGATATGCCCATGGTTTTGAGTGCGTCTATTTCTTCATTAACCTGCATGGTGCCGATGGCGGCCGCATAAGAAGCGCCGGTGCGTCCGGCCATGATGATGCCGACCATAATGGCGCCCATGATACGCGTCATGCCGATGGCTACCAGGCTGGCAACATATATTTGAGCTCCGAAATTTTTGAGCTGAACGGCGCCGACAAAGGCGAGGATCAGTCCGACCATGAAGCTGACCAGCGAAACGATGCCGACGGCTTTGTAGCCGCAGTCTTCCAAAGCAAACAGAAAATCAATCCGGCGCATGACGGCGGAACCGGCAAAAAAGCGTCCGACAGACAAAAACGTCTGACGTATGAAAGAGAGCCCTTCCAAAACGGCTTTTGCCACGGCAATACCGAAGCTGCCGACGGTTTCGAGCCGGGAGAGGCTTTCTTCCTGCCGACGATCCGGCTTGCGGTCAACCAGCCGGGCGAGCTCTATCAGCTTGGCAAGGTTGCCGGGAAAATTTTTGTATTCGAGCTTGATTTTATGCTCCTCATCAATGCTCAAAAGTTCAAAAATCAGCGCCGGAAGGGTTGAATCCCATTTCCGGAGGCCGGCGGCGTCGATGATAATGCGGGAGATGCTGCCGTTTTTGATTTGCGACAAAAGCTTCTCTCTGCTTTGATTGTCGTCAAAGCCGAGATAGTCTCCGTTAAGAAGAAGCAAAAGCGAATTTTTGTTGATGTTGTATTGTAATTCCATTACGCCGCCCTTTTGTATTGCCAGCTTTTAAATTATTCATATCCGTCGATTTGTCAAGCATAATAGCTTGTTTTTGTTCGTTATCCTATAATTTACTTTTATGCGGTATCATACTGTCTGACGAATAAAAGGAGACGGACATGCTGAGACGGATAACGGCAGTTGCGGCAGTCGTTTTGCTGTGCGGCTGCGTTTCTTATTATGAAAGCTACGAAAGCGATTATTATGCCGGAAGCTACGGCAGTTATTACAATGCGCCGTTGCGTTTGCGCGGGTTGGAATATAATGATTTTTACATGATGGACAATTATCCTCATGATTATTTTAATATGCAGTTGTGGTCTGCGCTCAGCGATTTGTCGCGTTTTTCGATCGTCACGCTTTCTCGCGGGCTGACCAGATAGCAAACGTTTTTATGTCTTATGGAAATGAACAAAAGGCATCATTTTTATGATGCCTTTCGGATGAAACCGCAAATTATCTTATTTTGAGAATATCAGACGTTATCTGAGCCGGCGTAAGCCGATAGCGATCATAAAGCTCGGCGAGCGGAACACGGTCGGTAAATTCCTTGCGGGCACCGAAGTTTAGAACTTTTATGTCGTCCGCGCCGTAGAAACGGGCGATTTTTTCGCCGAAACCGCCGTCAAGGACGCCGTCTTCCATTGTTACGACAATACGATGATGCCGTTTAAGTTCGTTAAGAAGCCGTTCGTCTTGTCCGGAGATGTAACGCGGATTAATCAGCGTTGCTTCAATACCGTGTTTGCGCAGTTC
>CAYNBB010000041.1:0-9905 GCA_964395655.1 uncultured Azospirillaceae bacterium | reverse complement strand
AGCGGAATGTCAAAACAGCCGAGGTGGGTGGCGTCCATGCCGGAGATGGCGCCCGAGAAGACCAGTATGACGGCCGGATTGTTGTTCAGCGCCAGATCCTGTGACAACTGGTCGTAAGTTCTTTGGATAAAAGAGCTCCAGACGCAGAAGACGGGGCGACAGCCGCCTTTGGCCAATGCGGAAGCAAAGGCAACGGCATGTTCTTCGGCAATGCCGACGTCGACGTAGTTTTGGCCGAGACGCGCTCTTTTGTCGGGCGTGAAGCCTATGGCGCCCGGCGTTCCGGCAGAAATGACAACAAGGCTTTTGTCTTTTTGGAGGCGCTTGTCCAAATACTCGAAGGTGATGTCATTGTAAGTTTCGCCGTTGCCAAAGTTAACGGTGTTTTCTCCGGTGGCGATGTCGAAAGGCAAATTCCAGTGCCATTTTTCTTTGTTTGTTTCCGCGGGGAGGTAACCCTTGCCTTTGGTGGTGTGAACATGCAGCACGATCGGGCGGGCAATGTCTTTGATTTGCCCGAACGTTTCAATCAGCCGGGGCAGGGAATTTCCCTCTTCCACATAGCGATATTCAAAACCCAGGGCTTTGAACATGTTGCATTCGGCCGTACCGCCTGTTTCGCGCAGAAGGCGCAGATTGGTATAAAGGCCGCCGTGGTTTTCGGCAATCGACATCTCATTGTCATTGACGACGATAATGATATTGCCGCCAAGCACGGCCGCATTGCTGAGGCCTTCCAGGGCTTCGCCGCCGCTTAAGGAGCCGTCTCCGATGACGGCGATAACGTTGTGTTTCTCATTCTTAAGGTCGCGGGCTTTGGCCAGACCGCAGACGAGGCTTATTGAAGTTGAAGTGTGTCCGACGATAAAAAAGTCGTGTTCGCTTTCGGACGGATTGGTATAACCGGAGACGGCGGCCATGTCTTCGGCGCTGCCGATAAATCCGTCTTTGCGTCCGGTCAGAATTTTGTGCGGATAGCATTGGTGAGAAACGTCGTAAACAATTTTGTCACGCGGAGAGTCAAAAACATAGTGCAGGGCGATGGTCGTTTCGACAATGCCGAGGTTGGGGCCGACGTGGCCGCCGATTTTGCTGTCGCGGTTTAAGACGGCGGCACGGATTTCTTCCGCCAGCGCTTCAAGTTCTTTTAGGCTGAGCTTTTTTACGTCTGCCGGTGAATTGACGGTGTCGAGAATGTTCATAATGTTCTCCTGTCGATTGGTGAAGTATCGTGTTTGACAAGTATCATATTTTTTGAGGGCGACTCAATAATTTTTTTGGGCTCGGGGATAATTTTTATATGCGCATGCGTTTTTTGAGAGCAGAAAAATTTTCCTTGTTTCGGCAGGCGCCTTTTTTGGCGTTGTTATTTCTTTTCGGCGGTTTTGATGACGTCGGCTAATTCGATGTTCAGGCATTCGGCAATCATTAAGAGTGTGCGCAGCGTGGGTTTATTTTCGAAACGTTCGATAAAAGCGATTGAGGTTTTGCTCAAGCCGCATTGTTTGGCAAGTTTGTACTGACTCATTCCCTGGCGTATTCTTTCCTGCCGGAGAAGAGACACCACTTTGTCACTGATATGTCCTGCTTCGTCTATTTTCATGACTATAATATATTCCATTTGACATATTTACGTTAGGGAAGTATACTTACCTATTGGTAAGGGGGAGAAATGCTGATTTTAAGGGACTTTATAGGCAAAGGGGCAACGAGGTTATGCTTTGCGCATCCGTCGTGTTCGCAAAAATGCGTTAAGATAGTCAGCCGCAGCAAAGATGCGCATTTGCTGGAAGAAGAGCTTAGGACTTATTCTTTTGTAAAGACGTATCTGAACGAATATATTCCCGAATATGACAGGGAGCTGGTTGATACCAATTTCGGCAAGGGATTGGTTTGTGAACTGCTGAAGGATGACGACGGGATGTGTTCAAAAACGTTGGGGGACTATTGCAGGGATCGGTCTGTCGTATCCGAAATCGTCGGACAACTGTGGCATTTTGCCTATTGTCTGGCAGAACATGATATCTTTTTTTATGATTTCAATATGAAAAACTTTGTCGTGCAACGAAAAAACGGGAAGCTTTGTTTGCGGTTTATAGATTTGAAGAGTTATAATAAATATAAATCATGGATGTTTTTGAGGTTGGAAAAAGTCGTAACGCCACTGGCTCGGTATCTGATGTTGAGGCGGCTGAAGAGGCTGTTTTCGGTACTGGGAACGGAAGTCTGAAAGCAAGTCCGGGTATTTAAGGAATAAAGAAAAGGCCGCATAAACGGCTTGTTTCTGTTCCCGGCGGATATTCTGCGTTTTCTCGTTTCCTATCGAAAAGCCGGTATGCATCCTATCGAGGTTGTACTTTTGAATATTTGCGATGATAGGTTGATAAAACGCATTTTCGCGTCCTTGGTGTTCAATGTAGCGTTGTATTACTCCTCGTTGATACTAACAACGCGAAGATATGGAGCAAGTACGGCATTAAATTATGTGCTGAAGCATTTTAGCAATCCGTTTACATGGATAATGCGTTGTTATACCGGTCTGGAAGTTGAAATGATTGTCAAAACTATGGAAGCAAACAAAAGTAAAAATTTTTATATGCTTCGAGAAATGCAAAATAAGATACTGAAGGCCACGATTAAAAATTTTGAAGTCTTAGGGGTTGTTTTTGAAAGAACCGATAAAGGCGAATAACTTATTTTAATGTTGATTTAATGTTTAAATAATATTATTTTAATGTTGAAATAATGTTAGGGAAGTTGACATGCCTTTTAGTCCTAAATATACGGTAACAGCTCAGATGCTTGCAAATCTGGCAAAAATTGAGGTTGTTAAGCAGCAGTTTGAAAATCAGCCGATATCGCCGCAACTTTTATTATCTTTGCGGGAAAGTGCCAAAGTAGCAACAATTCATTATTCTACGCAGATTGAGGGGAATCGTCTGACCGGAAAAGAAGTTGCCGAGGCTCTGAAAGGGCGAAGATTACCGCAGAGAGAAAAAGACGAGCAAGAGGTCAAGGCTTATTACAAGGCTTGGAATGCTATGGAAGAAGCTGTTGTTGCCAATCGTTCTTTTGATGAGAAGCTGATTGCCAATATCCACAGTTTGGTTGAAGGCAGTGAAAGCACAATTCCGTATCGGGATAATCAGAATGCGATTTATGACAGCGAAACCGGTGCTAAAATTTATCTGCCGCCGGAAGCTAAAGACGTGCCGGAGATGATGAAGGCATTTTGCCAATGGGTGCAAAATGCCGGAAATCTGCCGGTGCCGTTAGTAGCGGGAATTGTACATTATCAGTTTGTAACGATACACCCTTATTATGACGGGAACGGACGAACGGCAAGACTTTTAACCAGCTTTATTATGCGTAAAGGCGGTTACGGCTTAAAAGGCATTTACTCGCTGGAAGAATATTATGCCAAAGATTTGATCCGCTATTATGGCGCTTTGCAGACGCATCCGCATCATAACTATTATTACGGGCGGCATGAGGCGGATATAACGTCATGGCTGGAGTATTTTATTGCCGGTGTCGCTGATGCTTTTAACAAGGTCAATGATCATGCCAAAAATGAAAAGACAAAAGGATTTACGACAGATAAAAGCCTTTTATTGCGTGAACTTGATATAAAACAGCGGAAAGTCTTGGAATTGTTTGCAGAATTTAAGGAAGTTAACAATCTGCAAATTGCGGAAGTTTTGAGCATTTCCGCCCAATCTGCCAGAGCCTTGCTTCGCCAATGGATTACCGAAGGATTTTTGCGGTATGTCAATGAATCGAAAAAAGCGAGAACTTATAGACTGGCAGAGAGATTTGAAGAGTTAATTTAAATTATAAATTTATGAATGTTTTCTTGTCAAAAAATCGTTGAAAAACTTGCTTTTAGAAAATTAACTTTATACAATGAATAGGATTAAAATAATTTGGAAAAACGAATTAACAGTATTAAGGAATAATAATGCCTATTTTGAACTGGTTAGGGCGTGATAAAGCTCTTAAAACGGCAAATAAAACACCATATCGGCTATTGGAAGAAGTGCCGGAGCTTGGTTATGGTGATAAAACAAAAGAAAATATGATTGTTCAAGGTGATAATCTTGAGGCATTAAAGGCATTATTACCATTCTATGCAGGGCAAGTTAAATGTATCTATATAGATCCGCCGTATAATACCGGTTCGGCATTTGAACATTATGATGATAATTTAGAGCACTCTCAATGGTTGTCGTTGATGTATCCAAGACTTGAATTATTAAAAGAGTTTTTAAGCGAAGATGGTTGTATATTTATTTCTATTGATGATGATGAGGGGCACTATCTCAAAGTTATTTGTGATGAGGTATTCGGGCGTAAAAATTGCTGTGGTACATTAGTTTGGGAAAAGAAGAAAAAACCTTCTTTTTTAAATGCTAATATGGGCAGTGTAACAGAATATATTTTGGCTTATGCAAAGAACAGAAAATATTCACCAGCGTTTTTAGGAGGATATACAACAGAAAATAAAAAATATCCAATCAATAATGCTGGTAATAGCGTACAAATATTAACTTTTCCAGAAGAAAGTGTAGAGTTTAATTGTTCTGATGGTATCATATACCCACAAGATATGTCTGAGGGAAATATCATAACAGAATTATTGGATAAATTAGAAATTGTTAAAGGACGAAATAAAAATGCATTCCGTTTAAAAGGTGAGTGGCGATATTCTCAAAAGAAATTAAATGAAATCATCGCAAATAAAGAACGAATTATAATAAGTAAAGTACCTTTTCGTCCAAATCATATCAAACAAGGCAATGAGCCTAAAAAATGAAAAATCTTTTGAGTATAGCGCATTATAACATAGCAACATATGAAGATGCTACAGAAGAAAGTAGATGTTTATTTGGCGATATAAAAGCATTTGATTATCCAAAACCAGAGAAGCTTATTTGGATGTTAATAAATGCTATTACAGAACCGGATGACCTAATCCTTGATTCTTTTCTAGGTTCCGGCACGACAGTTGCTGTTGCTCATAAAATGGGGCGGCGATATATTGGTATAGAGATGGGAAATCATGCTATCACACATTGTGTTCCAAGATTGAAAGCTGTTATTGATGGTGAACAAGGCGGTATTTCAAAGGCTGTTAATTGGCAAGGTGGCGGCAGTTTTCGCTTTTATAAACTGGGAAATGAAGTCTTTGATGCCGAAGGTAATATCAATGAAAATATCAGTTTTGAAAACTTATCAGCCCATATATGGTTTACTGAGACAAAAACACCATTTAATAAACCGACTGCAAACTCAACCTATCTTGGCTCATATAATAATGTATCTTATGCCTTGCTTTATAATGGTATTTTGAGAGATAAGCGTGTCGATGGTGGAAATGTACTGACAAATAAAACTTTAAACGTGATTTTGGAAGATATGCAACATCAACCGTATGAAAAATTAGTCATCTATGGTGAAAGCTCCCGTATCTCGATATCCCGCCTAAAAACCTTGCGTATTGAATTTAAGCAAACTCCATACGACATCAAAGCGAGGTAGAAGATGGGAATTATACAAGAAATTCAAGAAGATTTGTTAAGAGATAATATTAAATTATCGCTAATTCTTCGTAAAGCTTATATTCCAGCAGTTAAATTGAATTTATCTGATTTAAAAGAATGGTTAGATAAAGAAACACAAGGTTACGATTCTATTGATGGATTACCACAGTATCGTAAAATTCAGGGATATTGTAGAGCCTTAAATCCTTTTTATGGTTGGAATATTGTAAATTTTTACTCCAAGCAAGCAGAACGAGAATTGTCCATTATTCCTTATGATAAAACAGTTTTTGAAATTGAAGATATGCTGGATAATACCAATTACACAGAGTTTCAAGTGCAGTTAACCACAGATTTGATAGTTAAATATGGAATAACAGGATGTAACAGTTTAGTTAGCGTATTTCCTCGACGCAAGTTAGCCAATATTATTAATGGAGCAAAGAGTTTTTTAATGGCATATATTGCTAAGCTTGATGATGTTGGAATTATTGGAAAGGATAGTGAATTCACAATGGATGAAAAAAATAAAGCACAAACAGTTGTTCACCAAACAATTAATGTTTCTGGTGGTAATTTTATGAATCAAGTTGCCACAGAAAATTCTGAACAAATTCAAAATAATGGTTTGGACATAAAACAAGTAAAAGAATTGTGCGAATTAATATCTGATAATGTAAATAAGTTAGGATTAGATGAAGAAAAACTTTCTTTGTTGGAAGCTGAATTACAAACACTTAGGATAGAACTAGAAAAAGAGCCCAAGAATTCTTCATTGATACAAAGAAGCTTACAATCAATAAAAAATATTTTAGAGAATGCTGCGGGAAGTGCTATCGGACAAGGCTTTATTTATTCTTTGAAACTTTTGGGATGCTAAAGAAAAAAGGAATAATTCAATGGCAGAACGTATTTTATTTCATTTTGATACTGATAAAAATTATTTACCCGTTAATGACTTTATTATTACAGCCACAAGTTTACAAAAAGTTAGCAATGAACTGGTGCATAAATGTTTTACTAATGCACAATATGAATTGTCAGTATGTGCTGCGGAAGATGGTTCTTTTAAAGATTGGTTTATAGGTGTCTTGATGGGAGGAATTCTTGTCGGTGGTGTGAATGATTATGTTAGTGGTTTTATTAAAGGTATCACAGGTAAAAATCCAGCAGAATATGGTGAAAACCATGGCGAATTGGTAAAGGATATGATTGTGGGCTTTTATTCTCAAGATACAGAACAGCTAAAAGTTCCGCAAGAAATGAATTTAGATATAGCAATTAAAGCTAAAAGTGATTTTTATACAATGTGTAGTAAAAATACAGATATTAAAGGAATTGGTTTTACAAATGATAATAAATTTATAATCAGACGTCCTGATTTACCTCGTTATATTTCTCAAGATATTATTAGAGAGCTTCCTGATACATTAGTATTACAAGAGTTGACTATTTATAAACCTGTTAATATTCCATCGGATAATCAATGGTCTTTTAAGGATAATAAAACTAAGCAAAATTTAAGTGCTAATATCATAGATGAAGAATTCAAAAATAGCTTCCTTCTTGGAAAATATCCTTTAAAATCAACGAAAAACAACGACATTATAATAGCTTTAGTTCGTTACGAAAGGCAAATGATAAACGGCGAAGAAAAGGTAATAGGTAAAAAAATTGATACAGTTTTTCAATTCAATGATATTGTTATTAAACCTATTCCTGAACAACTTCTATTTAATTTACCAAGACTTAGTTTATCAAAAAGCGAGGCTGAATTAGATTTATTTGATATAAGGTAGAAAATCATGCAACTGAAGAACTATCAAAATAATACGCTCAATGTTTTACACAAATTCTTTGAAGAAGCGCGTATATGCGGGCATAAGCAGGCTTATGAGAATATTGTATCCAGCCCTGAAATAAGCCATCGTTTAGGAAAACTTAAGAGTGATTATATTGTATGGTCAACAATTCCGAATACGCCGCGCGTTTGTTTGAAAGTCCCGACGGGCGGTGGTAAGACAATTATTGCGGCTCATGCCATTAAAACAACAAGTGAAGTATGGCTTGAGCGGGAATTTCCTGTTGTTTTGTGGTTTACGCCTTCTGATACTATCAGGCAACAAACGGCGGAAGCTCTTAAAAATCCTCGTCATCCCTATCGGGAAGCCTTGGATGAACAGTTTGGCGGTCATGTTAAAGTATTTGATATTGATGAAAAATTTAATATTCGTCCGTCTGATATAGAGCAAAATTTATGCGTTGTTGTTTCGACAATCCAGTCTTTCAGCAAAAAAGATACCGCAAAATATAATGTTTACAAACATAATGAAAATTTAGAGCCGCACTTTACTCATATTTCTGTACAAGCGGGTATGGAAAAAGATGAAAACGGCCTGAAATATTCGTTTGCCAATTTACTATGTGCTCACAGGCCGATTATGATTGTTGATGAGGCTCATAATGCGGTAACTAATCTTAGTGCGGAGATGCAAGGGCGTATCAATCCGTCTGCGATTATTGAATTAACAGCAACTCCGAGATTGCAAAACAACACTCTGTATAATGTGTATGCAACGGAATTAAAAGAAGAAGAGATGATAAAACTTCCGATTGCATTAACAGAACATAATAATTGGGAGTTGGCTGTAACGGAAGCAATTGCCAAGCGTGCCGAACTGGAAAAAGCCGCTCAATATGAAAAAGAGTATGTCCGTCCGATTTTGCTGTTTCAGGCGCAAGATATAAAAGGTGAGGTAACTGTCGAAAGATTAAAAGAAAATTTAATCAATGTTCAACAAATTCCTGAAAATGAAATTGCCATTGCAACCGGAGAACAAAAAGAGCTGGACGAGGTTAACGTTTTTGACCGTAATTGTCCCATCCGCTATATTATTACCGTTCAAGCATTAAAAGAAGGTTGGGACTGTTCGTTTGCGTATGTTTTATGCTCTTTGGCAAATGTTCAAAGTGATACCGCCGTTGAACAATTGCTTGGACGGGTTATGCGTATGCCGTATGCAAAAAATCGCAAAATAAGTGCCTTAAACCGAGCTTATTCCTATGTTTTATCGCCAAAGTTCGGCGTGGCAACGGATTGTATTGTTAAAAAACTTGAAAATAAGGGATTCTCGGATGAAGAAGCCCAAAATGTTATAGAAAAGGTACCTGCAAGTGATTTATTCAGCAGTAATCCGCAGCCGAATAAAGTTATTCTTACCTCTGAAACAGTTATTAAAACACAAGATTTACCCCAAACAATAACTATACAAAAAGAAAGCAATGGCTCGCGTAGTATTGTTTTCAGCAATGAAACGACTTCAGATGATATTGAGAAAATTAAGCCGATGCTTAATGAAAATGAGCAGTTTGAGCTGGAAACAAAATTTGAAAACTATAAAAACAAACAGGTAGAGCCGACACCGGCAAAAAATGGCGAAAAATTTAAAGTGCCGCAAATGTTTGTAGAATTGCAAGGCGAACTTGAACTGGCAGATCCAGAGATAGTTTTTGAATATTTTGATTGGGATTTAAATGAGTATGCACCTTATCAGCTGAATGAAAACGAATTTAAAATCGCCAGACAAGGCAATAGTTTTACAATTGATATTGACGATCATGCTTTAAAGTATTCTCCGGCAGGTGAAGAACAGCTGTCTATGCCTTTTATGAGTATTGATAACTGGACACCGGAAAGTTTAGTGAGATGGTTAGATAAACAGTTAAGAGATTCGTATTTTTCACAAGCAACCATGGTAAAATGGCTGACTAATGTTATTTCTTATCTAACAGACCAGAGAGGAATCAAAATAACTGAGTTGATGCTTGCAAAATATGCTCTTGCAACAAAGTTATCAAATAAGATTAAAGAGGCGTATGCCAAGGCCAGGAAACAGGCTCATCAAATTTCTTTCTTTGCTCCGCAAGCCCGCGTTGAACTGAATTTTGACAACGGTTTTGAATTTTTTGATAATATGTATGCCAATGAACTCTTGTACAGGGGAAGATACAAATTTGCCAAACATTATCTTGGAGCAAATAATGTTCTCAATTTTGATGGAGGGGTTGATGGCGAGGAATTTCAATGTGCGAAGGCTATTGATACAAATAAAAATGTGAAATATTGGATCCGAAATGTTGCTAAGCATCCGAATTCATTTTGGTTACCGACATCAACGGATAAATTCTATCCTGATTTTGTCGCAATGCTTAACGATGGGCGAATTTTGGTCGTTGAATATAAGGGAGCTCATCTGATTGATAGCGCAGACACAAGGGAAAAAGCGGCTATTGGCAACTTGTGGGAAGAAAAGACAAAAGGGGCTGGGTTGTTTTTAATGGCGGAAAAAAATAAAGATGGTT
>CAYNBB010000040.1:0-15730 GCA_964395655.1 uncultured Azospirillaceae bacterium | reverse complement strand
GAAAAGACAAAAGGGGCTGGGTTGTTTTTAATGGCGGAAAAAAATAAAGATGGTTTAACTGTCGTTGAGCAACTTGATGATAAAATAGATAAATAAGAGACAAATTCGCTTCTGCTTGTCGTCGAACCAGCTTTTCCGTTGGTTCTGTTCCATGCAAATCAGACAAAGAAAAAACGTCCTCTGCGAGCCGCAAAATATCATTAAAAAACAAGAGGCTAGACCCCAAAATCTAACCTCTGTCCAGTCTGGCTGGGGTGGCTGGATTCGAACCAACGAATGACGATACCAAAAACCGTTGCCTTACCACTTGGCGACACCCCAAATAATTTTTGTTTCGGCGCGGCAGCCGAAATCGTGTAATGTGTATGCTATTTTTTTTATTTTGGCAAGAGTTTTTTTGATATTCTCTTTTTGTTGTCTATAATATTTATTTTTTTTTTGTATTTTTGTCTAGACTCTTGCTTTTCTTTATTGTATGTTAAAGCGCATCATTCATTCAGACCAGAGGACGATGCTTATGAAATGCGCTGTTAAAGTTTCCCGCGATGTTGAACGTTTTATGCAGGATGCCGGACTGGACGAGGCTTTCCTTTTCGGCGGCGCGGTTTTGGATCCGCTGCTTAATCCCGATGCCAAAGTTAACGATTATGATCTGTGCGTCAGGAGTGAAGATGCCTTTTATGAAGCGCTGCGTCATCTTGAGTGCAAAAACATTGAAGTTTCCGACGTTATGCGGACGCATAACATTTATGCGGTGGTGCGGCATCCGCAGCTCGGTCAGATAGACATTTCCTGTATGAATCCAGAAGACAACGGTATTTTTAACGTTGAAAAGATATATGCCCGTTTCAAGAGGAAAAACGGCGTTGTTGACAATGAGGTGATTGACAAATACGGTGCCGTGGACGGTATGCGCAGCGGCAAGATAAGATTGGCGTCCAATCCCGAAAAAGAGGGGGCTTATAATATCTTGCGGCGGTTCCTGGCCATTTCGGGAAAATATAATCTGGATATTTCAAAAGGCGGCGTCAATCAGGAGGCCGTCGATCAGATCAACAAGGCTTTTGACGGGGGTTATCGCTTTATTCCGCAGGACAGGGTGCGTTGCCTTTCGCGATTGGTGGCCAGTCTGAAACGTTCCGGAGACAGGAAGAAATTTGTCAGAGACATTGCCGAGCAGAATATTCTTGCACGGCCTTTTCCGGACGTGCATAAACTGTTTCAAAACGAATTATTTCAAAATTGTGATAAATTGCAGGATTGTTCTTCTCAAAAAGAACTGTTGGAATTAATGTTGGCTAACGTTGATTTTAAGGATCGGGACGCGATGATCGACTGCATGATGCAGTTGTCCCGGCGTGAAAAAGCCCGGCAGGACAAAGGCGTTAACGCTTTTGTCAAGGCCGTTTCCGACGAAAAGACGTCGGCAAACAGGCTGAACAAAAGTATTTTGGAGCCGTTGTTTTCGTATATTGCCGCAGGAAAAAAGGCGAGAGGGGGAAAATGAAAATAGTGATCTTAGGTTCGGGTTCCGCTTACGGATGTCCGATGATTTTTAATAACTGGCGGCGTTTGCGTCCCGACAATCCGCGCAACCGTCGTGACCGCGCTTCGGTTTATTTTGAGGCGGAAGGCAAAAAGTTTGTAATTGATGCCGGTCCCGAGTTCAGAAATGAAATCAACAAGTGCGGAATTGATGATTTGGACGCGCTTTTTGTGACGCACGGGCATTATGACCATATTGCGAGCATTCCCGAATTGTCACGCGCCAGTACGATATTGGAACATCCGATTGAAGTTTGGGCCGGCGAAGAGACCGAGCAAGAGCTCAGAACCTGTTTCGGTTTTTTGTTCAACGGCGAGGAACAGGAAGGTTGCGGCCTGCATTGGCGGCGTTTGCCGGACGTTGGTGATTTTGAGGCCTGCGGCGTACGTTTTCAGACTTTTCGGGTGCCGCACCATCGGTTGCATTGTTCGGCCTTCAGGTATAAAGATTTTGCCTATGTGACGGACTGGGAAGACATTCCGGCAGAAGGAATTGAGATTTTGCGCGGAGTAAAACTTTTAATTATCGAATGCAATAACGGTCTTTATTCTGAGAAAAACGGGCACAGCGATTTGGAAAACGTAAAGAGAATTGCGGCTGAGGTTAAACCGGAGCGCGTAGTTTTGACGCACTTGTCGGCCAGAGTCGACTATGACGAAACAACAGCCGCGCTGCCCGAAAATTTTGAACTGGCGTATGACGGAATGGAACTGACGGTCTGATTTTTCAGAACGGTATTTTGATTTTCTTCTTTTCTTCTTTGGCCTGCAGTTCTTCCAGATCGCGTTCGGTTGCGAGCTTGTCGAGAATGGTTTTGACGACGATGTCTATTTGTCTGCCTTCGCGGTAGTCGGCCGGCAGCGCAAAGTTGACGCGGTCGTCGCTCAATAATTTAATTGCGTTTTGCTTGTGTTTGCTTTTGGGTTGATAGACGGCGATGGCGTTGCCGCCGCGTTCTTTGGTCAGTTTCATGGACGGAATGTCGGTCATTCCGTCGCCGAAGTAAATCATCCGGCGGAACGGAATCGGACGTTCTTCATCAGGCATAAATTCGTTGACCGCACGGTCTTCAAGTTTGCCCAGACCTTTGTTGATTTTGGAAAGATATTGCGTTTTGGTCGAGTAATTGACGACGCGGGCCGGCCAGACGGGCGTACCGTCTTCGCCAAAAGCGTATGAGCAACCGAAAACGTCGGTAAAATGTTTGCGAATGGAAGCTCCGGCGATGATCTCCTCATAACCGGACGAGACGATGTAATGTTCTATTTGCAGGCCGAGGTGTTTGCCGTATTCGTTGATGCGGTCGAACCATTCTTCCACGCCGTCAAAGTAAGTGATGCTTTGCGCAGCATCGCAGAAAAACTGTCGTGTCAGTCTGATGCCTTTTTCTTTGGCGGTTTTGAAGAAATAGTACATGCTGCCGGTGATTTGATCGGCGCAGTTGTCGCGCGACCATTGATTGGCTTTTTTCCAAAAAGTTCCCGGTTTCATGCCCAGCGAAGGAATCAGGATGTAGTCCTGCATGTAGGTGACGCTCAGGGTTTCGTCAAAATCATAAATCATAGCCACTTTGGTAGGTTTTTTGCTCATTTTCGGTATCTCCGCTTGCTTTTTGGAATTAATTATTATACAAAGAATAAGTTAATTTTTTACTACATCTTCAGTGAGGAATGCAAAATGGCTGCAACATCTATGGATCAATTGGTTTCTTTGTGCAAACGGCGTGGGTTTATCTTTCAGAATTCGGATATTTACGGCGGTTTGCAGGGCGTGTATGATTACGGCCCGCTGGGGGTGGAACTCAAGAACAATCTCAAGGCCGCCTGGTGGCGCGCAATGGTCTACGAGCGCGATGACATTGAGGGGCTGGACGCCGCTATTCTGACGAATCAGAAAGTTTTGCATTATTCCGGGCACGAGGACACTTTTTCCGATCCGATGACCGATTGCCGCAAATGCAAAGGGCGGTTTCGAGCCGATCATATCAAAGACGGCAAATGTCCGAACTGCGGGTCGACCGATCTGACTGAGCCGCGGCCGTTTAACCTGATGTTCAAAACGGCCATCGGTCCGGTTGACGACGGTTCTTCTTTCGGTTATCTGCGGCCGGAGACCGCACAGGCAATTTTTACGCAGTTCAGAAATGTGGTCGACGCGACCTCGCGCAAGCTGCCTTTCGGCATTGCGCAAATCGGCAAGTCTTTCCGCAATGAGATTACGCCGCGCAACTTTATTTTCCGCGTTCGCGAGTTTGAGCAGGCGGAACTTGAGTATTTCGTAATGCCGGGCGAAGACGAAAAATGGCATGAGATCTGGAAGGAAGAGCGGATTAAGTGGTGGGAAGAGCAGGGGCTTAAACGCGAGAATATAAACATTTATACCACGCCGAAGGAAGATTTGGCGCATTATGCCAAGGCCTGTTACGATATTGAATATCAGTTTCCGCACGGTATGGAAGAACTGGAAGGAATTGCCAATCGTACCGACTATGATTTGGGCAACCATACCAAAGCGCAGGATGAAATGAACCTGACTTCACATTGCCACGCCAATCCGGATTCAACACAGAAGCTTTGTATTATGGACGATGCCAACAAATGGGTCGTTCCGTTTGTGATTGAACCGTCGATGGGCGTTGACCGCGGCGTTTTGGCAGTAATGACCGAGGCTTACACCGAGGAGGATTTGGGCGGCGGCAACAGCCGTATTGTTTTGAAGCTCAAGAAACATCTTGCGCCGATCAAGGTTGCTGTTATTCCGCTCAAGAAAAACAACGAACAGATTATGGCCAAGTGTCATGAGATTAAGCAAAGTCTGCTTAAGCTCGGTATCGGCCGCGTGGCTTTGGAAAATACCGGAAACATCGGAAAAGCCTATCGCAGGCATGATGAAGTCGGTACGCCGCTATGTCTGACGGTGGATTTTGAGACGATTGAAAATCAGCCGGAGTCGGTGACTATCCGAGATCGCGACACAATGGAGCAAATCAGGGTGAATACGGCTGATTTGCGCAGTTATTTGCTGGATTATTTTAATAAATAAAAGCAGTGTTAAAAAGACGGAAAAGCTCCGGAACCTCAGAAAGGCCGGAGCTTTTTCAGTTTTGCAAGAAGACGCAGCAGTTGTCGGCGGATCTTGTTTGAGCCCGAAAGCATGCATATAATCAGGAGAGTTAAGATTAACATAACATGCAGGGGTCAGAGTTTTTTGTTTTCCGGGGTCGCTTCTTTTTTGAAGAAGGATTTGATGTCATGCAGCATGGAAAAGATTCCGATAAGCATTACAAAGATGAATCCTGTAAATACAGCGATAACGCCGAGAAGAATGATAATTGATGCCATAATTTATGCGTTTTAAGATTTTAGGACTATAAAATAGCATTTTTGGGAAATTTTGTCAATAACAAGACGCCGGAAAAATAAAAAAATTTTTTTTCAGGACTTTGAAGAATGCGACGATTGAATGCAGAGAGCGCTATTTATTGTAAGATGCGCGGCGAATACGGTCGTTGATGGCCAGGCCGAGGCCGTTTTCGGGAATCGGCGACATGGCAATGCTTTTATATTCCGTATGGGTTTCTGCCAGCCGCATATAAGCAAACAGATTGGCGGCAGCTTCATTAAGGTTGCCGGAAGGGCTGAGGTTGAGATGGGCATTTTTGACGCGGCCGAAGCCGATGAAAAATTCATCGGGACGGACGTTTTCTTCCGCGACGTTGATGCGCATCGGCATTTGCGGCGCATAGTGTTTGAGCAGTTGGCCGGGGGCACTCGGTTTGTTCGGATCGCCGTGCGACACAATCACTTTCTCGCCGGTGAAGGCTTCAATTTCTTCTTTGCTCAGGCCGCCGGCACGCAGCATGACCATTTCGGAGGTGGTCAGATCGATGATGGTCGTTTCAACGCCGATTGCGCAGGCGCCGCCGTCCAGAATCATGTTTACTTTGTTGCCGAGGCTGTCGGCAACATGTCGGGCGGTGGTTGGCGAAATGCATTTGAACTTGTTGGCGGAAGGGGCGGCAATCGGTACGCCGGCGGTTTTGATTAGTTCGAGCGCCAGCGGATGGTTCGGCATGCGGACGGCAATATGCGGCAGTCCGGAACAGACCAAGTCCAGCGAGGGATTGCGTTCTTTGCGCTTGAGGACAAAAGTCAAAGGTCCCGGCCAGAAATGTTTGGCCAGCGCCATGACTCGCTCATCCGTGCAGGCATATTCGGACAAAAAATCAATTTCCGCAATATGCGAAATCAGCGGATCAAAAGTCGGACGGCCTTTGGCTTCGAAAATGGCGGCGACGGCTTTGGGATTATAAACGTCGGCGCCAAGGCCGTAGACCGTATCGGTCGGAAAAGCGACAAGTCCGCCGTCTTTAATGATACGGGCGGCTTTTCGGATATTTTCCGGTGTGTGATTATAAATGTCAGTCTTCATCTTCAATCTTTAAAATATGTCGGATGGCACGGGCGCCGTCGGCGTAAGTATTTAGCACCATGAATTCTGATTTGTCAATTATTTGATAGCGGAAGTCGGCGCAATTCCAGACCAGATAATCGTATTCATTGCAGCCGAGAATGAGATTGAGGGCGGGCATCGGGTGAAAAGCCAGCATGTTTTCGCCGACAAGATCGAGAAAAAAGTCTTTGAAAGGTTTGATGCCGTACAGAAAGCTGCCGTTCCAGGCAAAGGCGTTAAAATGGTGGAGCAGTTCAGTATATTCGTCCGGCATCGGTGCAAAGTCGTTTTCGCGCAACTGTTTCTGACAACGGATTATTCGTGCGGTATCGACTGGTTTGCCGGAATTGGCGCCCGGTAGGGCGCTTAATTGTTTAACGAGTTTTTGCATCTTTCGGCAGGCGTCCTTTGGCAATAAGGTATTGACGTTCCCTGTGAGGATTGCGGCGAATTTGATAAGCCGGGTCATAACCGCCGAAAAATACGATGCCTTTGTCAATATCATAACCTTTATCGAAATGTAAGGAGCGATGGTGCGGATGAATAAAGGTCAGCAGCATATTGGGAAAGGAGTTGATTTGTTCGGGGCATTCCAGTTCGCGGAAGTTGGTGACGTTCGTTTTGTGATGGAGATCAAGGATATTTGGGGTTTTACCTTTGCGCATTTGCTGCAGCATTTGGCGGACGGCGTCGGGTTTGTAGCGCAAAGAGAGCATGATTTGAGTAAATTCTTCGCCGTAACAATGGGCAAACATTTTGAGATTTTGGGAACGGCTTCCTTCAAAAGGACGGGTGTCCGTTTTTTTGCAGGCATCGGTCAGAGCATCGATAAAGTCATAATAATTCATGGTTCGGACGGCTTCCGGCGGGATACGGTTTTGCATCAGGCTGTAGACGATTTTTTTGCGGGTTTGGCGGAAGTTGTCAAAAAGTTTTAGCTTCTGCCAGACCGGAGAGGTATTCAGCCGATAGTCTTCGGGGGCATATTCCGGAGGAAGAGGGCTCTCATTGTTGTTCAGCGCTTCCTGATAAGTTTGCCTGGCATTGACGTAAGGGGCGGAGAGCGAAGAGACATCGGGACGGTGAAGAATGCCGTCAAAATCAAAACGTATGGCAAGGCTTTCTTCCGTCGTTGCCCGCGGGATCTGCGGATCTCGGATATGCGGCTTAAAGCCGTTGGCTTGCAGCAAAAGGTGGATTTCGGTCTTGAGCTGTTGAGTCTTTATGCGGCGAACAAGCCTTTTCTCGGCGCTGGAAAGTTTTCGGTATTCGCCGCGGCCGCGGCTTTTTGCCGAGTTGGATCGGTTTTTGAAAAATTGAGCGTTAGTCAGCGCATCCATTTTGTTTCTTATTGCTGCAACAAGAATTCTTTCGGTAGACAATCTTTTGTCATTTTGCGCTTTGCTCATGATTTTGTCCGTATTATTTTTGTCTATATCGAGTATAGTTGTTATATAATCGTTAGTCCAGAAGAAAAGGAGGGATGTGAAGAAAATTTAGCAAAATATTTATTATTTTGAGGCAAAATAGGCATAAAACAATTTTGGAGGAACAAATTATGTTGGAAGTTGTCTTTACAAAAGGGAAAATAGGTGCCGAGGCGGTCAGAATCGTCGGTTGCGCGGAAAAAACAAAACCGAGCCTGGAATTTTTGCCCAAAGATGAGAAAGAGGCGGTTTTGAAAGCGCTGCGTCAGGCAAAATTCGAGGGAAAAAGCGGTCAATTTGTCGAAGTTCTGGGCGGCCGGAGCAAAATTATCGTGGCCGGAGTCGGCAAAAATCCCGACGCCTTGGCTCTGCAAAAACTGGGCGGCTGTCTGGCCAAACGTTTGTTTAAAGACAGCGTCGGCTGTTATATGGTCGAAGAGCTCAAGGGGTGTCGCTTTGATTCCAAACGGATTGCCTGCGAGATTGCTTTCGGTCTGATGCTCGGAAGTTATCGTTTTGACAAGTATTTTACCAAAAAGAAAGCCGATGAATATCCGGCTTTGGAGCAGATGATTTTTAAATTGCAGGACGCGGCGGCCGCCGCGGAAGATTTCAAAAAGTATGCGGCTCTGGCCAATGCGGTTCGTTACGGCCGCGATTTGTGCAACGAGCCGGCGAATTATCTGACGCCGCAGGTATTTGCCGATGATATCGAGCGACTGAAATATCTGGGGCTGGAAATTGAAATTCTTGATAAAGACAAACTGCTGGAAAAAGGTTTCGGATTGTTGCTCGGTGTTGCTCAAGGCTCCGTCAACGAACCGAAAGTTGCCGTTTTGCAATGGAAAGGCAAGGCCGGACAGGATGATTTTGACGTCGCGTTGGTCGGCAAAGGAGTTACCTTTGATTCCGGCGGCATTTCGCTTAAGCCGGGCGCCGGTATGAGCGATATGAAAGGCGATATGACCGGCGCGGCAGTGGTGGCGGCAAGCCTTAAGGCTTTGGCTTTGCAGGCGGCGCCGGTTAATGCAATCGGTATTGTCGGGCTGGTCGAGAATATGCCTTCGGGCAGTGCGATCCGTCCGGGGGACATCCTGACTTCTTTGTCCGGACAGACGGTTGAGGTTTTGAATACCGATGCCGAAGGACGTCTGGTCTTGGGCGATTGCCTGACTTATGTTCAGGAGCGGTACAATGTCAAAAAGATTGTTGACATTGCCACTCTGACCGGTGCGACGATGCGGGCTTTGGGGAGCGAGTATGCCGGTTTGTTCGGCAATGACGATAAGCTGGCGGCCGAGTTGATCAAGGCGGGTGAGAAAAGCGGAGAGAATTTGTGGCGTTTGCCGGTAAACAAGGCTTATGACAAGATGATAGATTCTCCGGTGGCCGACATGAAGAACATCGGCGGAGCCAATGCCGGCGGCAGTACCGCAGCCTGTTTCTTGCAGCGTTTTGTCAAAGACGGCGTCAAGTGGGCACATTTGGACATTGCCGGCGTCGACAGACTGGAAAAGGGAACCGATCTCTGTCCGAAAGGGGCTACGGCGTTCGGTATTCGGTTGCTGAACGCGTATCTGCGGCGCTGATGAAAAAACTCCGCTTTTTGAAAAAGCGGAGTTTTTTAGCCTCAGTTGAGAAGCGCCTTTTCGTCATTAAAATCTGAATAAAAAGGCAGATCTATCAACGGAATCAGACAGGCGCCGTAGCTTTCGTTTGCAGATACCTGCCAGAGCGTGCCGTTTCGGTACAACGTTTGTCCTTCCTGCAGCGGGACGGCTTCCAGGTTGCCGGAGATTTCTTCCGAGTTTGTTTCGTTCGAGCCGAAAACGGGACACATAACCATTGTCGGCATATCGTTCGATACATCCGGGGCAAGTCGGCCAACCCAGCAATAGTCAAGAAACTTTTTCGGGTATCCTCTGACATAGACTTTGCACAACTGGTACTCAAGGTCGGGAATGCCGCGGAGCACGTTGGCGGCTTTGACGATGCTTTCGTCAAACAGCAGGTTGACGCGGCGAATGCCGAACCCTTCGTTAAGAGCAATCACAATGTACAGTTGATCGCCAACGGCAAAGATTTCCTGTTCATTCAAAAGAATGAATTCAACTTCTTCCGGCTCTTCTTCCATTTGAAAATTTTTGAATATCGGAAAATCCTGAACCGTATCGTTAGATTCTTCACTGCACCAGCCAATCGTCTTGTATTCTTTACCTTTTTGTCGGTAGATTAAGACGCAGAGTTGCGGTTTGCCTTTACAGCCAAGTTCTTTGTACAGAGCTGCAGCCATGGGATAGTCATAATACTGACATTCTTCCTCGGGGATTGACATTGTTTTCATAAGCGTTCAATTTAATTTGTTTATAATATTTGTTTGTATGTCAGTTTAATGTTTTTAGGCTAATTTTGTCAAGTGGAATATTGAGAAAAACGGGCAAAAAAATCCGCCGGTGCGCAAGAACTTATCGAAATTGCGACCGGCGGAAAGTCGATTCTGACTTATCTCTGGCGAATGCCGGATATCATTTTTATTGTGCTGAGGTTTTTAGATGCACGGAGGCTGTCAATTCGTCTGGTACGATCCGTGATCTCTATTTCGCGGGCCGTGTCCCGGCTGGCTTTGGAAAAATGAATTCTCAGAAATTCAGAATCCCGCTTGCGAAAACGTTCGGGCTCGCGGTCGGCCTGATAGGCATAAAGATCGATATATTTTTCAAAATAGGCCGTTTCGTTTTTCCGGGCGTCTTCGCCGTAGGTTCGGGAGAGCTTCATCGCTTCCGTTTCGAGCAGGGCTTCTTCAATGACTGCGCGTTGCAATCCGCCGTCAAGAGCTTTGAATTTCTTGCTCTCGGGAGTTTTGCGCAAATATTCCTGATTATACAGGTCGGCAATATGTTCGGGTGTCAGTTTGTAAGTTTGTTTTTGATTTTCCATAATGTAAAACTCCGTCAAAATAGTGCATATATTCTATTATGATAAATCGGGCTGAGTATTGCCAGTTTATTTTTCGATAATGCACAAAAAATCACCCCGTCTTGCGGCGGGGTGATTTGGTTGCCAGGCTGCTTATTCGGCAGCTTTGAATTCGGCCATGTGTTCCAGCAGGGAACGTTTTTCCTGAGCCAGTTCCTGAGCTTTATTCAACAGGGTTTCATAACGCTCGGGGTTGGCTTTGTTCACGATCTGGAAACGGGTTTCGTTGGCCATGTAGTCAGCCAGTGGTTTGCTCGGAGCTTTGGAGTCCAGCATCAGCGGAGCTTTGCCCTGAGCAACGTTTTCCGGATTGTAACGGAACAGTGGCCAAGAACCGGTTTCAACGGCAGCTTTCTGGTGTTCCAAACCGTTGGCCAGGTTAAAGCCCTGAGCGATACAGTGCGAGTAAGCGATAATGATGGACGGTCCGTCATAGGCTTCCGCTTCGTTCATGGCTTTGATAACCTGAGAGTCGTTGGCGCCGAATGCGACTTGAGCCACATAAACGTTGCCGTAAGACATGGCAATCATGGCCAAATCTTTCTTGGGCAGCGCCTTACCGGCCGTTGCAAACTTGGCCGAAGCGCCCATCGGGGTGGCTTTGGACTGCTGGCCGCCGGTGTTGGAATAAACCCCGGTATCCATTACCAGAATGTTGATGTTTTTGCCGGAGGCAATTGCGTGGTCGAGACCGCCGAAGCCGATATCATAAGCCCAGCCGTCGCCGCCCAGGATCCAAACCGATTTCTTAATCAGATAATCGGCCAGTTTGTCGAGGTGTTTAGCCTCGGCGGTATCGATGCCGGCCAGTTTGTCGCGCAGCTGTTTGACCAGAGCGCGCTGAGCGTCAATCTCGATGTCGGTCGACTGCGGATTGTTCAGCAGTTTGTCTGCCAGTTCCGTACCGACTTTGTCTTTGAGGCCTTCCAGCAGCGTTTTGGCAAAACCGGTCTGCTGGTCAATCGAGAATCTCATGCCCAGACCGAATTCGGCGTTGTCTTCAAACAGGGAGTTGGCCCATGCCGGACCGTGACCTTTTTCGTCTTTGGCGTAAGGCGTGGTCGGCAGGTTGCCCGAGTAAATCGAAGAACATCCGGTTGCGTTGGCAACGACCATACGATCACCGAACAACTGGGTCAGCAGTTTGACATACGGGGTTTCGCCGCAGCCGGCGCAGGCGCCCGAAAATTCAAACAAAGGCTGAATCATCTGGGTGGTCTTGGGCAGGTTTTTGGCAACTTCGGTTCTCTTGACATACGGCAGGGTTTCAAAGAACTTCCAGTCGGCGACTTCGGCCTCAAGGTGATTCTCAATGTGATCCATGTTAATGGCCTTGAGTTCCGGATTAGCTTTGTTTTTGGCCGGGCAGGCGGAAGTGCAGATGCCGCAGCCGGTGCAGTCTTCCGGAGAAATTTGCAGAATGAACTGTTTGCCGGCGAACTCTTTGCCTTTGTATGCGGCGTGCTTGAGCGTTGCCGGAGCGTTTTTGAGCTCTTCGTCGGAAGCAACCTTCATGCGGATAACGCCGTGCGGGCAGACCAGCGAGCATTTGCCGCACTGGATGCAGGTTTCGGGATCCCAAACCGGAATCTCGGTTGCAATACAGCGTTTTTCATACTGAGTTGTGCCGGTCGGCCAGGTGCCGTCGACAACGTCTTTGAAGGCGGAAACCGGCAGTTCGTTGCCGCGGTCGGCAATGATTTCGGCCGTCAGCTTTTTGACAAACTCGGGTGCATTGGCCGGAACCGGAGCAGACATGCTCAGTTCGGAAGTAGCTTGAGCCGGAACGTCGACTTTGTGGAGATGTTCCAGAGAAGCGTCCACAGCCTCGAAGTTCTTTTGAACAATGGCGTCGCCTTTTTTGCTGTAGGTTTTTTTGATGGCGTTTTTAATCTGAGCAATCGCCTCGTCTTTGGGCAGAATGTTGGAGATTGCAAAGAAACAGGTCTGCATGACGGTATTAATGCGCTGACCCATGCCGGTCTTGCGGGCGACGTCAACAGCGTTGATGACATAGAAATTGAGTTTCTTGTCGATGATGGTCTGCTGAACTTCGCGCGGCAGGTGATTCCAAACTTCGTTGCCCTCATAAGGAGCGTTGAGCAGGAACGTGGCGCCCGGTTTGGCAATTTTGAGAATATCAACCTTGCGCATGAACGGGAACTGGTGACAGGCGACAAAGTCGGCCTTGTTGACCAGATAAGCCGATTTGATCGGGTTGTCCGAAAAACGCAGGTGCGACGTGGTCATGGAACCGGATTTGCGGGAATCGTAAACAAAGTAGCCCTGACCGTATTTGCCGGCGTCTTCGGCAATAATCTTAATCGAGTTTTTGTTGGCGCCGACGGTACCGTCCGCTCCCAGGCCGAAGAATACGGCGCGGACAACGTCTTTGGGTTCGGTGTCGATCGAATCGTCGAACGGCAACGAGGTTTTGTTGACGTCATCGGTGATACCGACGGAGAAACCGTTAATCGGGTTTGCGGTATTGCCGTTGTCAAAAACAGCCTTAACCATGCCCGGGGTAAATTCTTTGGAAGACAGACCGTAGCGGCCGCCGACGATTTTGGGCATGGATTTGAGTTCGCCGCGGGCAAAGGCCTGGCTCAGAGTGGCGACAACGTCGAGATACAGAGGTTCGCCGGTAGAGCCGGATTCTTTGGTGCGGTCAAGAACGGAAACGGTCTTGACGGTGGCGGGCAACGTCTTGAGGAAAGATTTTTCCGGGAAAGGACGATAGAGATGTACTTTCATGACGCCGAGTTTCTGACCGTTGGCATTGAGGTAGTCGATGGCTTCTTCAACGGTTTCGCCGCCCGAACCCATGATGACGATAACCTGATCGGCATCTTTGGCGCCGTAGTAGTCGACGACATGATACTGACGGCCGGAAATCTCGGCAAACTTGTCCATTTCTTCCTGAACGATGCCTTCAACCTGCTTGTAATAGGGGTTGGACGCTTCGCGACCCTGGAAGAAGACGTCGGGATTTTGTGCCGTGCCGCGGATAACCGGAGCTTCCGGACGCAGGGCGTGTTTGACGTTGAAAGTATAGTCAACGCCTTCGAGCATGGCTTTCAGATCGTCGTCGGAAAGCAGCTTGATTTTTTTGATTTCGTGCGAAGTGCGGAAACCGTCAAAGAAGTGCATGAACGGCACGCGGGAACGCAATGTCGAAGTCTGGGCGATTGCAGCCATGTCGTGCGCTTCCTGAACGGAGTTGGAGGCCAGCATGGCAAAACCGGTCTGGCGGCAACCCATGACATCGGTATGATCGCCGAAGATGGACAGGGCGTGATAAGCCAGAGAGCGGGCGGCAACATGCATAACGAACGGCGAGAGTTCACCGGCGATTTTATACATGTTGGGGATCATCAGCAACAGACCCTGAGAGGCGGTAAAGGTAGTGGTCAGCGCACCGGCCTGAATCGAACCGTGGCAGGCGCCGGCAGCACCGGCTTCGGACTGCATTTCCTGAACCTCGGGAATAATGCCCCAAATATTTTTCTGCTTGGCGGCAGACCAGGCGTCGGCCCATTCGCCCATCGGAGACGACGGGGTGATCGGGTAGATGACGCAGACTTCGTTCATGCGGTGAGCAACGGAAGCTGCGGCTTCGTTACCGTCCATCATTTTCATTTTAACTTCTGACATAGTACATCCTTAAGTTAAGTTAACGTAAAAAAGGCCTTCAGATTAGACGGTTTTATGCCTGATCTGCCGGCCTTCGGTTTAAATAGAATCTTTCTGCGCGTTTTATAACATACTCTTTTTTTAAAGACTAGAAAAAAATGTTGAATTTGTTAATGTTTTTGTTGAAGCGGGGGAGGCAGTCCTTTATAGTGCAGAAGGTAAAGTTATTTGACAAAGGAGATTGAAATGAACAAATTTTTGAGTGCGGCTGCGGTTGCTCTGATTGTTGTTTGCGGCGGAAACGCGGCGGCGTGGGATATTGTCGAAGCTGCCGGCAAGGTGCAGAGTGCGGCAGACAAGGTCGGCGCCAAAATTGACGAAGCCAAGCTGAAAAACAATGCCAAGTCAGAAAGCTACAAGGCTCAGCTGGAAGAAAAAATTGCCGATCTGAAAGGCAAAATCGAAAAATGGCAGTCCGGCGACAATGCCAAGTCTTCCGAAACGCAGGAAGCGATTGCCAATGCCAAAGCCAGCATTGAGCGTCTGAATGCCAAATTGAAGGCTTTGTCTGAATAAAATTCCGTTTTTGCAATTTCCCCGGGTTTCAAAGTCCGGGGGAAAGGGATATGTTAGAGGGACAACAAACGAAGCATGTTGCTATATAGATTAAAGTGATTGGGAAAAATTTCTGATGTTGTTTATTCTGATAGCATTTTTGGCTCCGGCATTTGCCGCGGCCGCTTGTATTATAGAAAGTCGTTTGGCCAATTGTACTTTTAAGCGTCAGACGACGATGGTTTTTTATGTCTCTCTGATGAACTGCGTCTTTCTGCCTCTGGTTTTCGTGTTCGGAATGCCGACCGTGCCGGAGTATCCGCTGTTGTTCTTTTATGCCGTTTTGGCTCTGCTTGACGTCTTGTATCTGTATCCTTTTTATACGGCGCTTAAGGTTATTGACAATTCAATCGTGGCGGCGCTGCTTTCCCTCGGGCAGATTACCATTCCGCTGATGTCGTTTTTGTTTTTGGGCGAAATTCTGAATCTGACGCAGTATATCGGGTTTATGGTTATTATCATGGCATCGGTCGCCTTGAGTATTAAAGGAACGCGCATTCCCAAACTGAGTCGCGCTTTCTATTATATGGTTTTTGCATCGTTGTTGCGCGCCGTATATGCAATTGTCGAAAAATATGTGCTGATTGAAGATTCTAACTGGGTAAATATGGTGGTTTATCCGAATTTGATTTCGGGGGTGGTGCCGTTTGTTTTTTTGCTTCGGAAGAAATGGCGTCGCGATATTGTCAAAAATTTTCCGCCCTATTTGAACAAGTTTAAGATTTTTGCGGTTAATCAGTTTATCTGTTTTTTGGAAGTGATGGCGCAGGTGTACGGTATGTCGGGATTGTCGCCGGTGGTCAGTTCTTCAATCGGTGCAACAGAGCCGATATTTTTGCTCGGATTCTGCTATTATGTGCTGAAACGTTATAATATTCCGCTTAACGAGAAAATTTCGGCGCAACTGCTGATGAAAAAACTGTTTTGTTTCGTGCTGATTATTCTCGGCGTTGTTTTGGTTGTTAACTAAAGCTGATTTAAATTCTTGCCAAGCCGTTTTTTTTGTATTATCAGTATTTGCGTTGCGGATATAGTTCAATGGTAGAACGTGAGCTTCCCAAGCTTAGGATGCGGGTTCGAT
>CAYNBB010000039.1:0-15788 GCA_964395655.1 uncultured Azospirillaceae bacterium | reverse complement strand
TCTCCTGACAATTTCCGCCAGTATAACCGCCAATTCTTAAAACCTCTTTAAAAAAACGAAAGACCGCCGCATCCGATGCGACAGCCTTTGTCGAAAGCCGCTTTGCCTGCCGTCTGCTTAAGCCGATCCTAATCAAGACAAATGCCGCAAAAAAAGAGCTCTCCGTTAAGGAAAGCTCTTTAAAATTTATGCTCAAAACCTCAAATTATGCTTTGGCTTCTTCCTTGGCAGCTTCGGCGGCAGCGGCTTTTTCCGCGGCAACGCGAGCCAGATCTTTGGCGCCTTTGGCATTAACGTCGCGGTCAACCAGCTCAATAATGGCCATGTCGGCAGCATCGCCATAGCGGAAACCGGCGCGCAAAACGCGGGTATAACCGCCGTTGCGGTCTTTATAACGTTCAGCCAAAGTCGAGAACAGTTTTGCAACGACTTCGTTGTCGCGCAGGAAGGACAATGCCTGTCTGCGGTTGCTCAGATTGCCTTTCTTACCCAGGGTAATCATCTTGTCGACAAAAGTTCTGAGTTCTTTTGCGCGCTGAACCGTAACTTTAATCTGTTCGTGCGTCAGGACAGCGGCCGTCAGGTTAGAGAACAAAGCTTTGCGGGCATTGGTATCCATGTTCAGTTTTCTATGTTTCATTCCATGTCTCATGGCATTTCCTTTCATATTTTCTCAATGGCCTGCAAGGGCAGACCGGATCAAAACAAAGCCTTTACTACGGACTCGGCGCTGCCGCTCATACATAAAGACTCCTCATTCGCCTGCGTTTCTAACACAGGAACTTTACAATTGCAAGCAAAAAAACGAGAATAAATAAATAAATAAATAAATAAATAAATAAATAAATAAACAAGAAGACTGTTCAATGCGAAAAAGCCTCTGCCACAACAAATTCCATAGTTTCTCGTCATGCCGCTTATACAAGAACGGAACTCAAAAAAAGAGAACTTCAGCTTCCCGAAGTTCTCTTTTTGCATAATCTGTCAAAATATATTAGAAATGCTCGTCGCAACGGCGAATCAGTTCCTCAATATTCTCAGGCGGCCAGCCCGGCGTATCCATACCGAGATGAATACCCATTTTAGCCAAAACTTCTTTGATCTCGTTCAAAGACTTGCGACCGAAGTTCGGCGTTCTGAGCATTTCGGCTTCGGTCTTCTGAACCAGATCGCCGATATAAACGATATTGTCGTTTTTGAGGCAGTTGGCCGAACGAACCGACAACTCGAGTTCTTCAACTTTCTTGAGCAGATTTCTGTTGAACGGCAACTCTTCCTTCTCGGCTTCCACTTCCGTCTCCGGCTCATCGAAGTTAATAAAGGGTTTGAGCTGATCCTGCAGGATTCTGGCAGCCAGAGCAACCGCATCCTCGGGAATGACAACGCCGTTGGTCTCAACAATCATCGTCAGTTTATCATAGTCGGTAGCCTGTCCGACGCGGGTATTCTCAACTTTGTAAGAAACTTTTCTGACCGGAGAATAAATCGCGTCAACCGGAATAACGCCGATCGGCGCATCCGCGGTTTTGTTCAGAGCAGCCGGAACATAACCCTTACCGGTTCCGACAGTCATCTCAATGTTGATTTTGGCACCGGCGTCAAGATTGCAGATAACCAGATCGGGATTCTTGATTTCGATGTCATGACCGGCTTCAATCATTGCCGCGGTAACGACACAAGGGCCTTCGGCTTTGAGGCTCATCGTCTTCTGCCCTTCGCTGTGAACGGCGACAGCCAATCCCTTAATGTTCAAGACGATGTCGGTAACGTCTTCTCTGACACCGGGGACAACGGAGAATTCATGCAAAACACCGTCAATTTTGATGCTGGTAACCGCACCGCCCTGCAGTGAAGAAAGCAAAACTCTTCTCAACGCATTGCCCAGGGTTAAACCGAATCCTCTCTCCAAAGGTTCTACAACTATTTTAGCTTTGTTGGCTCCCTCGGGAGTGACTTCTAAATTAGTTGGTTTAATAAGTTCTTGCCAATTCTTTTGAATCACTGGTATGTCCTCTATATTGCTGCATATGCAAAGTTCATAAAAACTAGAAGATTATGAGGCTAAACGCCTCATAATCACAATTAAAAAACAGACTAAACGCGACGTCTCTTTCTCAAACGACAGCCATTGTGAGGAATAGGCGTAACATCGCGAATTGTCGTAATGGTAAAACCTATAACCTGCAATGCTCTGACAGCAGATTCTCGACCAGAACCGGGACCTTTTACTTCAACTTCCAAGGTCTTCATACCATGTTCCTGAGCTTTTTTGCCGGCTTCTTCGGCGGCAACCTGTGCGGCATACGGAGTCGATTTACGAGAACCCTTAAATCCCTGCGCACCGGAAGTAGACCAGGAAACAGTGTTACCTTGAGCGTCTGTTATTGTAACTCTTGTATTGTTGAAAGTAGAATTGATATGGGCAACGCCTGCCGTAATATTCTTTTTCTCTTTCTTCTTAACACGTTGTGATACTGCTTTTGCCATTTAACGACCTACCTTATTTTTTCTTGTTTGCAACAGTCTTGCGTTTGCCTTTGCGGGTACGGGCATTCTGTTTTGTGCTTTGACCGCGAACCGGCAAACCTTTACGGTGCCGCAAACCTCTATAACAACCCAAATCCATCAGTCTCTTAATGTTGACACCGACTTCACGACGAAGCTCACCTTCGACAACAACGTCATTGTCAATGACTTCGCGGATTTTAGCGACTTCATCATCGCTCAGTTCCTGAACGCGGCGGTCGCAAGAAATACCAGACTTTGCGCAAATGTCTTGAGCAGTTTTTCTGCCAATGCCATAGATGTAAGTCAGAGCGACTTCGATTTTCTTGGCAGTTGGAATATTTACACCAGCTATACGAGCCAAATTAACTCTCCATTTTCTATATTAATTACTACATTTAAAAAGTTGATCACCACTTTTCAAAATTAAGCCGGATTATAGGCTAAAATTTGTTTGTGTCAACCACAGATTTAACAAAAAAATTCAAAAACTTACATTTTTTTAATTTTTTCATTTGCCGACGGCCAGCAGGCTGTCTATTTTTTTGGCAACGGCCTCAATTGCACCGGTGCCGTCAACGCAACGCAACAATCCCTTTTTCTCAAAATAAGGAATGGTCGGATACGTCAGCGCCCGATAATTAACGAGTCGGTTCTGAACGGTAGCCCTGTTGTCATCGATTCTCCGATAAAACTCGGTACCGCCGCAAGTGTCGCATACGCCGTAAACTTTTGGCTTTTGATACTTGTCATGATACCCTTGTCCGCATTTCATACAGGCATAACGCCCGAGAATACGCTCCATGATGATTTCGTCGGGAACCTGAATCTCAATCACCGCATCCAGCGTAATGCCCTTTTTGGCCAAAAGCGCCTCCAAAGCTTCCGCCTGCGGCAGCGTCCGCGGAAAACCGTCGAGAATAAAACCGTTTTTGCAGTCGTCTTTGTCGATTCTTTTGGACAGCATTTTGACAATCATTTCGTCAGGCACCAGATTCCCGCCGTCAATCAAAGCCTTAATCTCGAGACCGAGAGGCGAACCCGTTGCGGCTTCCGCGCGCAACATTTCACCGGTTGACAGGTGCGGAATGGCAACCCTTTCTTTAAGCAGACGAGCCTGAGTGCCCTTTCCGCACCCCGGCGCGCCCGTTAAAACGATATGCAGACCTAAACCGTTTTGATTCATCTTAACGCTTCTTTCTGCCGGCCAAAGATGCTTTTTTAATCAAAGATTCATACTGATAGGCAATCAGATGCGACTGAACCTGCGTCACAAAATCCATTGTCACCTGAACCACGATCAACAGCGTTGTGCCGCCCAAAACGAAAGGAACGGACAGTTTGCTGATCAAGACTTCCGGAAGGATGCACAAACCGACCAGATAAACCGCGCCGACAACCGTCAGACGGGTAATGACATAGTCAAGATA
Organism: uncultured Azospirillaceae bacterium; assembly: GCA_964395655.1. Taxonomy (GTDB): domain Bacteria; phylum Pseudomonadota; class Alphaproteobacteria; order RF32; family CAG-239; genus CAZU01. The sequence goes on along the minus strand of CAYNBB010000039.1, from coordinate 11,853 downwards.
TTCGGCCGTATTTTTACCCGGACGGATACCGGCGACGAAACCGCCGTGTTTTTTAAGATTCTCAGCCGTTTCTTCGGGATTAAACACGATTGCGGTATAAAAGAACGCAAAGAATGCGATCAAGAAAGCATACAACGCCAAATACAACGGCTGACCGTGTCCGAGCATCTGACTGAGATTCTGAACCCAGACAGGGCCGTTCTCGGCGCTGAAATTGGCAATCGTAATCGGCAACAGCAACAAAGAAGAGGCAAAGATCGGCGGAATAACGCCGGTCGGATTAATCTTCAGGGGCAGGTGCGAACTTTCCGAAGCGCCCATACGCCCCATAACCTGACGCTTGGGATATTGGATAACGATTTTGCGCTGAGCCCTTTCGACAAACACAATCAAATAAATCAGCCCCAGAACCATCGCCAGCAACATCAAAATAACCGGAGCCGACATTGAGCCGACGCGTCCCAATTCGAAAGTCTGAGCCAACGCCGCCGGAATATTGGCAATAATGCCGACCGTAATAATCAGCGACGAACCGTTACCGACGCCGCGAGCCGTAATCTGCTCGCCGAGCCAGACGATAAACATCGTACCGCCGACCAGCGAAACGATAGTCGTAAACTTGAAAATAAACCCGGGCATAACCACCGCCGACAACCCTGCCGAACCGGTCATGCTCTCCAGGCCGACGGCAATTCCGTAGCCTTGAACGATCGTAATCAAAACCGTCAAATAACGGGTATACTGCGTTACTTTGCGATGTCCGGCCTCGCCGTCTTTCTTCAGAGCCTGAAGCGACGGAACCACCGACTGTCCGAGTTGAATGATAATCGAAGCCGAAATGTAGGGCATGATATTGAGGGCAAAAATGGTCATACGCTCAAGTGCGCCGCCGGCAAACATATTAAACATGCCCAAAATTCCGCCGGAATTACGTGCAAAAATCTCAGCCAGAATTTTCGGATCAATTCCGGGCAGAGGGATAAACGTTCCCAAACGGAACACGATCAAAGCCAAAACCGTAAACCAAAGTCTTTTTTTCAGTTCTTCTGCTTTGCCGAAAGCTGACACATCCATGTTAGCTGCCATTTTCTCTGCAAGTGAAACCATTATTTGTCATCCTCGTATTTTTTTATTACATAAACGAAAAGAACTTCTGCGCATCATCTTTGTTATCCGACCGTCCGGACGACTCGATGATATCGCAGAAGTTCTGAAAAAGCCTATTCGGCAACAAAATTAACCTTGCCGCCAACCTTTTCGACAGCCGCAACGGCAGCCTTGGAAGCTGAATCAACTTTGATGATAACTTTCGAGGTAATCGCACCGCGAGCCAGCAAACGAACACCGTCCAAAGTTTTGCTGACAATCCCGGCCGCAATCAGAGAATCAATGTTGATATCCTCAGCATTGAGCTTGCCGGCGTCGACAGCCTTTTGAATTGTATCCAGATTAACGACCGCAAATTCCTTAGCAAACGGATTTTTAAAACCGCGTTTCGGCAATCTGCGGTAAATCGGCATCTGACCGCCTTCAAAACCGTTAACGGCAACGCCCGAACGGGATTTCTGACCTTTTTGGCCGCGTCCTCCGGTCTTGCCCTTGCCGCTTCCGATACCGCGGGCTACGCGGATACGAGACTTTCTGGCGCCTTCATTGTCTTTAATTTCATTAAGTTTCATTTTTCTTCACCTTAATATAAACTGCTGAAAGTTTGATAAGGAGGCGTGCTGCGCCGGAATTTTCGAACGTGGTGTACATAATAGCTACACGAGAGAGAAAATTCCAAGCATGACACCTCCTTTGCAAACTTTAATTTATTCTTCGATGCGAACGAGGTGCTCAACCTTCTTAACCATCCCACGAACAGAAGGAGTATCTTCCAAAACGACGGTTTTGTTCATTTTGTTGAGACCGAGGCCGATCAACGTCGCTTTCTGGGAAGCGGGACGTCCGATGGCGCTGCGAACCTGAGTAACTTTAATGGTCTTTTTATTCGCCATGTCTTATGCCTCCTCTACGCTGAGTTTAGCACCGTTCGAATTTTCGCGGCGGCTTACGATATCACCGACTTTTTTGCCGCGCTTGGCAGCAACCATGCGAGGTGAATTAATGCCTTCCAGAGCGTTGAAAGTTGCTTTAATCATATTGTACGGATTGTTGGATCCCATAGATTTGGCAACAACGTCCTGAACACCCAAAACTTCGAAGATAGCACGCATCGGGCCGCCGGCAATAACGCCGGTACCGGCAGGAGCCGTTCTCAGGAATACCTTACCGGCGCCGAAACGGCCGGCAATGTCATGATGCAACGTTCTGCCTTCGCGCAACGGGATGCGAACCATGTTTCTTTTGGCTTCGTTGGTAGCCTTGGTGATCGCTTCGGGAACTTCCGAAGCTTTGCCCGAACCGTAACCGGCGCGGCCTTTCTGATCACCGACGACGACGACGGCGGCAAAAGACATGGTGCGTCCGCCTTTAACGGTCTTGGCTACACGGTTGATGTGAACCAGTTTCTCGACCAGTTCATCTTTCTTTTCTGTCTTATTACGACGATCTGCTTGTTGTGTCATTTTCATTCAACTCCTAGAATTTCAGGCCGGCTTCGCGAGCAGCGTCAGCCAGAGCCTTGACACGGCCGTGATAGATATATCCGCCTCTGTCAAAAACCACTTCGCTTACACCGGACTTAACGGCACGTTCGGCAACAATCTTGCCGATGAAGCTCGCGGCTTCAACAGTCGAAGATTTCTTGACGTTTTCTCTGACTTCCTTATCCAGGGTGGAAGCGGAAACGACGGTTGCACCTTTAGCATCGTCAATAACCTGAGCATAGATATGCTTACCGCTGCGGAAAACGGACAATCTCATCTTTCCGTTGGCGGCTTTTTTAAGAGCGGACCGAATACGGCCTTTTCTCTTTTCAAACAATTCTCTTGGCGTACTCATTTAATTTTTTCCTTATTTCTTCTTGCCTTCTTTACGACGGACATATTCGCCGACATACTTGACGCCTTTACCTTTATAGGGCTCGGGCTTTCTGTATTCGCGGAGTTCAGCCGCCATCTGACCGACAAGTTGCTTATCAGCACCAGAGATGCTAATCTGTGTGGGAGACGCGCAGGTAACTTTCAGCCCCTTGGGAGTCTCGACGACAACGTCATGAGAAAAGCCCAGAGACATAATCAGTTTGCTGCCTTCAACGCGAGCTTTGTAACCGACACCGATCAGCTCCAATTCCTTTGTAAAGCCTTCACTTACGCCTTTGACAATGACGTTGATGTTGGCTCTGGTCGTTCCCCACAAAGCGCGTGCTTCTTTAGCTTCCGACTTCGGAGTAACGACAATGTGATTACCGTCAATTTTAACATCGATATGGTCAGCATCATAGCTGTGGCTCAATTCGCCCAGCTTGCCTTTAGCCGTAACCAAACCGTCTGCAACGGCAACGTTAACGCCATCAGGGACGATAACAGGATATTTTCCAACTCTAGACATCCATTTTCTCCCTTAAAATACTTGGCACAGAATTTCACCGCCGACATTGGCTTTGCGGGCTTCGTTGTCGCTCATGACACCCTGCGGGGTGGAAATGATAGAAATACCCAGGCCATTGTATACTCTCGGCAAATCTTTAACGCTGGAATAAACCCTGCGTCCCGGAGTAGAAACACGGTAAATTTCGGTAATGACGGAAGTACCTTCATGATACTTCAGTTTAATGCGAAGCTCATCGATTCCGGCACGAACGTTGGCTTTTTCGTAACCAAGGATGTAACCTTCTTTTTTCAGAACTTCGAGTACATTTTCACGCAAGCGAGAAGCAGGTGATACAACTTCACTTTTCTTCGCTCTTTGTGCGTTTCTAATGCGTGTGAGCATATCGCCCAAAGGATCAGACATAGACATATTCTTCTGCCTCCTACCAGCTTGATTTTACTAAACCGGGAATTTCGCCGAAGCTCGCCATATCTCTGAGTTCGATACGAGCCAGACCGAATTTCCGATAAACACCACGAGAACGACCTGTTACTTTGCAGCGATTGCGATAACGAATCTTTGCAGAGTTGCGGGGCATCTCAGCTAATTTGAGAGTAGCCTGGAATCTCTCTTCCGGAGAAACTGTTTTATCCATAACTATCTCTTTGAGCTTCGCACGGCGGGAAGCGAACTTCTCTGCCATCTTGGCTCTTTTCAAGTTTCTAAAAACTGAACTTGTTTTTGCCATAGTAAAATCTCCACCTATTTCTTATAAGGAAAGTTGAAGCCGGTAAGAAGAGCCTTAGCTTCTTCGTCATTCTTGGCAGACGTGCAGATGCAGATATCCATTCCTCTGACGTTTTCAACTTTATCATAGTTAATCTCGGGGAAAATAATCTGCTCTTTGATACCAAAAGCAAAATTACCTCTTCCGTCGAAGTTCTTTCCCTGAACACCGTGGAAGTCTCTTACCCGCGGCAAAGCCATGTTGATGAGTCTTTCCAGAAACTCGTACATTCTGGTCGAACGCAGAGTAACCTTGCAACCGATCGGCATACCTTCTCTCAGTTTGAAGGTTGCAATCGACTTGCGAGCCTTGGTAACGACCGGTTTCTGACCGGCGATCAAAGCCAACTCTTCAACGGCATTGTTGAGTTTTTTCTTATCGGTAACGGCATCGCCGACGCCGATATTCAAAACAATCTTAGTCAACTTCGGAATCTCATGTGGGTTGGTGTAACCGAATTTCTCCACAAGAGATTTTTTTATGACTTCATTATACAAAGTTTCAAAATTTGCCATAAATTTTTCTCCTATTTATCGATTACTTCACCGGATTTACGAGCAACGCGCACTTTTTTACCGTCAACGATTTTGTAACCCACTTTGGTAGCTTTTCCGTCTTTGTTCATCAAAGCCACGTTAGAAACATTAATCGGCGCTTCTTTAGTAACGATACCGCCCGGATTGGTCTGGCTGGGCTTGGTATGTCTCTTGACGAGATTGATACCCTGAACCACAACCTTACCCTCGGAAGGCATAGCTTTTACTACTTCACCAGTTTTGCCTTTGTCGTCTCCCGACAAAATTACAACTTGGTCACCCTTCTTAATTTTTAATTTAGGCATTATAATACCTCCGGTGCTAATGAAATAATTTTCATAAATTTCTTTGCACGCAGCTCTCTGGTCACGGGGCCGAAGATACGGGTACCGATCGGCTCGCCGTCCTTGTTAATCAGAACCGCGGCGTTTTTGTCAAAGCGGATGACGGATCCGTCTTTGCGTCTGATGTCGGAAGCCGTACGAACGATAACGGCCTTGTGAACATCGCCTTTCTTAACACGACCTCTCGGAATAGCGTCTTTAATGGACACGACAATGACGTCGCCCACAGAGGCGTGCATTCTCTTGGACCCGCCAAGAACCTTAATGCACTGCACCTGACGTGCGCCCGAGTTATCGGCTACATCGAGGTTGGTTTGCATCTGTATCATTTTTTAATTCCTTTTCTCTTAGGCGTTATCAACGATTACAGTCCAGCATTTGGTCTTGGAATACGGCACGGATTCGATGATGCGTACGGTATCGCCGACCTTGAACTGATTATTCTCATCATGAGCTGAATATTTCTTGCTCTTTTTGATGAATTTCTTGTAAACAGGGTGCATAACCTGACGTTCTACGCTGACAACGACGGTCTTATCCTGTTTATCACTAACAACAACACCTTGAAGAATTCTTTTAGGCATAGTTTTTCTCCTAACTATTCTTCTTGCGCTCTGCAATGAGCGTGTTGATTTTTGCTACTTCACGACGAACGCTTCTTAATACAGCAGTATTTTGAAGTTGTCCAGTAGATTGTTGCACTCTCAGGTTAAATTGCTCTTTTTTCTTCTCAAGCAATTTGGCTTCGAGCTCATCAATACTCATAGAACGAAGATCTTTTGTTTTTACCATTATTCTGCTCCCAGTTCTGAATTCAATTTTTTAACAAATTTGCTCTTCACCGGCAGTTTGGCAGCACCGAGTGCAAATGCCTGACGGGCTGTAGCCTCGTCAACGCCTTCGCATTCGAACATGATTCTGCCGGGTTTAACCCGAGCAACCCAGAACTCGACAGAGCCCTTACCTTTACCCATACGAACCTCAGCAGGCTTGTCTGAAACAGGAACATCAGGGAAAATTCTAATCCATAATCTTCCGACCCTTTTCATCTCACGGGTAATCGCGCGACGGGCAGCCTCAATCTGGCGGGCAGTCACACGCTCGGGAGTCAGAGCCTTCAAACCGTATGAACCAAAACTCAATTCTGATCCGCCTTTGGCCAAGCCGTGAATGCGGCCTTTATGCTGCTTGCGGAACTTTAATCTTTTCGGACTTAACATTTCACTTTATCCTTATTTTTGCTCGGCTAATTTCTTATCCTGGGCCATAGGATCATGAGCCATAATATCGCCCTTGTAGATCCAGACCTTTACGCCGCAGGCGCCATAAGTCGTATGAGCCGTCGAAGTTGCATAGTCGATGTCGGCACGCAGAGTGTGCAAAGGCACGCGACCTTCACGATAGTATTCGGTTCTGGCAATTTCGGCGCCGCCGAGACGACCCGAGCAGGAAACCTTAATACCTTCGGCACCCAGACGCAAAGCAGACTGCATAACGCGTTTCATGGCACGACGGAACGCAACGCGGCGCTCCAGCTGCTGGGCAACGCTGTCGGCAACCAGCTGAGCATCCAGCTCAGGCTTTCTGACTTCCAGAATATTAAGCTGAACTTCCGAAGAAGTCATCTTCTGGATTTCTTTTCTCAAGCCCTCGATGTCCTGGCCTTTCTTGCCGATAACGACACCGGGTCTCGCCGAGTGAATTGTAACTCTGGCTTTTTTGGCGGGACGCTCAACCACGATGCGGCTGATACCGGCCTGAGCCAGCTTTTCTTTCAAAAATTCTTTGATTTTAACATCTTCGAGGAGATAGTCAGCATATTTGTCGTCTGCATACCAACGAGAGTCCCAAGTACGATTAACTCCCAAACGAAGACTGGTAGGATTTACTTTTTGTCCCATTAACTTACTCCCCACGCTCGGCGACGACGATGGTCATGTTAGAGAAAGGTTTCAAAACCCTGGCTCCTCTGCCGCGACCGCGTGCGTGCATACGTTTCATTACTAACCCTTTGCCCACGAAAGCCTCTTTAACGACGAGCTTGTCAATGTTCAACTGGTGGTTGTTTTCTGCATTGGCGATTGCCGATTGCAAAACGGCCAAAGCAACTTTTGCGATTCTCTTCTTGGAAAAGCTCAGCTCGGCAACAGCCTTTGAAGCTGTCAGACCGCGGATCGACTGGGCAACCAGATTCAGCTTGCGGGGAGAGGTGCGAATAGAATGGCAAACGGCCAAAGCCTCGTTCGCTTCCACTCTTCTTGCGTCTTTAGACTTACTCATCATTAACCTCTCTTAGCTTTTTTGTCTGCAGCGTGACCGTAGAAAGTACGGGTAGGAGCAAACTCACCAAATTTATGACCAATCATATCCTCGGTAACCAGAACCGGGATAAATTTGTGACCATTGTGCACACCGAACGTCAAACCGACAAACTGCGGCAACATCGTAGAACGGCGAGACCAAATTTTAATCACTTCATTACGGCTGGAAGACTTAGCAGCTTCAGCTTTTTTCAGAAGATAGCCATCAACAAACGGCCCTTTCCATACGGAACGTGTCATTAGCGTTTCTCCTTATTTCTTTTTGTTTTCATGACGGCTTCTCATAATGAATCTATCCGTCTTTTTGTTAGTACGAGTCTTGGCGCCTTTAGTCGGTTTGCCCCAAGGAGTAACCGGATGGCGACCGCCGGAAGTACGGCCTTCACCACCGCCGTGCGGGTGATCAACCGGATTCATGGCGACACCGCGGGAAACCGGACGATTGCCGAGCCAACGGTTGCGGCCGGCCTTGCCAAGTGATTTATTTTGGTTATCGGGGTTGGAAACAGCGCCGACGGTAGCCAGACACTCTTCGCGAACAACCCTCAACTCACCGGAGCTCAGTTTCAGCTGGGCATAACCGGCATCCTTACCAACCAGCTGAGCATAGCAACCGGCAGAACGAACCAACTGGCCGCCTTTACCCGCTCTGAGCTCAACGTTGTGAATAATCGTACCGACCGGCATGCTCTTCAGAGGCATGGCATTGCCCGGTTTGATATCCGCCTTGGCGGAAGATACGATTTTATCGCCGGCTTTCAATCTCTGAGGAGCCAGAATATAAGCCTTTTCGCCGTCTTCATAGCTGATCAGGGCAATGAAAGCCGAGCGGTTGGGATCATATTCGATTCTCTCAACGGTAGCCTCTGCGTCAAATTTGTTGCGTTTGAAGTCAATAATACGCAGTTTGCGCTTATGACCGCCACCAATTCTGCGACTGGTAACATGACCGAAGTTATCACGGCCGCCGGTTTTTGTCAGACCGACAGTCAGAGTCTTTTCGGGTTTGCCTTTATACAACTCGCTTCTGTCTACGATAACGAGCTGACGAAGTCCAGGAGATGTGGGCTTATAATTTTTCAATGCCATTTTTTATATTCCTGTAGTAACATCAATGTTTTGACCTTCGGCAAGGCTGACAACGGCTTTTTTGAAGTCGGAACGATGTCCGATATAGCCTTTGAAACGTTTTTCCTTACCAAACTGACGAATTGTATTTACCTTGTTTACCTTAACGTTGAAGATTGCTTCGACAGCAGCCTTAACCTCGTCTTTGCTGGCAGACAAAGGAACCAAGAACGTAACTTTTCCGGCTTCGGAAGAAATCATCGATTTCTCGGTAATAACCGGACGTACGAGCGTATCATACATTTTTGCGGTTACGTTGTTTGTTTTGCTGGACTTACTCATTTCAATCTTTCTCCTAAGCAAACAACTGCATCTTTAGTCAAAACCAGTTTGTCTTTTCTCAAGATGTCGTATACGTTAGCACCGATAGTCGGCAACACGTCGACACCGACAATGTTTCTGGAAGCCAGAGCAAAGTTCAGGTCAACTTCCTTGCCGTCGATGAACAAGCTGTTGGTCAAACCGCAGGCGGCCAATTTGTTTTTCAAATCTTTCGTCTTGGGTTCGGCCAGCTTGGCTTCGTCAATAATAACCAGATTACCCTCTTTGGCTTTGGCAGAAAGAGCCGTCTTCAAACCGAGCTGTCTGAACTTTTTGGTCAGCTCATGCGAATGGTCGCGAACGACCGGTCCGAAAACGACGCCGCCTTTTCTGAACTGAGTACCCTTGCGGCTACCCTGACGAGCCCGACCGCCGCCTTTTTGTTTGAACGGTTTGGCAGGAGTCAGAGAAACCTCAGAACGGCCTTTGGTCTTGTGAGTGCCGGCCTGCTGTCTGGCCAACTGCCAAACAACGACGCGGTGCAGAATGTCAGCGCGAACTTCCAAACCGAAGATCGATTCGTCAAGTTCGATGGAACCGACATTTTTGTTATCTAAATTCAAGATGTCCTGTTTCATTGTTTTCAATCCTTATCGCTTATGCATTCTCAGCCGGAGCTTGTTCTTCGGCTTTAACTGCAACAGGTTCATCAACTTTCTTCAAACCGGCGGGCATCGGCAGTTTTACTGAAGCGGTCTTCTTAACGGCATCGGTAACGTAAACCCAACTGTTCTCGGAACCGGGAACGCCGCCCTTAACCATAATCAGACCCTTGTCAGCGTCAACGGACACGACCTTGAGGTTTTGAACGGTAACCCGCTCATCACCCAGGTGGCCGGCCATCTTCTTGCCTTTGAATACCTTTCCGGGATCCTGTCTTTGTCCTGTAGAACCATGAGAACGGTGAGAAATAGATACACCGTGAGACGCTTCCAAACCGGCAAAGTTATGGCGTTTCATAACGCCGGCAAAGCCTTTACCGATTGATGTTCCGCAAACGTCAACAAACTGACCGGGAACAAAATGTTCTACAGATAATTTATCGCCGACGGACAGCAGGCAATCCTCAGAAACTCTGAATTCTGCCAGCTTTTTCTTCGGCTCGACATTAGCTTTTGCAAAATGCCCTTTCAACGGCTTGGAAACATTTTTGGCCTTGATGCTGCCGATACCGAGCTGAACGGCGGTATAACCGTCTCTTTCGGCTGTTCTGACATCGACAACTTCCAAACCGTCTACATGCAGAACCGTAACCGGAACATGGGTTCCGTCAGCTTCGAACATGCGAGACATTCCAAGTTTTTTTGCGATTAGACCAGTACGCATTATTATTTTTCCTTTTTCAATAGGTTGACTTTGTCTTTCAAAAGCCAACATTAAAATTATAACTTAATTTCTACATTCACGCCGGCTGCCAGATCCAATTTCATCAAGGCGTCAACCGTTTGCGGTGTAGGATCTACGATATCGAGGAGTCTCTTGTGAGTACGGATTTCGAACTGCTCGCGAGATTTCTTATCAACGTGCGGGGAACGGTTTACCGTAAACTTCTCGATTCTGGTCGGCAGAGGAATGGGTCCTCTGACGTCTGCCCCGGTTCTTTTGGCAGTATGCACGATCTCTTTGGTAGACAGATCAAGCAAACGATGGTCAAAAGCCTTGAGGCGAATTCTGATATTTTGTGTATCCATCATGTTAAATACTTTTCCTATAACTAGACGGCACAACTCACATATCTAGAAGTCTGCCATCTAAACGTTAAACTCTGCAGAGCCTTGCAAAAACAAGGGGTGCGGTATGTTTTATATCGCAAAATTTTGACAGAGTCTCCCCTTTCAAAATCTTGCTGTGCGCTTCTTGTAACATAGACAAATCTTAATTGCAAGCAAAAAATGGCTCCAAAATGGATTTTATTTTCCCGAAACCCTTGCAAAGACTCTTATTGAGTCAAACAGAGCGTCCGAATTCGAATCTTTCAAAGATAGCCGGAACTGAAGACTTTAGACAAAAAACAGTCTCTGAAATGACGAGACCTACCAATTATTATTTTTGTAAACAATTTTACAGTTATTGGTTGATAATTAAAAACATTAGTATAAAATACACTAAAAATAACAACCTCAAGTATAGAGAATTATGAAACTGACAAATAAAATACTAAATGTCAACAATCGCCGCACCAGCATGCGACTTTGTTGCAAAGAATGGAGCGCAATCGATGACATCTGCGCCAAAGAGCGCCTCAGTCGCAACCGACTGATAAGTCTCATCGAAAACGCCAAAGATCAAAAATTGGGTCTTTCTTATTCAACACGCCTTTTTGCTTTGCTGTATTACCAGTCTGCGGCAAGCAATAAAAACGTCAACATCAGCGACATCATGAAAGATTTGTCATAAAACGCTTGCGAATCAGCTTATTTAATGCTAATATGTCCATACTTTAAGTGATTATTGTGTCAATTATGCTCCGACTAAAAGACACAACAATCAGATTGTCTAATTAAAAATAAAAAAATTATGAAAAAGGAAACTAAAAAAAGAATTCGGATTGCTCTGATTATCTTAGCGGTCATCTTAATCGCAGTATCCATTGTCGTTTATAAAGACATCTCCGATACTGTCGACCTGATAAATTTTTACGGCTTCTGATTGTTTCTCCTTACGAAAGCGTTGCCCTGCACGGACAACGCCTTTGTTTTATCCCTGCACACACCTTTCCAGCCAAGTCGGAACTTTTCGCATCCGATTGAACAAATTCGCAATTTTCCACAAAAAATGCCACAAAAAAAACTCCCGACCTGAGAAAACCTCAAGCGGGGAGTCTTATCATTTCTCCGGCAGAACCGGCTAAACCGATCTTGCCATATATTTCTGTACCAAAATCTTACTTAATGATTTTGGATACGACGCCGGCACCGACGGTGTGACCGCCTTCGCGG
>CAYNBB010000038.1:0-17593 GCA_964395655.1 uncultured Azospirillaceae bacterium | reverse complement strand
AGCTCAGCAGCTGCAATGACGGATACAAAGTATCCGGGTCTACCTGCGCTGCCAAAACCTGCTCCGATTACGGATACAGCTATCTGAGCGGCAAAGTTTGCACGACAAGATACTCGGTCAGTCTCGGCGCCAGCTCAGGGTATTGTTACGGTACGTGCATAACTTGCGAGGCAGCGGGATATGAGTCTTTATCTTCGTTTTGTGCAGGAGCAACTTCATCTCAAAACATATGCTATAGAACATCTTCCCGAACTGCTAGCGGATATTCTTACGGCACCTGTACCGCCTATACGAAGGTGGCCTGCGGCGGTGTATCGGCAGCCTACTGTCGTGTTACAGCGCAAGATGATCTACTGATTACTCAGTAAAATGCATCAATAACAAAGGATTATTTCGAAAGAATTCCAAAAGCCTGAAAGAGAATATCTTTCAGGCTTTTTCATAATCTTTCTCGGGGTCCTGTCTTTTTACAGTTCAATTTTCTTAGGACAGAGCAATGTTGAGGGGCGGCTGGATGCAATAAGCCCCGAAAATTTTCGGGGCTTGTTGTATTGTTATGCTTCTTTCTTTATTACTCTTTTGCCGAACGGCGAGCGGCGGAAGGCTTTTTCTCCCGTGCCTTTTTTATTCGGATGTTTGCGAAAGTCTTTTTTGCCGCCGTCTATGGGGAAATCGCCTCGTCTGTTCTTATCGGGCGCTTTTTTGCCCGCCGGCTTGCCGCCTTTCTTTCCCGAGGCGCGTCCCTCTTTGATTTTGATAGTTCCGTCTTTAATTTGTCTTTCGATTCTCAAGACTTCCAAAAACTTTGATTTCCGGGGTTTCGTTTTGTTCTCCTTAGTCTTGTCAACGGAAAAACCGAAAGCGCCGAGATCGCGGCCGAGCGTATAATAACGGCCGTGAGCAAAACAAAGCAGACCGGCTTTTTCGAGCGCCAGATAATTATCTTCTTCCAGATATTTGTCGTCGATGTTGACGTTGACAATCTCGGCCAGAAACATGTCATGCGTGCCGAAGGATGAAACGGATTTGACTTTGCATTCCAAAGAAACCGGCGCTTTGACCAGCATCGGCGCTTTGACTTCCTTGCAGGGTTCTATTTCAAGATTCATTTCTTTGAATTTGTCGGTGTTTTTGCCCGATTTTACACCGCAGTAATCGCAGGCCTTGGCAAGTTCCAACGTTGATATGTTAATGACAAATTCGCCCGATTCTTTGATGATGTCGTGGGAATACCTGCTCGGCCGTACCGAAATGTATGTCATCGGCGGTTCCGAATTGACGATTCCGGTCCATGCGATTGTCAGGACGTTGGGTTTTTCCATCGTTCCGCAGGTCACCATGACCGGCGGCAGGGGGAACAGCATTGTTCCGGGTTTCCATGATACTTTTGACATCTTTTTCTTCTTTCAAACAAATCTTAATTATAAATGACAATAGTCCAATTTTATTAATAAGCAATAAAAATCCCCGGAATTTGCATCCGAGGATTTCAAAGAGCATTTTTTTGTCGTTAATCGACGTTTCCGAAAGGATTAACAACTTTTTCTTCAGTCGATTTGCGCAGGTCAAACAGGTTCAGCATAACGGCCGAAACGTAGATTGAAGAATAGGTTCCGACTACAACGCCCCATGCAATCGTGAACGAAAAGCTACGCAGCGTGTCGCCGCCCCATATCAACAGGGACAAAGAGGCCAGCAGGGTTGTCAGTCCGGTCAAAATCGTGCGTGAGAAAATGTCGTTGATACTCTTGTTGAGAAGCTCGTATTGCGGCATTTTTTTATATTTGCGCAGATTTTCGCGGATACGGTCATAAGTAACCACCGTATCGTTGACCGAATAACCGGCCAGCGTCAAAATGGCGGCAACGGTTGTCAGGCTGAAGTCAAAATCGAGCAGCGACAGCAAGCCTACGGTCGTCACGACGTCATGAATCAACCCGACCATCGCGCCGATAGCAAATTGCCATTCAAAACGGAACCAGATGTAAGCGGTAATCGCCAAGATTGCGATGACGGAAGCGATAACGCCGTCTTTTTTTAGCTCGCTTCCGACTTGCGGGCCGACCAGTTCAACCCGACGGTATTCATAATCGGAACCGAGTACTTTCTTAATTTCGTTAACGGCTTTCATCTGTTCTTTTTCATCCAGATTGGAGGCTTGGGCGCGAATCATGATTTCGTCTCCGGCTTCGCCGATTGTCTGAATGTTGATATCTTCAAGATCAACCGTGTTAAGTTCTTTTCTGACTTTTTCGACGTCAATTTTCTGTGCCGCTTTCAGTTCCATCAGAATACCGCCCGAAAAATCGATGCCGTAATTGAAACCTTTGACGGCGATGCAGACAATCGACAGAACAACCATCAAAGTCGACAAGGCATAGGTAAGCTTGCGCGCTTTCATAAAGTCGATGGTCGTGTCTTTGGTGACCCATTTAAAAATCTTCATCATTATAAAAATTCCTTCCTTCAAATTGGCAGTTTGGTCGGCTTATATTTGTTGAGCCAGGCCGTAATAATCAGGCGGGTAACCGTAACTGACGTAAACATTGACGTGGCGATACCGATGGCCAGCGTAACCGCAAAACCTCTGACCGGGCCGGTGCCGAAGTAGAACAAAACCAGAGCGGCAACCAGAGTGGTCAGGTTGGAGTCGACGATCGTCGCCCAAGCCTCGGTAAATCCGGCGTCGGCGGCGTCACGGGTTGAACGTCCGGCTTTGACTTCTTCGCGCATGCGCTCAAAGATCAAAACATTGGCGTCGACCGCCATGCCGATTGTCAGGATAATGCCGGCGATACCGGGCAGAGTCAGTGTTGCGCCCATAAAGCTCAGAACGCCGAGCATCAGGAACAGGTTCATAAAGACGGTAACGGTTGTAAACAGGCCGAACAGTCCGTAAGCGGCAATCATAAATGCGACAACCGCAATTAAACCGATAATCGAAGCGACAATACCTTCGCGAATGGAATCGGCACCCAGACCGGCACCGACGGTTCTTTCTTCAAGAACTTCCAAAGGTGCGGGCAGAGCTCCCGAACGCAGCAACAGCGCCAGGTCATTGGCTGATTTGACGGTGAAGTTTCCGGTAATGATGCCGCTTCCTCCCAAAATCGCGCTTTGAATCGTCGGAGCGGAAATAACTTCGTTGTCCAAAACGATGGCGAGGCGCTCACCGACATTGTCGCGGGTTGCTTCGCCGAACTTTTTGCCGCCGAGCGAATTGAACTTAAAGCTGACGACGGCCTGTCCGTCTTGGAACGAAGGCTGTGCGTCAACCAGATTCTCGCCGCCGACAACAGGTTTGCGGCCGATAACGTAATATTCGCCCATGCTGCCGGGAACCAGTTTCGACGAGGCCGGAAGTTTGCCGCGACGTGCTTCGGCCGCCGTCGTGCGGCTGTCTACCAGATGAAACGCCATTTTTGCGGTCTTGCCGAGCAGGGTCTTGACATATTCGGGATTTTGCAGTCCGGGCAGTTGAACCACGATGCGATCGCTGCCTTGGCTTTGGATAACCGGCTCTTTGGTGCCGAGTTCGTCAATGCGGCGGCGGACGATCTCAATCGACTGTTCGACGATTTTCATCTTTAGCTTGTTGAGTTCCTCGTCGGAATAAGAAATTTCGAGCGCGCCGTCATTGTTTTCGTTGACAACGATGCCGCTGTCGATTTTCTGGAACAGATTGGCGGCTTTGGCGCGCGCGTTGGCGTTTTCGATTTTGACTTTGACCGAAGTCGGCGTCGTTGTCAGGTGCTGATAACGAATGCGATTTTCGCGCAAAATCGAACGTGCGGAATCCTCGATTGAGCCCATGCGTTCTTTGATAACGTCGTCGATTTTGACTTCCAGCAACAGATTGGAGCCGCCTTGCAGATCAAGACCGAGGTTAACCGGCTGCCACCATGACGGCAGAACAGACGTGTTGCCGATCAGGTTCGGAACGGCAAAAAAGATACCGAGTGCGCAAATGGCCAAAATGATCATCACCCGGGATTTTGAAAGTTTATACATTTCTGAATCCTTTGTTTATTTGGATTTTTTGTTGGTGTTGGCTGCTTTGGCCTTGGCGGTTGCGGCAGCTTTCTTGTCTTCGGGAAGAATAACGTCGCGGATGGTGCCGCGGTTGACTTTGACCTGAACGCCGGCGGCAATTTCCACCGTCAGGTCAATCGGATCGGAAGCGTCGACGACTTTGGCATAAATGCCGCCGCCGGTAACAACCGTGTCTCCTTTTTTAACGGCCGAGACCATGGCTTCGTGCTGTTTGATTTTTTTCTGCTGCGGGCGTATCAAAAAGACGTAAAAAACCGCAAAAATCAAAACCAGCTGCAAAATCATGCCGGTCGAACTGCCGGTCTGGGCAGCGGTTTCCGCTTGGGCAAAGGCCTCACTGATAAACATTTTCTTCTCCTTAAATATTAACGCAATAACTATATATCGGTTCTTTCTGCTTATATAGGGCAAAAATATTTATTTCACAAGTTTTTTCTTTTTTGTTCGCCGCGCACATCACAAATAACGAATCACAAATAACGAATCACGAATCACAAGCTATTGCAAATAGCCCAACGGATTAACCGCTTTTTTGCCGGCGCGGATTTCAAAGTGCAACTGCGGCGAGCTTACGCCTCCGGTGCTGCCGACCGTAGCGATTTTTTCGCCTTTGCGCACTTTCTGGCCTTTGCGAACCAGCAGCCGGTCATTGTGCGCGTAAGCGGTAATCCAGCCGCCGCTGTGCTTGATAAGAATAAGGTTGCCGAAACCTTTGAGTTCGTTTCCGGCGTAAGCGATCGTTCCGGCGTCGGCGGCTTTGACCGCGGTGCCGAGCGGCGCCTTGATGTTGATGCCGTCGTTGTTGCGGCCTTTGGCGATAACGCCGAATTTGGAAATGACGGTTCCGCGTACCGGCCAGGCGAATTTGCTGCTGCGCTTCTGAACCGGCGTGCCGTAAGAGACGCTTTTCCGGGTTGTCTTTTGCCGGACGGATTTTTGGTAAGATGAGACCTTTTTGCCGGCCGGCGTTTTGGCATTTTGGGGCGAAGCCGTCGTCTTGGTTACGATGCTGCCCGGCAGCAGCAGCCGTTGTCCGATGGAGAGCGTGAAGGGTTCTCGCAGATTGTTGGTGCGGCTGAGCTGCCGCATGTCGACATTATAGCTTTTGGAAATGTTGTACAGCGTATCGCCCTTGGCAACCACATGGTACTTGGCGTCGGGCATTCTGAGCATCTGACCGATTCTCAGGCTGTAGGGCGGCCGCAGATTGTTGGTTTCGATAAGTTCGCGGATCGGAACGTCGTAACGCCTCGCGATGCTGTAAAGCGTATCGCCTTTGCGCACGGTGACATAATCGGGCGTGCTGCCGCCCCACCAGGTGTCGGCGCCGTAATTAAGCAGCGGAATCCCTCCGGAGTTGCAGCCGCAGGTAACAAAAAGCAGCAGGAGCAGTGCCAAATATGTCTTGCGTCCGGTCATTTGTCCTTACAGTCTTGTTGACGGATACTTATTCAGCATCAGAGCCTATCACGGACAGATTAATTTTTTGTTACTCCGAGAGCGCTGCCGCGGTTGTCGGACGAAACCACGCCGTATTCGCGGTGTTTGAGCGCCATTCCGATATGGCGCTTGACGCGCGCCAGCATGCCGTCGTAAGTGTCGTTGAAATTTTTGCGGTTGGTATAGGTAACGACGATCATCTGGGCATTGTAGCCGTCAACCCGCAGCGTTTTGATGACGGCTGTCGATTCCTGAAGAATCTTAAAAGCGATGGACGAGGCCTTTTCGCGCGGGACGCCGTTTAACACCAGCATGATTTTGGTTTTTTCGACACGACCGATATTGGCGTTCGGCGTAAGGTTGGCAAAACAGACGTCGCTGACGACTTTGAGCATTTTGTCGGCTGTTTCAAAGTCGATTCCCTTGCTGATAAAGTCGTATAGGTCGCGCAGTTCGATGACAATGCACGAAAATTCTTTATTGTAGCGCTTGGCCAGTTGAAAATCGTGTTCAAAACGGTCGAGGACGGCTGTCTCGTTGAGCGTGTTCGTAAGCAGGTCACGGTTTTCGAAGCGCGACAGATTCTCTTTCCAGGCGCGCGCTTCCGAAATGTCTTTGCACAAAAAGCTGATACCCTCGCATTCGAGAACTTCATTCAATAACGGCCGCTGGCGGCACATCATCAGCTGTTTTTGACCGTCTTTGCGCACCAGAAGCCCCTGATTGTTGAGTGTGGCCTGGTGACGGTACATCTTGTTGAGCGTGGCGTTGAGGGCGTCGCGATTCGCTTTCTTGTCCTCAAACAGACTGCCGAAGACCGATTTTCCGATCAGTTCCTGCGCCGGATATCCGAGGCTGTCGGCGCCGCTTTCGTTAATAAAGGTTATTTCAAAATCTTTGTTTATTTTGAAATAGACGTCGCCGTTGGTGGTCTGCGGCGTGCTTTGCTGGGTATCGTTTTCCTTAATGAGTTCTTTAAGGTTGCGGCTGGTCTGCTTCAGTTTGTTGCGCAGCAGCAGAGCCAAGGCCAGCAGTGCCAGATTCAGAATGACCGAAACAATGATGCCCCAAAACATTTTTCTTCTCCGATTTGTAAAACAGGACTATCTTCCAGCATAGTCTGTCAAAAGCTAAAATAAGGTTAAATAGAGGTTGCATTTTGGCAAAAAAAACACTAGTTTATGGCTGAGACGAGGAAGCAATATGAACAAGATTACCGAGATAGTCGACGAGTCCGGCGATAAATACAAATACGGTTTTGTGACCGAAATTGAGGCCGATACCGTTCCCAGAGGATTGAATGCCGATATCATTCGCTTGATTTCTGCCAAAAAAGGCGAGCCCGAGTGGCTTCTCGACTGGCGCTTAAAGGCTTTTGAATTCTGGCAGACCATGAAAGAGCCGACCTGGGCCAAACTGAGTTACGACCGGATAGATTATCAGGATTTGTGCTATTATTCGGCACCCAAACGGAAGGTTGCTCCAAAAAGTCTTGACGAAGTTGATAAAAGCCTGCTCGAAACTTATGATAAGCTTGGTATCCCGCTCAGGGAGCAGGAGGTTCTGGCCGGCGTCGTCGCGGTGGACGCGGTGTTTGATTCTGTTTCTGTGGCCACAACGTATCGTGCCAAACTGGCCGAGAAAGGCGTTATCTTTTGTTCGATTTCCGAAGCGGTTAAGGAATATCCCGAATTGGTGCGCCGCTACTTCGGTTCGGTCGTGCCTTATACCGACAACTTTTTCGCCTGCCTTAATTCCGCGGTCTTTACCGACGGTTCGTTCGTCTATATTCCCAAAGGCGTGCGCTGTCCGATGGAGTTGTCCACCTATTTCCGCATCAATGCCAAAAATACCGGCCAGTTTGAGCGTACGCTGATTATTGCCGACGAGGAGAGTTATGTCTCGTATCTGGAGGGCTGCACCGCGCCGCAGCGCGACGAAAACCAGCTCCATGCCGCAATTGTCGAGATTGTCGTGCTCAAAGACGCCGAGGTCAAATACTCGACCGTGCAGAATTGGTATCCCGGCGACAAAGACGGCAAGGGCGGCGTTTATAACTTTGTTACCAAAAGGGCGGCTTGCCGCGGCGACAATTCCAAAATCTCTTGGACGCAGGTTGAAACCGGTTCTGCCGTAACGTGGAAATATCCGTCATGCGTGTTGCAGGGCGATAATTCTGTCGGCGAGTTTTATTCTGTGGCCATTACCAATAACCGCCAGCAGGCCGATACCGGAACAAAAATGATTCACATCGGGCGGAACACGTCGTCCAAAATTATTTCCAAGGGCATTTCGGCCGGCTTTTCCAATCAGACTTACCGCGGTTTGGTCCGGGTCAGCCCCGGTGCCCGAAACGCGCGCAACTATTCGCAGTGTGACAGCCTTTTGATCGGCTCAAACTGCGGTTCGCACACCGTACCCTATATTGAAAACCGCAACAAAACCGCCAAAATCGAGCATGAGGCCACCACCTCCAAAATCAGCGACGAGCAGTTGTTCTACTGTCAGAGCCGCGGTATCGGCGAGGAAGAAGCGGTCAGCCTGATTGTTAACGGCTTTTGCAAAGAAGTCATGCAGCATCTGCCGATGGAGTTTGCCATTGAGGCGGCCAAACTGATTAATGTTTCACTGGAAGGAAGCGTCGGATAATGGTTAATCCCGTTTTGAAAAGAGCCCTCGAGACCTGGGGCGAACAGGCTCAGATGATGATGGTTGTCGAAGAAATGTCGGAACTGATGAAAGAGATATTGAAAAACGTCAACCGCAAAAAAGACAATCTTGCCGAGATTATCGAAGAGACCGCCGATGTTGAGATAATGCTCGAGCAGCTTAAGGAAAATTATCGTATTGCCGACAAGGTTGAGGCTTACAAAGCCGAAAAGGTTAAACTGATAGAGCGCCGTCTCAATGACTGGGACAAAACGCACACCGCCTGACATTTAAGGAAAAGACATGACAATACCATTGCTTGAAATAGAAGATTTATACGCCCGCGTCTGTGACAAGGAGATTGTCAAAGGCTTTAACCTGACGATCAACGAAGGTGAGGTTCATGCCGTTATGGGGCCCAACGGCGCCGGCAAGTCGACATTGTCGAATATTTTGTGCGGCAAGCCCGGCTATGAAGTGACCTCCGGCTCGGTTCGCTTTAAGGGCAAAGACCTGTTGGCTATGCCGCCCGAGGAGCGTGCCCGCGAAGGCATCTTTCTGGCGATGCAGTATCCGGTCGAGATTCCCGGCGTTCCGGTTGCCACTTTTCTGAAACATGCGGTCAACGCCATTCGCAAACATCGCGGCGAATCGGAGCTGGATACCATGGATTTTGTCAAAATGGTGCGCGAAGAGGGACGCAAATTCCGCCTTGATGCCGAGATGATCAAACGCCCGGTCAATGTCGGCTTTTCCGGTGGTGAGAAAAAACGTCTTGAGGCCTTGCAGATGGCTGTTCTCAAACCTGATTTCGCGATTCTGGACGAAGCCGATTCGGGATTGGACATCGATGCGCTCAAGGTAGTTGCCGACGGTGTCAACGCATTGCGCGACGGCCGGCGCGCAATGCTGATTATCACACACTTCCAGCGGTTGCTCGGCCATATCGTGCCGGATTTTGTTCATGTATATGCCGACGGCCGGATTGTTAAATCCGGCGGCAGGGAATTGGCGGCCGAGCTGGAAGAAAAAGGCTATGCCGAATTTGAGAGAGAGAAATAAATGAGCGGTTTGCTGCAAAAGGTTAATCTTCCGGGCGAGGAAATTCCGTGGCTTGGAAATATGCGGGAGCGGGGGCGCGCAGCGTTTGAAAAGTGCGGCGTTCCGACCGCCAGAACCGAAGCCTGGAAATATACAAAACCGCGCGAACTTGGCGGCGATGATTTCGTCCTTTCCCTGCCGCGGCCGGATTTGCGATCGCCGCAGCCGGAATTGCCGTTTGCGGCCTATCGCATTTATTTTGAAAACGGCATTTTCAATCCGGCGCAGAGCAATCTGCCGCAGGGCGTTGAAGTTTTGCCGCTGATAGAAGTCATCATGTTTCGTCCGCGGGAGCGTGCTTTGATAAACGCGGAGCTGCGGCTTGAGGATTTTCCGTTTGCCGCGCTGAACAGTGCCTATCTTAACGAGGGTGTTTTTATTCATGTCGATTCGCGGGTTGAACTCAAAAAGCCTCTGGTTGTCATTTGTCATACCGACAGCGCAGAGCAAAATCTGTTTTATAATCTGCACAATTTAATTCTTTTGGAGGAAGAGGCCGCCGCCGAGCTGGTGGAATATCATTGTTACGACGGCGCTCTAAAATCGCGTTATCTGGCCAATATTGTCAACGAGATTTATCTGCGCCGCGGCGCCAGGCTCCGGCATTATAAGGTTCAGAACGAGGCTTTTAAGGCCGATCATATTGCGTTTAATCATGTGGATGTCGCTGCCGGTGCGGCCTATAAGGCGTTTTGTCTCCAGAAAGGAGCCGACATCGCCCGTAACGAAACGCATGTTTTGTTGAAAGAAGATGGCGCTTCGGCCGAGGTTAACGGCGCGTATCTGATGAACGGCTGGGCTACGATTGATACCACCACCGACATTGAACATCTGGCGCCGTGCACGGTTTCGCATCAGTTGGTCAAAGGCGTGATCGGCGGTGATGCCAAAGGCGTTTTCCAAGGTAAAATCCATATTGCGCCGAATGCCGTCCGAACCGAAGGAAATCAGCTTCATAAGGCGTTGTTGCTGAGTGATACCGCCGAGGTCGACGTCAAACCTGAGCTTGAGATTTTTGCCGACGATGTCAAATGTTCGCACGGCGCAGCCAGCGGCGAATTAGATGAAGAACAGCTGTTTTACATGCGTTCGCGCGGTATCGGCGAGGAAGAGGCGCGCCGGCTTTTGATAGACGCTTATCTTGATGATGCTATATCCAAAATAGAGGATGAAAAGATTGCCGCTTGGATTAAATTAATGGCAAAGTGATTTTTTTGCCGGAGAAAAAATTAATGTATGATGTTGAACGAATAAGAAAGGATTTTCCCGTACTCGGCCGGCAGATAAACGGCAAACCGAATACGTTTCTGGATTCTGCCGCTTCGGCGCAGAAACCGCAGTGCGTGATTGAACGCATCGTCGATGTCTACGGCAATGAGTACGCAAATGTTCACCGCGGTTCTTATCTTTTGAGCGAGGAGATAACGTCGGAATATGAAAAGACTCGCGGCATCGTGCGCCGGTTTCTCAATGCCAGAAGCGATTCAGAAATTGTCTTCACGCGTAATGCGACAGAGTCGATTAATCTGGTGGCTTCGAGTTTCGGTCGCAAGTTTCTGACCAAAATTGACGAGGTTTTGATTTCCGAAGCCGAGCACCACGCCAATTTGGTGCCGTGGCAGGTGCTGCGCGATGAAATCGGTTTTGAACTGAAAATTTTTAAGATAAACGATGACGGCAGCTTCAACTGGGAAGAATATTGCAAAAATCTGAACGGCAACACCAAATTGGTAGCGGTAACGGGAATGTCCAACGTTCTGGGAACCGTTTTTCCTCTTAAAAAGATGATTGAAGAGGCGCACCGGGTAGGCGCCAAAGTTTTGGTCGACGGTTGTCAGTACGTTGTCCATCAGCCGGTTGACGTACAGGATCTGGATTGTGATTTTCTGGCCTTTTCGGGGCATAAAACCTACGGCCCCAGCGGTATCGGCGTGCTTTACGGCAAACAGCAGTTGCTTGAGGCTATGCCGCCGTACCAGTTTGGCGGCGATATGGTCGATGTCGTGACTTATCAGACCACGACGTTTGATGTGCCGCCCGCCCGCTTTGAAGCCGGTACGCCGGCAATCGTCCAGGCCATCGGTTTGGGAGCGGCGCTGGACTATATGATGAAACTGGGGATGGAAAATATTTACGCGCATGAAACGGAAATGACCGCTTATATGCGCACACGTCTGCGGGAAATTGACGGTTTGACGGAGGTCGGAACGGCTGAAGGCAAAGGCGGCGTCTTTGCCATAGACATGGACGGCATTCACCCGCAGGATTTGGCATTTATTCTGGATAAAGAAGGAGTGGCTGTTCGTGTCGGGCATCACTGCGCTGCGCCGCTGGTACGCCGTATGGGGTATGAAAATCTGACTCGTGCATCATTAGGGTTGTATACAGATAAAACAGATATTGACCGTTTTATTGCGGCGTTGCAAAAGGCCAAAACTTTTTTCTGAGGAATTTGAATAATGTCTGAACTATGGTGGCTTTGGGCTCTTTGCAGCAGTGTCTTGGCGGGAATGATGATTTATGCCAACCAAATCTTCAAAATGCCGTCTTCTTTGATGATGATTTATCGCGGAGCCGTGCAAAGCTTTATCCTTTTATTATTATTTCCTTTTTTTGAAATGCCGTCTGATCCGTGGTTTTGGATTCTCGGAACAATTCAGGGCTTTCTGATAGCTTATTGCGATAAAAAAACTTTTCTGTGTTCGCGGCTGTATGGCGGCGAGATCGTCGGCTCCATAAAGCCTTATGTTATTGCTTTTGTCTTTGTTCTCTGGCTGATAATACGTCCGCAGCAGATGACGGAAATGCTTCAGGAACCGAAAAAATTCGGGTTGATAGTTCTTTGTCTTGGCGCAATTATTTTTTCTCTGCGGTCGATTTGCAAGGGCAGAACAGGAAGAGAGGCGTTTCTGGCTCTTTTACCCGCGCTTTTGGTTTCTGTGTTTATTGATACAAATAATAAATATATCACGACGTTAGGAGCGTCGGCCGGTTTGGCATCTTCAATTTTCTATTACTGCTGGATAACGGCATTTTTTTCCGGCCTGCCTAATTTGGCAAAGTTTCTGCGCCGTCGCGATTGGCGGCTGGCTTTTGCGCCGCGGTATATCGCCGGTGGTTTTCTGGTGATATTCTGCAGTTTGGGCGGCAACCTTTTTAAAAACACGGCAATGTACTATGCCGCCAATCCGGCTTATGTTTCCGCCGTTATGTCGTTATATCCGGTATGGATTATCATCTGGAATAATTTTTACTATCGCCGCAAAGATGCCGAACGGTATCCCCGTTGCAATTTTATGGCGGTTGGTTTATTGTTGGCGGCGGTAATAGCCCTGATTTTGTTTCAATAAGGATATCCGATGAGCGAGGAAAAAATTTTTGATGATAAAGAAGCGCAGCTTCTGACGGCCATGGGGCTCGGCGAAGACGGAACCATGACCAAGGATTATGCGGCCTATGCCGGAAAAAAACTGGCGGCGGATAACAAAAGTCGTGCGTCAAGAGAACAGATTATTGAGGCTCTGCGTACGGTTTCCGATCCTGAGATTATGATTAACATCTGGGATATGGGGCTGGTTTACAGGATTGTGCAGGAAGATGACGGGGATATTAAAATCGACATGACGGTTACCGCGCCGACCTGTCCGGTTGCCGGTGTTTTGCCGCAGCAGGCAGCCGATGCGGTGGCCGCGCTGGACGGAACCGGGGTCGTCGAGGTCAAAATCGTCTGGGAGCCGGCTTGGAGTTTTGAAAACATGAGCGATGAAGCCAAGGCAATGATAGAGCTGTTCTGATAAATTTCTGCTTGCCAACATTTTCGAAAAAGTGTATTCCTGATACAAACAAAAAATTATTAAGATATGGATACACTGTTTTTAAGTCTTAAAGACTATCCTCAAGAAAAAGTTCCTCTATGGGGAATTACGGCAAAAGAAGTTGAAAGTTCCTTTGGCAAGGGAGGCATTCCGCTAATCTTGCTTCCCGGATTTGATTATGCGGCAGACAAACCCGGAATAGCTGTCGTGTTGGCTCAGGATAAACATCCGGAAAGAGAGACTGAAGATTATACCATCTTTCCGGACTATGTGGAGGCTGTCGTCAGATCCGGAGGAGCGCCTTATTTTATTGTTTACGACTATGTCGATGAGCAATTGGATTTGGTCGTTCCCGACGGTATTTTGTTGATAGGCGGTAATTTCCGTTTGATTCGCAAACATCCGTACGCACCGTATGAACGGCGTCCGCGTGCTTATGTCAGTATGTTGAAGTACGCCATGCAAAAAAATTTGCCGACCTTTGCTATTTGCGGAGGAATGCAGATGATGGGCGTTTACAAAGGGTGCGGCGTAGACACGGAAGTCGAGAATCATCGGCATAATCCTTATGAGTTGTCTCATTGCGTAAATTTGCGGAAAGACAGCTTGATTAGCAAAATTTTGCAGGCTGATGTTGTTCAGGTCAACAGTTGCCATCGTTCGGTTTTGTTGGAAAACGCCAAAAGCGATTGCCTGGTAACGGGACGTTCTCTTGACGATAGGGTTGAAGCGCTGGAATTTAGCCATCCGTGGTCAGATTTTGTTCTGGGCGTGCAATGGCATCCCGAGAGGCTTTTTGTCATTAATGACGAGGCTTCTCAGAAACTTTTCGCCGCGTTTGTTCAAGCCGCGGAAATGCATCGTAAAAAAATTGCCGATTGAGAAACGATCGGCAATTTTTTTATGGACTATACAAAAGGAAGGTGATAAATCATAAGAAACTCTAAGAGGGACTTTAAATGGACATTTCCGAATTAATTGACAATTTTGAATTCTTGGACGGCTGGGAAGATAAATACCGCTATATTATTGAACTTGGCGAAAAACTGCCGGTACCGGCGGCCGAATTTCATACCGAAGAATGGAAAGTTCGAGGCTGTCAGTCGCAGGTCTGGCTGGTGCCGCACCGTGAAGGCGGCAGGCTCCGTTTTGAAGGAGACAGCGACGCCATGATCGTCAAGGGACTGATTGCGATTGTCCTCATGATTTATAATGACAAATCCCCAGAAGAGATTAAATCAATTGCAGTTGACGATATTTTTGCTAAACTGGGGCTCACGGAACATCTAAGTCCGAGCCGTCGCAACGGCTTGAGTTCTATGACCGAAAAAATAAGGTATTACGCTCAAATTCTCTAGCGTCGAGGAAAAACCATGAATATTCATGAGTACCAAGCCAAAAAAATAATTCAGCAATACGGGATACGCATTCCCCGGGGCGGAGTAGCCTATACGCCGGGCGAGGCCAAGCGGACGGCAGCCAAAGTTTCTCGCAGCGGCCCGTGGATACTCAAGGCGCAGATTCAGTCCGGGGCTCGTCAAAAGGGATATTTTCTGGAAAAATCAGCCGGTCCGCGCGGCGGTGTTCGCACCATTAAATCGCGCCGCGACATTTTGCGCAACGCCGAACAAATGCTCGGTTCCACTCTGGTAACCGTTCAAACCGGTCCCCGCGGAAAGACTGTCGGCCGCCTTTATGTCGAAGAACTTTGCAAAATTGAGCGTATTTTTTATGCCGGAATTGCCGTAGACCGCGTTCGTTCGGCATTGGTGCTGTTGGTTGCCGCCATAAAAAACGAGGACATTACCAATATTGCCTTTAATAATCCCGAAAAAATCCTCAAACTCAATCTTGATTTGGAAGGCGATACCAAACCCGAACAGGTGCGCGAAGTGATGGACTTTTTGAAATTGTCGCCGAAGAGCGCGCGCAGTCTCGAAACTTTTATCAACGGTATGCATCGCGTCTTTGTCGATTATGACGCCAGCATGATTGAGATTAATCCGGTCGGCGTTATGAAAAACGGCGAATTGACAGCTTTGGACGCCAAAATTTCCTTTGATGACAACGCCTTGTTCCGGCATCATGACATTGCGGCTCTGCAGGACGACTACGAGGCTTCCGAGCGAGAGCTCCAGGCTGCCAAATACAAGTTTAACTACAGCGAGTTCGGAGGTTCCGTCGGCTGTATCGTCAACGGTGACGGTTTGGCGCTGGCAGTTATGGACATGTTGCGGGGAAAAAATCTTGATACCGCCTGTTTTCTGAATGTCAAGGGCGGCGTTGACAAAGACAAGATCGCTTCCGGCATTAAAATTATCATGACCAATCCGCGCGTTGAGGGTATTTTAATAAATATTCTCGGTGGTTTTCTGCGTTGCAATCTCATTGCCGACGGCATTATCGCGGCGGCTTCCGAAGTTGGGTTGAACGTGCCGCTGGTAGTTCGTTTTGAAGGAACAAACAAGGAAGAGGCCAAAGAAATTCTGACCCAATCCAAGTTGCCGATTATTTTGGCTGATTCTATGGAAGACGCGGTCAACAAGCTGGCGGAAGCAATGGAGGAGGCTGATTAATGTCTGTGTTTGTCAATAAAAATACCAAAGTTTTGTGTCAGGGCATTACCGGAACTCAGGCGACGTTTCATATCCGGCGTTCACTGGATTACGGAACCAAAGTGGTCGGCGGGGTGACGCCGGGAAAAGGCGGCAGCATGCATCTGGGGCTGCCGGTGTTTAACACCGTCAAAGAAGCCGTAAGGGAAACCGGCGCCAACGCCAGCGTTATGTATGTACCGGCACCTTATGTCAAATCTGCTGTCCGCGAGGCGGCGGAAGCAGAGCTTGATTTGATAGTCTGCATTGCCGACGGCGTTCCGATTAAGGATATGCTTGAGATTAATCACATGCTGGCCGGTTCCGAGACAAGCCTTATCGGTCCCAATACGCCCGGAATCATAACTCCCGGAGAAGCGCGTCTGGGCATTTTCCCGGAAAATATTCATACTCCCGGCAATGTCGGTATTGTCTCACGTTCTTCGACGCTGACCTATGAAGCCGTTATCGAAACCGGAAAGGCCGGTTTGGGGCAGTCGACGGTATTGGGTTTGGGCGACGATATGTTGATCGGCGTTGATTTTGTGGAGGCCTTAAAGCGATTTCACGAAGACGAACAGACCAGGGCAATCGTTTTTCTGGGGCGGCTCGGAGGCACGTTTGAGGAGGCTGCGGCGCAGTATTACAAGTCTATTGAGCACAAAAAGCCGGTTATCGGTTTTGTAGCCGGCAATGCGATTCCTTTCGGTCATAAAATGGGTTATGCCGGAGACGTCATAACCAAGGGGTCTATTTCAACGCAGGACAAAAAAGACATCATGAAAGACGCCGGCATGATTGTGGTCGACAATATCAACGACATCAGCGGCGAACTGGCCAAATTGGCATGACGTGGCTGACGGATGTCATCAATTTTGTTTTGCCGCCGCGTTGTCTGAACTGCGGACGGATTTTGGCAGAAAATACCGGGCTGTGCGCTTCGTGTTTTGACGAGATTGCTTTTATAACCAAACCTTATTGCCGCAAATGCGGACATCCGCTTGAAACTGCGGCTGTCTCCGGAGAACGGATGCTTTGCGGACGCTGTCTCAAAACCAATAACCGTCCGTTTCGTTTATGTCGCTCGGCTTTTGCTTATGATGAGGCAAGCAAAAATTTGATTCTCAATTTCAAGTTCCGCGACAAGACCGAAAATGCGCGTTTTCTGGCGCAGGTCATGTACGTTGCCGGTGAAGATATTTTCAATGCGGGGATAGACGTGATTGTTCCGGTTCCGTTGCACTTTTTGCGCTTGCTCGGTCGTCGCTACAATCAGTCGGCGCTTCTGGCGCGTCAGCTGAGCGGATTAAGCGGTTGTCCGGCAGATTGCACGTCGGTGGTCAAACATCGCCGCACACGTCCTCAGGTTGAGCTTTCCGGCTTGGCCAGAGTCCGCAACGTCAAAGGCGCTTTTACGGTCAAACATCCGAAAATGATTGCCGGTAAAAGGGTTTTGCTGGTGGATGACGTTCTGACTACCGGTTCAACGTTGAAAGAATGTGCAATGGTCTTGAAAAAGGCCGGCGCCAAATCGGTTGATGCTCTGACCGTCGCGCGGGTTGTCTGATTTTTATTCCAGATTTTTCTTAAAGGTTCGTCCGGCCAGTGTCAGCGTAATCAGCGCGATGACAAACAGCGGCGCCAGATTGGTCAGAACGTCGGCGGCCGGCATTTCTTTCAGAAACAGTCCGCGCGCCGCGCTCATAAAGAATCGCACCGGATTAAGATAAGTCAAATACTGCAGGGCTTGCGGCATGTCTTCGATAGGCGAAATAAAGCCCGAGAGCAGAATGGCCGGCATCATAAAGGCAAAGGCTCCGAGAATAGCCTGCTGCTGATTTTGCGATACGGAGGAAATAAACAAACCGATTCCGACAAAGGAAAGCAGAGCGGTAAAACACGAAAACAAAAACAGCGGAAACGAACCGGTAAACGGAATGC
>CAYNBB010000037.1:0-18235 GCA_964395655.1 uncultured Azospirillaceae bacterium | reverse complement strand
CACAAATCACAATTTTGGTTTCTCGGGCGTTTATTCGGCTTTTTCGATATAAGAGCTCATGAGCTTTTTGATGCCGGCGCGTTCAAAGCAGACGGTGACGGTGTTGCCGTCCTGTGCGACGACTTTGCCATAGCCGAAACTCTGGTGATAAACGCGCTGCCCCATCAGATTTGCATGAACAGCGCGATAAGCGCTATTCCCAGCGGGACGCCGATAAAAATTGTTGTCGCCATAGGCGTTTTCCTCATTGCAGTTGTTGCTGAAGGTCGTGTTATGGGGGCGATAATAATCGTTACCGTAAAAATTAGTGCATTTATTGCAGATTTCAATATGCACGGGCGGCAGTTCATTGACAAAGCGCGAGGGCAGGTTATTTTGCCACTGGCCATAGACTTTGCGGCTGTTGGCCATGGTGATGAATAGTTTTTGCTTGGCGCGCGTGATTGCGACATAAGCCAGGCGTCGCTCCTCTTCCAAAGCTTCCGAGCCGCCTTCGTCGAGCGCGCGCTGGTGCGGAAACAGCCCTTCTTCCCAACCGGGCAGAAAGACGATTTCAAATTCCAGTCCTTTGGCCGAGTGCAGCGTGATGAGCATGACTTTGTTGTCGTTGGTCATGTCGTCCTTGTCCATAACCAGACTGACGTGTTCCATAAAATCGGCGAGTGTCGGGTATTTGTCGTCATCGCTCATGACGTTGACAAGCTCTTTAAGGTTTTCGAGCCTTCCCGGCGCTTCAACCGACTTGTCCGTTTTGAGCATGTCTATATAGCCGGAATCTTCGAGCACCGAGGAGGCAAGCTCGTCCGGCGTGACGGCCTGCGCCATTTTGCGCCATTGGGCAAAATTGTCAAACAGCTGTGTCAGCGCAGATTTGGCCTTGCCGGCAATGACGCCGTCGGCCAGCATGTTTTCGATCGCGCGGTACAACGATATGTGCGAACGGCGCGCTTCGTTTTGGAATTTTTCGACGGATTTGGCACCGATACCGCGCGTCGGCTTGTTGATGATGCGCTCCAAGGCCAAGTCATCGTCGGGTTGTAAAATGACGCGGAAGTAGGCCAGGGCGTCGCGGACTTCGGCGCGTTCGTAAAACTTGAGGCCGCCGATAACCTGATAAGGAATGGCCTCGGAGATGAATTTGTCTTCAAACTCGCGGGTTTGGGCGGCGGTGCGCACGAGAATTGCCATCTCGGAATATTGATAACCGTTGCGGGCAAGGTTTTCGATTTCTTCAACCACGTAACGCGCTTCTTCTTCGCCGTTAAAGGTGCTGACAACTTTAATCTTGGCGTTTTCAACCTGTTGAGCGGGCGAATTCTCAGCGACTTTGAGGGTTTTGCCGAGGCGGCCTTCGTTGTGAGCAATGAGGTTGGAGGCTGCACCCAGAATGTGTGCGGTGGAACGATAGTTGCGCTCAAGGCGGATGGTCAGGGCGTCTTTGAAATCTTTGTTGAAACGCAGGATGTTTTCAATTTCGGCGCCGCGCCAGGAATAAATCGACTGGTCGTCGTCGCCTACACAACAGAGATTGCGGTGTTTCTGACAGAGCAGGCGGATGAGCAGGTATTGGCTGACGTTAGTGTCCTGATACTCGTCAACCATGATGTATTTGAAACGGGTTTGGTATTTTTCGAGAATGTCTTTGTCGGAATTCAGAATTATCAGCGCAAACAGAATGATGTCGCCGAAGTCGACGCAGTTGAGCTCGAGCAGTCGCTGCTGGTAAAGTTTATAGACCGCGGTAACGGTGTTTTCCTTAAATTCGGTGCCGATTTTATCGACGGTCAGCCCCTTGTCTTTCCAGCGCGAAATCTTGTCGAGAATGGCTTGCGGCGGATATTTTTTGTCGTCAATGCCCTGCGCTTCGAGAATTTGTTTGATGACGCGCTTCTGGTCGTCTTCGCTCAAAATCGTGAAGTTGGATTTGAGGCCGGCGCGTTCGGCGTGATTGCGCAGAATTTTGACGCAAATGCTGTGAAAAGTGCCGAGCCAGACCGAATTGGCAACGTCGCCGATCAGGTTGTGAACGCGTTCTTTCATTTCGCGCGCGGCACGGTTGGTAAAGGTGACGACCAGACATTCCCAAGGGTTGGCGAGACGATTGGCGAGGATATAGGCCAACCGCGAGGTCAGCACCTTGGTTTTGCCGGTGCCGGCGCCGGAGAGAACCAACACGGGGCCTTCGGTCGTTTGCACGGCCGTTTTCTGCTCGGGGTTGAGCATGTCAAGCCACGGGCACTGCGGCCGCAAAGCCGAAGCGTTGTCAAAAGTCTGTGCCGGTGTCGCGTCATCAAGGTCAAAAATATCATCCATCGCTAATCTTCTTGTTTTTTTAATCTTTAGGAAATATATATGATATATGCTATTTGTCAAAGCAGAATCTGTTTGATAACAACAAAAAGGATGATGAAAAATGTCGGAAGTCAGAACTAAAATTATCGCTTTGAAAAATTTTATGGATGAACAGATTATCGGCCAGGAAGATTTGGTCAATAAGCTGATTATCACGCTGCTGGCCGACGGCAATGCGCTGGTCGAGGGTGCGCCCGGACTGGCCAAAACAAAAGCAATCAAAACGCTGGCTTCGGCAATCAAAGCGCAGTACAACCGAATTCAGTTTACGCCCGATTTGCTGCCTTCGGATATTACCGGCAGCGATATTTACGTGGCCGAAAAGGGGACGTTTGAATTTCGGAAAGGGCCGATTTTTGCCAATCTGATTCTGGCGGACGAAATCAACCGCGCGCCGGCCAAGGTGCAGTCTGCCCTTTTGGAGGCAATGGCCGAGCGGCAGGTCAGCGTCGGCGGCAAAACTTACGAGCTGCCAAAGCTGTTTATGGTAATGGCGACGCAAAACCCGATTGAACACGAGGGAACCTATAATCTGCCGGAGGCGCAGCTCGACCGTTTTCTGATGTATATAAAAATCGACCAGCCAGATGCGGAAAGCGAGAAGAAAATTCTTCGCCTGATTCGTCGCGAAATTGCCGAAACCGCCGTTGCGGCGCCGGCGGCTCTGGATATTGAAGACGTTTTGCAGGCGCGCCGCGAGGCAATGGACGTGCATTTGAGCGATGCTGTCGAAGAATATATGGTGCAGCTGATTATGGCAACCAGACATTTGGAAAAATACGATCCGCGCATGGCCGGTCATATTATGTACGGCGCAAGTCCGCGCGCCACGCTGGCGCTTGACCGCTGCGCCAAGATTCATGCCTGGCTGCAGGAGCGCGGCTACGTGACGCCAGAAGACATTCGCGCGGTTGTTTTCGACATTTTGCGGCATCGCATTATTTTGTCTTTTGAAGCGCAGGCCGAAGGCGTGACAGCCGACGACGTGATCGCGCAGATTCTGAAATTGGTGCCGCTGCCGTAGGAGAAAAACAGTGAACCTGAAAAGCTGGTTCCGACATAAGAAAACGTCCGAGGAAGGCAACGGTTTGTCCGCTTCGCTGGACGAACTGACCGGAATGCGCAGGCTGACGCGTTATGTGCGGAATTTCAGCCATAAAAAAGCCTTTTCCGATCAGGCCGGAGAGATTAAATCGGCTTTTAAGGGACGTGGTATGGAGTTTGAGGAAATCCGCTCGTACAATTTCGGCGACGACGCGCGCGACATCGACTGGCGCGTAACGGCGCGCAAACAGAAGCCTTATACAAAACTTTTTGCCGAAGAACGCGATTTGCAGGTTTATGTCTGGCTCGACCTGTCGGCTTCGATGCTGTTCGGCACCAGAAATGAGCTCAAAAGCGTTACCGCGTCCAAACTTGCGGCGCTTATCGGCTGGCTTTCTCTGGAAAAGAAAGATCGGTTCGGCGCGATTATTTTTGACGGAGCAAAAACCTGGTGGTTCAAACCTCAGAACGGTCGTGCCCAGTTGCTGGCGGTTTTGAAAAAAATTGCCGAACTCAGCGCGGCGGTACTGCAAAAGCCTCAGGCCGACGAGACGGAGCTGGCCAAGTCGCTCAAGCTGCTGGAGCAAAATGCCGGCAATCGCGCGACGGTGTTTGTCATCAGCGATTTTAACCGCGGTTTCGGACGTTTGAAGCCGGAGCTCGGCGCGCTGGCGCGGCGGCACAGGCTGTATTTGATGGAGATTTACGACGCGTTGGAAGAAAAGGCGCCCAAAGCCGGGGAATATCTGGCGCAGTATGACGGTAAAAGGCTGATTTTTGATACGAGGTCCAAAGAGTTTCGGCGCAGTTATGAAAACTATTTTGCCGAAAAACGCCGCGAATGGGCAGATTTCTGCCGGCAAAACGGTTGTACGCAGATACAACTCCGCACCGATGCGGACTTGCGCAGAGATTTGAGGCTTTTATAAGAAAAATACGAATTTTCAAGAGTCGAATCTTGACACGAACTGTGAGCTATGGTAGTTTACAGACAGCAATTATTTTGAACTTATAATTGAAGAAGAGAAAAAACATGGTTAAATCAAACGAAAATACAGCATATAAAAGAGGGCAAGAACTGCTCGACCAGGGAATGTACAAAGAGGCTATCGCGCAGTTTGACGCCGCGATCGCCGAACAGCCGGATTCATGGAAATCGCTTAATTCCAAAGGGTTCGCCTTTCAGAAACTCAGCCGCTATACCGAGGCGGTCGAGTGTTTTGACCAGGCTCTGCAGATGAATCCGAATTCGGTCGAAGTCCTCAACAACAAAGGCGTTACGCTCAGTATGCGCGGTCTTTACAAAGACGCGATTCAATGTTTTAACGAGGCGGTGGCGCTGGATCAGACTTCGTTGGAAGCCCTGAACGGAAAGGCAATCGCTTTGCAGCATATGTTTGCTTACAAAGAGGCGCTGGATGTGCTGGAAGAAGCCATGAAAATTGACAATAAGCATGCCCAGACCCTGTTGAGCGTTGCGGTAACCTTGCAAAAACTCAAGCAGTATGACCGGGCAATTTCTTTCTTCAAAAAAGTTCTGGCCGCCGACAAAAACAACATTAAAGCCTGGAACGGCGTCGGCGTTACCTATCAGCTGATGGGCGACAACAATTCCGCAATCAAATGCTTTACCAAAATTCTGAATATTGACAGCCGCGAGATCCAGGCCTGGATTTCGATCGGTTTTGTGTATCAGAAAATGATGAAATTCAATGACGCGCTCAAGTGCTACAAAAAAGCGCAGATGATTATCGGTAACCGTTATCATCACAAATTGTACGACGGTCTGGCAAGCTGTCTGACCAAGCTGTCCGAGTTCGATCAGGCGATTGAGGTTTATCAGCAGATCTTTCAGCGCGAAGAGGGCAAGAAGAAATGGGATGCCCAGCGTTCGATGAAGTTTGTGAACAAGCTGAAACGCAAAAAAGCCATCGGCACGCTGCAAAGTTTGGTTCCGGCGGACGAAGATTCCGCTCAGGCGGCCGCGGCGTCGGTTTCCTCTTCGGCAGAAGAGGGCAGTACTCAGGCATAAACGCACGCAAGATTATAAAAAAGGCAGCTCTGCGGAGCTGCCTTTTTTGCAAATTTTGAGGCTTGAAAAATTTTTTGCCGCATTTATCTAATTGATGATGATGAAAATACTGCAAAAAATCAGGAGGCAGGGCAATGGGAACATTTATCAAATATTTATTTTATCTGATTTTGCTGGTGGTGATTTATCTGGTCGGTCGCGGCATTTATGACGGCAATATTACCAAAGAGACGACCGTCGGCAATGTTATTGAACAAGTGGACGAGGGCGGCCGCGAGCTGATGCGGGAAACCGGAGCCGAAGTAAAAAGCGGTTATGACAAGACCGTCAAAGACCTGTCTGACAAAACGACTGCAGAACAGTCAAAATAAAAAGGAAAGCTTTCTGAAAAGGAAAGTGCCTGTTCATCCGTATCATACAAATTCGTCGACGTCGGCGAGGTGTTCGTTTTTTTCGTAAAAGTGTTTAAGGTAGTTGCGTCCGGTGCGTTCCAGTTCTTCGTCGCGGATAATCGACTGATTGTTGTCGTAAACGCCGACCTTATGATTGTTTCCGGTGTCGGATTCGGCGTTTTCCTCCTCAAACACGCCGCTGACGGCCAGAGCTTCGATACTGCTGGCAACATAAGGCGTATCCGGAGAAACAGGTTTCTGCGGCGTCTTTTCGGGCTTTTCTTGGGAAAAAGGTTCCTGAGAATGATGGTCGGTGGTTTCATCCCGCACCAAAACATTGTTGTTGGTATCAATCATTTCAACAAACTGAGTGTTAAGGCGGGCGGCAGCGTAACTTTTGTCGGCTCGGGGAGACGAGCCTGAGCTGCCTACTCTTCTGGTAGGGGCAATGCTCATTGTATTCTCCATTCAAAACAAGATCAGTATTCTTCAATCTCTATTTTAAATATATCATATAAAAATTTAATATGCCATATTTATTTGATTGTTTTTGTTGGATAAATGCGCAGCCCCTGCAGAAAAAGCCGGTTTTATTTGCCGTTGTTGTTTTCGTTTCTTTTGTTTTTGAAGTCTTCAACGGCTTTTTTGACTTGCGGCAAGTACCGATTGTAGTATTCAATCAGTTTGGCGCGAACCTTGTCAACGTTGATGTAGCCAAGCAGAGCGGCAACGATGATGGCAAGTAAAATCCAGGTTAACATTTGTTTTTCTCCTTAAGTAGTTTATTTAAAACTTCTGTGGCGTCATAGGTTTCCAGGTAGGGTTCCGTCTTTCCTGTCAACTGTTGATAATTTTGAGCCGATTTATCGTAATTTGCAAATAAAACTTCTTTATTCCACACTTTTTTTACGTTTTCGTATCTGCGCAGGGCTTGCTCGGTCATCGGCGGACAACTGGCTGCAATGTCACGCATTTCGTCGATGTTTCCGAGCGCGTAGCAGACGCAGTCGCAGCCGGCGTCCAGAGAACGGCGCGCTTTTTCTCCGGCGGAGCCGCGAAGCGCCTTCATGTCGACGGCGTCCGATATCAACACTCCGTCAAAGCCGATAAGGCCGCGAATAACGGTATCGACGGCTTTTTTGCTTTGCGTGACCGGGGCGGTTTCGTCAACCGCAGTCAAGACAACATGTGCAGTCATGCCGAGCGGTGCGTTGCGCAGTTGCCGGAACGGATAAAAATCGGGTTCCAATTCGTCTGGCGTCTGATCCAGCCGCGGCAGTCCCAAGTGCGGATCGACATGAGTGCGGCCGTGTCCCGGCAGGTGTTTGATACAAGGGGTTATGCCGTTTTTTATATATTCATCAACGCAGGTTTTTCCAAGTGCGGCGACGGTTTGCGGATTATCTGAAAAACAACGGCTGAGCAGTGCCGGAGAAGTCTGCGGATAAATGAGGTCGAGGACGGGAGCATAGTTGACGTTGATGTTTAATTCGCGCAGGTCTTCGGAAATCAGCCGGGCATGCAGACGGCAGGCTTCCCGGGCTTCGTCAAGCGGCAGCGAGCCCAGAGTTACAGCTGCCGCATAGCTGCGAAATTCAGGCCCTTTCAGGCGACGGACGCGTCCGCCTTCCTGATCGACGGCAATTATTACGTCTTGACGGCCGATAACTTCTCTTATTTCGGAAATCAGAGTCTTCAACTGTGTTTTGGAAACGATATTTCGGGCAAACAGGTTTATGCCGAGCGGGTTGGTTTTAGCAAAGAAAACTTTTTCTTCGTCGCTGAGGCGCGGCCCCTGGCAGGATAAAACGGCCGGTAAAATGTTTGTCATGCGGTCGCTCCTACAAAAATAAGGAAATCAAAAATCTGGACGTTTTTATCATATATGTTCCGAAAGGATTAACGTCGTATCCGGCATAACGCAACAGCATCGGCAATACGAAAGCCGCGGCGATGATGAAAAGCGTTCCCTGACGGTCGGCCGCCAGAAACTTCTGCACTTTCGGATTGTCTGACCAGCCGAGCAAAATTTTGGAACCGTCAAGCGGAGGTATCGGCAGAGCATTGAAAACAGCCAGAACGACGTTGAAAATAATCATGTTCATCAAAAACAAAGAGATAATGCCGTGCGTCAGTTCATGCGGAATATGAGCACTCAGGCGCAACAGCAACGCTGCCGCCAGCGCCAGCAACAGATTGGCAGCAATGCCTGCCGAGGCAACGATAAACAAATCGCGTTTGGGATGACGCAGTTTTCCGAAATCAACCGGGACGGGTTTAGCCCAGCCAAAAACAAAACCTGTTTTGGCCAGCAACAGAATTAACGGAAAAACGAGCGAACCGAACAAATCAATATGACGCAGCGGATTGAACGAAAGACGTCCGAAATTTTTTGCCGTGTCGTCACCGCAACGCCAAGCCGCGTATCCGTGCGCCATTTCGTGCAGAACGATGGCAAGGATAATAGGAACAAAATTGACAAGGACACTGAGCAAAAAATTGGTTATCATCATTTTTTCTTTACAATGCAGGTTCCGCCGAGCGCTTTGATGTCATTACAAAGTTTGTCGGCGCCGCTTCTGTCGGCAAAAACGCCGGCTTTAAGGCGGTAGAAGGTTCCCTTGGCGCCGAGATCGGCCGTTTCGATTTCTCGCGGCTGTCCCTGCAACGAGGGATATTTCCTGACCAGTCCGTTCCAAGCCGAATCAACGGACGCGCGATTAGGTGAAGAAATTAACTGAACCTGCCAGTCTCCGGGAGTTGCCGTTGCGGCGGGAGAGACCGGAGCGGCCGAAGCGGCCGAAGCGACGGCTTTGTCGGGAATTTCGATTTTTTCGACAGTCGGAGCCGGTGTCGGAGCTGCCGCGGCTTCTTTGACGGTGATTTCCTTAACCGGTGCGGGTTCGTTTTTGACAACGGCAACGGGGGTCGGAGCCGCAACATTTACGGCTTTGGCCTGAGGTGCCGGCGCAGCAGCTTTTTCTTCAGCCGTTTTGATTATGGCTTCGGCCTTTTGGACAATTTCGGGATTGCCTACACTGACGGGGACGGCGGTTTCAGCCGTTACGACGGGAAGCTGCGGTTCTTCCGGCGGCGGCAGCAAATTTTCGACGACGGGAGCTTTTTCCTGTTTTTTTTCGATAATGTCGTAAACGGATTTGTCCTGATTTTGAATTTCCATTCCGCCGGGATCGCTCGGTTGGACTTTGACGGCGCTTTGCGGCCGACGGACAACCGGAATTTCGGCACTGGTCTGCGCGGTATAGCGCGGCGACAAGACAAACCAACCGACGACGGCTGCCAGCGCAATGCCGGAAACAGTACCGACAAAAACATTTTTGGAGCGGTTGATTTCGTTCTTACGTTCCTCGAAAGCCTCGGACGAGGAGGCGTTGAGCTTTTGACGGAAGTCGTCCAAAAAGTCGTCGTTGTTATCTTGTTCAAAATCTGCGAACATAATCTCTGCTCCTTAAAAAATTCTTTTTTCAGACGTTTATATCGTTTATCGTATAAGATAATCATTTATAATCAATTAACAAAACGCTCAGAATCTGCAATGCACGTCAAAAAGTTTCTGATGTTCTTCAATTGCCATCATGTCGGTCATGTTGGCGATATAGGTGCAGATGCATTCGGCGAGTTCTTCGTCGGAGCTGGCGGAACTTAAATGCGGACGGACGTGCATCGGCAGCAGTTTGTAATTGTTCATAAATATCTGAAACAGATCTTCGACCAGACGCTGTGATTTAATGTCCATGCGGGCAATCTTGCTGGAGGTGTAAAACTTGTCTTTGAGGAAGCTGTGCAGTTCGGCGATATTGCGATGCATTTCTTCAGAGAAATCGGCGATAAAACATTTGCTGCGGCGGACGTCTTCGGATGTTTCGATTTTGTGGGCGGCAATGTTTTTGCGTGTGGTGTCGAGCAGGTCGAAAATCATGGCGGCAATCAGGTTGCGGGTAATCGCGTAGATGCGCACGTTGTCGGAGCAGAGCGGGTTTTCCTTGTCAAACTTTTCGATAACGGCACGGATAAAGCCAAGTTCGCAGAGTTCTTTGATTGTAAAGAAACCGGCGCGAAAACCGTCGTCAATGTCATGATTGTTGTAGGCGATGTCGTCTGCAAAAGAAGCAACCTGAGATTCCAACGACGAAAAATGTTTCAGGTCCAAATCGAAAATTTTGTTGTAATCACGCAGATAGGCGTTGTTTATTTTCTTTATCGGGCCGTTGTGTTTGACGGTGCCTTCAAGCGTTTCCCAAGTCAGGTTGAGACCGTCAAATTCCGGGTAGTGCTGCTCAAGGCGGGTCATGATTTTGAGCGAGTTGACATTATGGTTAAATCCTCCGAATCCGGACATGGCGTTGTTCAGTCCGCGTTCGCCGGCATGGCCGAACGGGGCGTGTCCCAAATCATGCGCGAGTGCGATGGCTTCGCCGAGTTCTTCGTTGAGGCGGAGATTCTTGCATATCGTACGCGTTATCTGGGCGACCTCGATACTGTGCGTCAGTCGGGTGCGGTAGTTCTTGCCTTCGTGGTAGGCAAAAACTTGCGTTTTGCCGTCGAGCCTGCGAAATGCCGCCGAATGAATCAGACGATCCCGATCGCGCTGAAACGGCGAGCGGATGATATTTTGATAGTCGGGATAAAGCCGGCCGCGACCGGAAACGTCCGAGGAAGCGTAAGTTGCCAAATCCATGTTTTTTTCGCTTTCAATAGTTATCTTTTTAATATAGTCTAATCGTATATTTATAAAAAAGGGTTAATAATGATTATCGCAACATATAATGTCAATTCGATTAACGCGCGGCTCGAAAACCTGCTTGAGTGGCTGAATAAAAACCAGCCCGATATCATGCTTTTGCAGGAAATCAAAACGGAGTTCAACGCGTTTCCGTTTTTTGAACTGCGGGCGGCCGGTTATGAAGCAGAACTTCTCGGGCAGAAAAGCTATAACGGAGTGGCGGTTCTGAGCCGGCACAAAATCAAAGTCCGCGAGCGGGGACTGCCAGGAATTGAAGACGAAAGCGCCCGTTATCTGGAAACGGAAATCGACGTCGGCGGACAAAATTACATTGCCGCCTCGGTTTATCTGCCCAACGGCAATCCGCCGTACAACGATCCGGGAGACGACAGCAGATATGCTTACAAACTGCGCTGGATGGAAGCACTTTATGCCCATGCGGAAAAACTTTTGGAATTGCGGCGGCCGGTGATTTTGGGCGGCGATTTCAACGTTATCATGACTGATTGCGACGTTTATGCGCCGGATGAATATCGCGGCAACGCCCTGTTTCGAGAAGAAGTAAAACAGCGGCTGGCAGCTTTGCGGTATCTCGGTTTTTATGACGCGTTCCGCGCACTGCATCCGAATGAAACCGGCTATACTTACTGGGATTATGCCGGCGCGGCACTGCAAAACGATTTCGGAATGCGCATTGATTATCTGTTTATGTCGCCTGATGCAGCGGATCGTCTCAAAAGTTGCGAAGTCGACAAAGCGCCGCGGCTCGGCGGCAAACCTTCCGATCATACCGTATTGAAAGCCGAACTCGAATAAAATGACTAAAAGCAAAAACAAAAAAAATACCGAAGAAACTTTGGTGCTGACGGTTACGGACTGCGGCAGTCAGGGAGATCTGATTGCCAGGGCGCCAAAAATCAAAGGCAGAATCTATGTGGCGTCAAGCCGGCGCCTTAAACTTGAGATCGGCGACGAATTTGTCGGAAAAGTTTATAAAAACGCCGGCGAGTATCGGGTTAAACCGCTGGTCAGAACCAAGAGCGCGGCTCCTGCCGCAACAGAGACGGTATACGGCATCGTCGACAAACGCGGCGATCGTTATTATCTGAAATCTTCGGAGAAAAGTCAGCGCGCGGATTATCTGCTGACATTGCCGAACAAAGCCAAAAACGGCGATTATGTGCGGGTGGAACTGAGCGGAAACGGGCGTTTTAAGGAGGCTGCGGTCGTTAAAAATTTCGGACCTTTTGACCTCAACAAGGCGACGGCGACTTTGGTACTCGACAAGCATGACATTCCGTACCGTTGGAACGGCAAAATCGAAAAAGAACTCGAAGCGCTTCCTGTCTTTGACAAGAGTCGGCGCGTTGATCTGACGCAGGTGCCGCTGGTGACGATTGACGGCGACGATTCAAAGGATTTTGACGATGCGGTATGGGCGGAAGAGACTGCAGTCGGTTTTAATCTGATCGTGGCGATTGCCGACGTCTGTTTTTATGTGCGTCCGGGCAGTGCGCTCGACAAGGAAGCCTATGCCCGCGGCAATTCGGTTTATCTGCCGAATATGACGGTACCGATGCTGCCGGAAAAGCTCTCCAATGATTTGTGCTCGCTGATGCCGAACAATCTGCGGCCGGCGATCGTCTGCTTTTTGAGCATTGACAAGGAGGGACGGACGACAAGCTATGATTTTGCGCGTGCAGTCA
The DNA here is from genome assembly GCA_964395655.1 of uncultured Azospirillaceae bacterium. GTDB lineage: Bacteria > Pseudomonadota > Alphaproteobacteria > RF32 > CAG-239 > CAZU01. The sequence goes on along the minus strand of CAYNBB010000037.1, from coordinate 5,965 downwards.
TCCGCTCGGCGGCACGGCTGACCTATAATCAGGTACAAAAGGCCATAGACGGCGAAAAGTCCGCTTTTCTGAATAAGGTTATTACGCCGATTTATGCGGCTTATCAGGCGCTCAAAAAAGAACGCGGCCGCCGCGGAGCGCTTAATCTGGAAACTGCGGAGCTTAAGATAAAGGTGGATAAGAACGGCCGTGTGTTGTCGGTTGCCGAAGAAGAACATCTGGAAAGCCATCAGGTGATTGAAGAATTTATGGTGGCGGCCAACAACGCCGCGGCGCTGGCGCTCGAAAAGGCCGAAGTGCCGACGATGTTCCGCGTGCACGACAAGCCGCGCGAGGAAAAGACCGAAGAGATGAAGCCGCTGCTTTCGGAATTAAATATGAAGCTTCCCGATGCACCGGCGTTGAAGCCGGAGCATTTCAACCGTCTGATTGCCGCCTGCGAACGGAGAGGATATGCTGCGGGGATTTCGGAAATGGTGTTGCGGATGCAGTGTCAGGCGCAGTACAGTCCAAAAAATATCGGGCATTTCGGTTTAGGTTTGAAAGATTACGTGCATTTTACCTCGCCGATACGCCGCTATGCCGATTTGCTGATTCACCGCGCACTGGTGCTGGCGTTCGGCTGGGACGAGGGCGGCGCGCTGCCGGACGGCGTTTCGGAAGCGGGGTTTGAAGCGGCAGCTGTTCATTTATGCGAGACCGAGCGCAAGGCGGTCAGCGCCGAGCGCGATTTGACGGCACGTTTTCTGTCGTCTTATCTGGAGCCGGCAGTCGGACAGGAATTTGACGTGACGGTGTCGGGTATTTCGACGGCCGGGCTGTTTGTACGCCTTGTTTCTGTCGGCGCCGAGGGATTGATTCCGATGGGCTCGCTGCCGGCAGACGATTATGAACTCAAGGCCGGGAACTTGAAACTGGAAGGGCGGCGCAGCGGGCTGGAATTCAGCTTCGGAGAAAAAATGCGTGCCAGACTGCTGGAGGCGTCGCCGATTACGGGCGGGCTGATATTCAAGTATGTTGACGCGGAAGACGGTGAGGCTTATGTCGAAAAAAACAGTCGCGGAACAGGTGTCGGACGGTTCAAAACCGCAAAAAAAGACGGTATGTTCAGGGGCGGGAGAAAGAAGAAATGTCGAAAAAAGCATTCCTGACATTGTGTTGTCTATTATGGGCAATAGCTTCGGTGCAGGCGGCGGAAGAAGATAGTTTTGCGCTTCTGTATACGCAGGTTCCGGCGCAGTATGTGCGGCCGATAAGCGTTGAAACGTTTGCGGTGGCCGAGCTCAAGGGATTGTCGGCGGCGGACGGCGATTTGCGCGTCGGCAATGACGGCGACAAGGTCAGTTTGTATTATCGGGGGCGGCTGCAAAAATCTTTGTACAAACCCCAGAATGCAGAAGATGCTGCTGCGTGGGCAAAACTCAGCGGCGAGATCGTCGACGCGGCGCTTGAAAAATCCGCCAAAGCGCGCCGGTATGATTTTGAACTGATTGACAAGATGACGCGTGAAGCGGTCAAAACGCTGGACGGCGACAGCAAATATTACGCAAGCCTCGGCGATTGGAAATCCGACCGGCCGAAACACAAGCGCAATTTCGGCAGTCGTCGGGAAGGCCGTAACTTGTATCTTAAAATCGTCGTCTTCAATAATTATACCTTAAAGGAAATTGAAAAGGCCGTCAGAGAACATCCTGATTTTTCAGGAATAATTCTTGATTTGCGCGACAACCCCGGCGGCATGCTCGGCGAGGCCGTCAAAATTGCCGATTTGTTTTTGGACGAGGCGATTATCGTGTCATCCAAAGGGCGGGAAGAAGACAGTCTGACTTATTACAGCGCGCATGACGGAGACATTGCCGGCGGAAGACCGATGGTTGTTTTGGTTGACGGGCAAACGGCTTCGGCGGCAGAGGTTTTGGCAACAGCCCTTCAGGAGCAGGGGCGCGCCAAAATTGTCGGTACCGGGACTTTCGGCAAAGGAAGTATTCAAAATCTGATTAATCTGCCGTCGGGCGGCGTTTTGTCTTTGACGAGCGCTTATTTTTATACGCCGTCGGGGCGCCGGTTGGATGGCAAGGGAATTGTTCCCGACATTTGTACCTTTGAAATGCCCGAGAGCAAAAATGTCGACAACTTGCTGGCAATCGGCAAAGTTCCGGATTGCAAAAGCGAATCGCGCGAGGACACCGAACTTGAACTTAAAGCGGCGGCGAGATTGCTGGAATTATAAAAAATGTTGAGATTCTAGTTGACAGCGGGCAAAAAAAATGTATAGTACGCCTAAATGTTGTGAATCTTAAATTTGAAAAGAAGAGTATAAGACAATGGCAAAAGCAATTAAAGTAAAAGTAAAATTGGAAAGTACCGCCGGTACGGGTACATTTTATTTGGCAGAGAAAAATCCGAGAACTCATCCGGAAAAGCTGACTTTGAAAAAATATGACAAGAAGTCGAAAAAGCATGAAGAGTTCGTTGAGAAAAAATTGAAGTAATCTCTGGACGCAATAAAAGGAAACCGGCTAATGAACAGCCGGTTTTTTTGTTGCTTTACGGTTTATTTTTCCAACGGATGTGCCTGTTGATATTCTTTTTGAAGAGTTTCGATTTGCACATCGGTGTAGCGCTGGGTCGTCGAGAGGGACGAATGACCCAATAATTCCTGAATAGCGCGCAAATTTGTTCCCTCAGCCAAAAGGTGAGTCGCGAAAGAATGGCGGAGAGCATGGGGCGTCAACGTATCGGGAAGGCCCAGATAAGCCCGTATTTTTTCCAAGGTTCGCTGTACGATGCGCGGACTCAGACGCTCGCCTCTTGCTCCCAGAAACAACGGTTCGCCGTTTTTGATGTCATAGGGGCAGGCCGCAAGGTAGGCATTAATTTTTTCAACAACAACGGGCAGGAGGGGGACCAGACGTTCCTTATTGCCTTTACCTTTAATTTTCAGGAAATCGTTATGGTCGATATCACCGCGATTGAGTGACAGGGCTTCAGAAATTCGCAAACCGCATCCGTAAAGTATTGTAAAAACGGCGACATCTCTAAGCCCCTGCCATTCTTTTTTGGCAAAATTTCCGGAAACGTCCAGAAGATTGAGCGTTTGATCGACATCTAATGCCTTGGGCAGCGTTTGAGGTCGGCGCGGCGAAGAAATGATGCTGACGGCGCTGTTGTTGACGATGTTTTGTTTGGCAAGATATTTGAAAAAATTTTTAAGGCTGGATATTTCTCGGGCAACGGAAGTCTTTTCGACATGTTTGTCGGCGCGCGCGCTCAAAAAGGCACGAAATCCGCGGATTCCTATCTTTTGCAGGTCGGCAAGAGTCGGCAGGCTTCGCTGATAATCGCTTAAAAAATTAAAGAAAATGTTCAGGTCTCGCACGTAGGCGTCAACCGTATGCGCCGAAAAACGCCGTTCGGCGGCCAGCCAGTTTCGCCAGCGGCGGATTTGCTCAACAACTTCGGAGGAGGCTTTATAGCGGATTTCTGTTTTCATAACTGCATTGTGTCGGATGAGAGTTAAAATAAATTTAAAATAAAAAAGATTTATTTTGTAATTGCCATTGCCGCATTGATGTTACTCTCTCTGCTGGAAATAGAGTTTTGACCCTAGGGTCAAAACTCTTTTTTTTGTAAAATTTTGTGTGTAAAGCAGAATGAGGTTTGAGAATATAAAACTGCCTGTTATGATAAGCGGCAGAGGAGAGAATAATGATTGTCGGTGTGTTGCTGCCTTTGCCGTTTAATGAGCCGTTTGATTATCAGATTGATGATGACGCACAATTGGGAGAAATTGTCCGCGTGCCGTTCGGGCGCGAGGTGCAAGTCGGCGTTGTTTGGAAAAAAGGCAAAAGCTGCGGGTTGGATGACAGTAAAATCAAACCGGTAACGGAAAGAATCAATTTTCCTCCCTTGCATGTTGAATTGATGAAATTTATTGAATTTGTGGCGGCCTACAACATGGCGTTTACGGGACTGGTTTTGCGCATGGTCCTGAGCGTGCGGCAGGTTTTTGATGATCCCAAGATGTCTGTTCTTTATGAGCTTTCGGGCAAGACGCTGGCTGAGGCCAAGCTTAAAAATTCCGATGCGCGCTGGCGGGTTATGGATTTTTTGAAAGCCATGCCGTTTAACCGGCAGGAGATTGCTGCCGGCGCCGGAGTGGGGCAGAGCGTTATCAAGGCAATGATTGACGCCGGGGTTTTGCGTCCGGTGTTGATTGAAAACAAACGGCAGTTTGTGCCGCCGGTGCCTGATTTTCAAAAAGTTAAACTGACGCGTGAACAACAGGACGCAGCCGACGAATTGGTCAGGAAAGTCGGGTGCGGTTTCCGGGTGACGCTGTTGAACGGTGTGACCGGATCCGGCAAGACAGAAGTGTATTTTGAAGCGGTGGCAGAGGCTTTCCGGCAGGGCAAGCAGGTTTTGATTCTGGTTCCGGAAATCGGGCTGACATCGCAATGGCTCGGACGTTTTGAAAAACGTTTCGGCGTGAAGCCGGCCAAATGGCATTCGGCGCTCGGTAACAACGAGCGGGTGGATACCTGGAAAGCTGTTATTCAAGGGGAAGCACGGGTCGTTATCGGGGCTCGCTCGGCATTGTTTCTGCCGTATGCCGATCTCGGGTTGATTGTCGTTGATGAAAGTCATGACCAATCCTTTAAGCAGGAAGACGTTGTTAATTATCAGGGGCGCGACATGGCTGTCATGCGTGCAAAATTCGAGCAGATACCGGTTATTCTGTCAACGGCGACACCGGATTTGGAAACTGTTGCCAATGTCGAGAACGGCAAGTATGACGAGCTGCGTCTGACCAGTCGTTATGCCGAAGCCGTATTGCCGGAAATTAAGATTATTGACCTTAAAACCGACAAGCCGTTGCGCGGTTCGTGGGGAGTATCGTGGTTGGCGCCGACTCTGGTCGAACAGATAAAAAACAATTTTGAAAAAGGCGAGCAGACGATGCTGTTTTTGAATCGCCGCGGTTATGCGCCTTTGATTATCTGCCGGGACTGCGGACATCGTATTCAATGCCCTAACTGTACGGCATGGCTGACTGAACATCGCAACGCAGGCAGGCTCGTCTGTCATCATTGCGGATATATGATCCCCATTCCCAAAGAATGTCCGGAGTGCCATTCCGAAAGCGGCCTGACCGCGTGCGGTCCGGGGGTTGAACGGGTAGCCGAAGAAGTCAGATACCGTTTTCCGCTGGCAAAAGTGAAAGTCTTGTCCAGCGATTTTACGACCAATTTTAAAGAAGTTTCCGCCGTCATAGAAGAAATGGAAAAAGGTGAAATTGATATTCTCATCGGTACGCAGATTTTGGCAAAAGGCCATCATTTTCCGGCTTTGACTCTGGTCGGAATTGTTGATGCCGACCTCGGGTTAATGGGCAGCGATTTACGAGCCAGCGAACGTACTTTTCAATTGTTGTCGCAGGTTTCGGGGCGAGCCGGCCGCGGCGAGAAAAAAGGAACTGTTTATTTGCAGACGCTGTATCCGGAAAATGCCGTCCTCCAGGCTTTGGCGGCCAATGATGCCGAGAGTTTTTTGACGCTGGAGAAAAAGACGCGACGGATTTTGAAAATGCCGCCTTACGGTCGGCTGGCGTCGGTCATCGTGTCGGGCGCCAAAAGGGAAGACGCCGAGAAAACGGCCATCCTGCTGGGGCAGGCGGCTTTTAACAACGCCGACATCACAACGCTGGGTCCGGCGCCGGCGCCGATTTTTATGCTGCGCGGCAAATATCGTTACCGCCTGCTGCTGAAAACGGGAAAAAACGTCAAGATACAGGAGGTTCTGCGCGAGTGGCTGAAACGGGTGCGTATTCCCGGCGGCGTGCGGGCGGAAACAGACGTCGATCCTTATTCTTTTTATTAGAAAAAAGGATTTTTTGTCGGTAAGTCGGTAAAAGTCCTTTTTATTTTTGAATAACGGATTATCCTTATTAAGAAATTTGAAACTA